>CAYWFS010000004.1:14417-46016 GCA_964457685.1 uncultured Ruminococcus sp. | reverse complement strand
ACCGAAAATATACGCGAAATCTTTTATTGAAAAAGAAAATTGCACACATAGTTTAATCGGATGTCGGGAATTGACGTAGAGAGGAGGAAGCACGATTTGATACCTGCCAATATTATCGAAGATATACGATACAGATGCGATATTGAAGGAGTGATATCCTCTTACGTTACCCTGAAAAAAGCAGGAACGAATTTGAAGGGACTTTGTCCTTTTCACAGTGAAAAAACACCTTCATTTACCGTTTATCCGGGAACACAGAGCTTTTATTGCTTTGGATGCGGAGCCGCAGGAGATGTTATATCGTTCGTCATGCGTGCCGAGAATCTCGATTACGTTTCGGCGGTCGAGGCTTTGGCTAAACGAGCCGGAATAGACCTCCCCGAATTTGATGACAGCTATCAGAAAAACTCAGGTCCGTCACGATCGAGAGTCCTTGCAATGAATCTCGAAGCGGCAAAATTCTACAGAAGTATGCTCTTTGATGACGTAATGGGTGCGGCAGGCAGACAATACCTTGCGGATCGACAGCTGTCCGTTGCAACAATCAAACGATTCGGTCTCGGTTATTCTCCCGAAAGAGGAAACCTGCTGAGTAAGCATCTTCTGTCTCTCGGCTTTAGCGAAGAGGAGATAAATGTCGCATATCTCGGCGGTAAGGGCGAACACGGTCTGTATGACTATTTCCGCGGTCGAGTTATGTTTCCGATAATTGACGTGTCGGGAAATGTAATCGCATTCGGCGGAAGAATCGTTGACTCGTCAAAATCCGACAGAAAGTATCTTAATACCTCCGATACACCTGCCTTTAAAAAGACAAAGAATCTCTATGCTTTAAACTATGCGAAAAACACAAAGGACGGATATTTCATTATTTGCGAAGGATACATGGATGTTATCGCACTCCATGCCGCAGGCTTCGGAATGGCAGTAGCTTCACTCGGAACCGCTTTTACATCCGAGCAGGCGAGAGTTATTAAGAAATATACGGACAAGGTTATCTTATCATACGACAGCGATGAAGCAGGTCAAAAGGCCGCCGAACGTGCTATCGGTATACTTGACAGTGCAGGCGTGGAAGCAAAGGTTCTGAAAATGACGGGTGCAAAAGACCCCGATGAATTCATTAAAAAGAACGGTGCGGCAGAGTTTGAAAAGCTGATAAAAGGAAGCCGAAGTAAGTTCGATTTTAAGCTTGACGAAGTGCGTGGAAAATATTCCCTCGACAGAGACGAAGAAAAGATAAAAGCAGTCTCCGAGGTTGCGGCATATATAGCGGATATATATTCAAGCGTCGAACGTGATATTTATATATCCAAAGCCGCCGCAGAATTCGGAATTGCCTCCGCAAGTATAAGAAACGATGTTGAGGCAAAGCGAAGATATAATCAGCGTGAGGGTAACAAAAAGAGACGCGGAGAGCTTATCCGTATAACAATGGGTATGGATGTCCGTGTCAATCCAGATTACGCAAAGAATCCGAAAACGGCACGACTTGAAGAAGAAATACTCGGTATGCTTCTTGTGAAAAACGAGTATATAACAAGAACCGTTGACGGAAAAGCACTCTCGGAAGACGATTTCTTCACAGAGCTTGGCAAAAGACTGTTTACCTATGCCTCCGAAAACTGTAAGGGAGACGGATTTAACCCCGGAATGCTGAACGAGGAGTTCACTCAGGAAGAGGTATCCCGAGTTTACGGAATGATAGCAAGGCGAAATGAGCTGAAAACGGGAGACGACATTACGTTTGATTCCTATGTTAAGGCATTGCGTGAAGAAAATTCCGACAAAAAAGAAGAAAAAACACTTGAAGATATTCTTGCCGAAAGAAGAAACGGCATGAAACGCAAGTAAAATACAATACTACATACCAAACAAGAGGTTTATCTATGGACAACAAAAAGAAAGTAGACGTGCAGGGGCTTATAGAAAAAGGAAAGTCCCAGGGCTCATTGTCAAATAACGATATTCTGGAAGCTCTCGAATATTCGGGCTTTGATGTTGACAAAATAGACAAGGTCTACGAAGCTCTCGAGGGAAGCGGAATTGAGATAACGAACTATATGGATAACAGCGATGACAGCGGTGTCGGCAGCAGCTACGATATAGTTCCCGAAACCGAAGAGGATGTTGAAGACAGTGAGGATATAGACAAATTCCTTTCAGAGGAAGGTGTCGCTATTGATGACCCGGTAAGAATGTATCTTAAAGATATAGGTAAAATTCCGCTTCTTGACCCCGAAAGAGAAACATATCTTGCCGAAAGAATCGCTCTCGGAGATCAGGATGCGAAAAATGAGCTTGTAGAAGCAAACCTCAGACTTGTAGTAAGTATTGCAAAGAAGCACGTCGGCAGAGGTATGTATTTCCTTGACCTTATTCAGGAAGGAAACCTCGGTCTTATGAAGGCTGTCGATAAATTCGACTATACAAAGGGTTACAAATTCTCGACCTACGCAACATGGTGGATACGCCAGGCGATAACAAGAGCAATTGCGGATCAGGCAAGAACGATTCGTATACCCGTACACATGGTTGAAACAATCCATCGTGTTTCCCGTGCCTCCAGACAGCTTCTTCAGGAATACGGCAGAGAACCCACAACGGACGAAATCGCAGAAAAGCTCGGCATGAGTGCGGATAAGGTTAGAGAAATAATGAAAGCTTCTCAGGATCCCGTATCTCTCGAAACGCCTATAGGTGAGGAGGATGACAGCCATCTCGGAGACTTCATTCCCGATGATTCATCTCCCACACCCGCAGAAGCCGTTTCCTACCAGCTTCTCAGAGAACAGCTCAATAAGGTTCTTCACACCCTTACTCCCAGAGAGGAAATGGTAATAAAGCTTCGTTTCGGTCTCGAAGACGGCAGAACCAGAACTCTTGAAGAAGTGGGTAAGGAATTTAATATCACAAGAGAAAGAATACGTCAGATAGAAGCAAAGGCTCTCCGTAAGCTCAGACATCAGAGCAGATCGAAACCGCTCAAGGGCTTCTTAAACGACGTTAACTGATTTTATTGTTATACTTCAATTGGGGGAGTGACTGCATTAGGATACAACCGCATATGGCGGTATGAAACGGAGGAAAATAATGTACGGTACAGATTCGGAAAAAATAATCGACCAAACGATAAAGGATTCGGAAAGTGATACTCTGAGAGAGGACGATATTGAAATCGAGCTTGAAGGCTTTAAAAACACTCTCGAGGAGGAATACGAAGAATTTGAAAAGGAAGGACAGGATGTAGTCAGTCTGATTGACCCCGAAGAGCTTGAAGAAATAAGCTCCGATGTAAGCAGATTTAATTCTGCCGAGGAGATGACAAAGATTCTTGCTCAGGAGGGTCTGCAAATAGAAGATCCCGTCAGAATGTATCTCAAGGAAATAGGTCAGATACCGCTGCTTGACCTCGAAACGGAAACAGAGCTTGCGAAAAGAATGTATGAGGGTGACGAGGAGGCAAAAAATCGCCTTGTAGAGTCTAATCTTCGTCTTGTCGTAAGTATCGCAAAGCGTTATATGGGTAAGGGAATGTTTCTTCTTGACCTGATTCAGGAGGGAAATCTCGGACTTCTCAAGGCTGTCGAAAAATTTGACTATACAAAGGGTTACAAATTCTCGACCTACGCAACATGGTGGATACGTCAGGCGATAAGCAGAGCTATAGCAGATCAGTCTCGCACAATAAGAATACCGGTACACATGGTAGAAACCATTCATAAGGTGTCGCGTAGCCAGAGAGAGCTTCTTCAAACCTACGGCAGGGAAGCAACCTCGGAGGAAATAGCCGCAGATATAGGCATGAATCCCGAAAAAGTAAGGGAAGTCATGAAAATATCGCAGGATCCCGTTTCTCTTGAGACTCCTATCGGTGAAGCGGATGACAGCCACCTCAGCGATTTTATTCCCGACGATGATACCCCGACTCCCGTTGACGAAGCATCCTACCATATCCTCAGAGAGCAGATAGGAGAGGTTCTTCATACACTCACACCAAGAGAGGAAATGGTTTTAAAGCTTCGTTTCGGACTTATTGACGGCAGAACAAGAACTCTTGAAGAGGTAGGACAGGAATTCAATATCACCCGTGAGAGAATCCGTCAGATAGAAGCGAAGGCTCTCCGTAAAATGAGACACCCCAGTCGCTCAAAAAGACTTAAAGACTACCTCGAATAATGCAAAATTGGATGTTATCAATATTTAATAACATCAATGTTGTTGCAATCAAACAAAAAAAACGGAATTTTCAACAAAAATACAACTTTTTCTTTGGTGCAATACACCAAACGACTTGTTGTTTTTTGAGCATAATTAAGCTTATAAAGCGTTTTGTCGGGAACAAAATAAATAAAAAAAGCTTGACATATCGCTTGATTTCGTGTACAATAATATAAGAATTAACATGGGCATATATAGGTCAGACCCAGAATCTTAGAGGAGGATTCCCAAATGAATAAAAAGCTTACAAGTCTCTTACTTGCGGCTCTTTTAACAGCCGGCAGTTTAGTCGGATGTTCTTCGAGTGCGGAAGATGAGGACGTAGCAACAGCAGATACCGAAGAATCCGTTCGTGTATCAATGACTCTTACACTCGCACTTCCTACAAAGGCAGGCACTACTCAGGAGGCGGCTGATAAGGTCGAGGCTGCCATAAACAAGCTCACACAGGCAAAGTATGATACAGCTATCGAGCTTACACTCATTCCCGAGGATGAGTACCAGTCTTATATCGACAATACCCTTTCTTCCATCTCCACAAAGATCCTTGAAGAAGAGGAAGCTGCCGAATCAAGACGTAAGGAAATAAAGGCTCTCAAGGCTCAGGGTGTTGACGTTTCCGAACTCGAATCCGAGGAGTCCGATGAATCCGAAGAAGTCGAGGACACAGAGGAAGAGACAATCGTTAACGAACTCGGTATTTCCATTAAGCAGTACCCCGAAGTAGGAGAAACACAGTTCGATATCTTCCTTGTACAGGGTTACGATAACTACTTGAACTATATCGAAAGCGAATATATTCAGCAGCTCGACAGCGAACTTTCCGGAAACTCGAAGATACTTAAGACATATATCTACCCGACATTCCTCGACCTCGCTTATGAAAGCGGTACATATGCTATCCCGAATAACCATCCCGTCGGCGAATATCAGTACCTCCTCGTAAATAAGGAGCTTGTTGATCAGTACGATTACGATCCCGATAACCTTACAACACTCCTCAAGTGTACAGACTTCATTAAGGATATCGGCAGCCAGAACCTTGACGGTGTAATTCCGCTTCTCGGCGAAGTTGAACCCGCAAACATGGTATACTGGGGTTCCAACCAGGACGAATGGTCCATCCTCGCTTCTCAGGTAACAAACACCATGTCCTATAACCTCAAGCTCGTTCCCAAGAGCATCTTCAACATCAATGTATATACCAATACAATCGGTGCTATGAAGGAACTCGGTGAGCTTGGTTATGTAGGTGACGGTACTCTCAAGGACGGCGAAAAGTTCGCTGTAGGCGTAGTTTCCGGTAACGGTGCCGATATTGAGCAGTACGAAGAAGATTACTACACATACATCTACGCTAAGCCGATGATGACCGAGGAAGACGTATTCGGTAATATGCTCGCAGTAAGCTCATATTCCAAGAACCTCTCTCGTGCTATGGAAATCATCACATACATCAATACAAGCACAGATATCAGAACTGTTCTTCAGTATGGTGTAGAAGGCGAAAACTGGGAATATGAAGATCCCGATACAGAAGAAACCATCAGAATCCTTAACAACGATTATCAGATGGACATCCTCGCTACAGGTAACGTATACATGACTTACCCCGGCGAAGGTCTTTCCCTCGAATACTGGGATTACGGTAAGCAGCAGAACCTTGACTCCATCTCCAGCCCTTACATTAAGTTTGATAGCTATATAGATGACGAAAACAAGGCTCTCATCGAAGAACTCGATAAGCTTTCCGAAGAATATAAGGAAAAGCTTGACAACCTCACATATGCAGAATACACAGACGCTGTTTCCGCATACAAGAAGGAAGTTAAGAACAACGAAACATTCAGCCAGCTCACAGATACAGAAAACGAACACTCCGTAGCTACTATCTACACCGAGTGGCACGATGAACTCTATCCCGAAGGCTAATATCTGAATATAATAAAATGCTGTGTGTCAATTGCGATGCACGGCATTTTTGTTTTTTTAAAACGTGCATATAGGTCATAACTTGCCGGAAAGACGAGTATATTTAAGCAGTGATAAAAAGATATTTTCGGAGGACTTTATGACCGATACCAAAATTTACCGTGATATAGCGGAGAGAACAGGCGGAAACGTGTACATAGGAGTGGTCGGACCTGTGAGAAGCGGAAAAAGCACATTTATAAAGAAATTTATGGACGGAGTGGTTCTGCCGTGCATAGCATCCGACTTTGACAAAGAAAGAGCGAGAGACGAGTTGCCCCAAAGTGCAGGCGGTAAAACCGTGATGACAACCGAGCCGAAATTTATTCCGGATGGCGGAGTCGGAATCAAAACCGCCGACGGAACAGAGCTGAAAGTAAAGCTGATAGACTGTGTCGGATACATGATTCCCGAAGCCTTGGGTGGTGAAGAGAACGGCGAAGAGAGAATGGTTCATACACCTTGGCATAAGGAACCTGTTCCTTTCAAAGAGGCGGCGGAATACGGTACAAAAAAGGTAATATCGGAATATTCGACTATCGGAATGCTTGTGACAAGTGACGGCACAGTGGGAGATTTCCCGCGTGAAAGCTATCTTGCGGCTGAGGAAAGAGTTGCCGCAGAGCTTACAGAGCTTGGGAAACCGTTTGCGGTAATATTAAATTCGTCAAAACCCGAGTCCGATTCATCCGTTGCACTTGCTATGAAGCTTGAAGAAAAATATAATGCCCCCGTTGCACTTGTGAACTGTATGGAGCTTGATTCCGATGATGTTTGGAATATTCTTGCAATGCTGCTTGAAGAATTTCCCGCAAAGGAAGCAGATATTGTTTTGCCGGGTTGGACATCGGTACTGCCTGACGAGCATAAGCTGAAAAAAGCCATATACGATTCCTTTGCACAGGCGGCGGCAAGCATGGTAAAGCTGAAAGATATAAAAGGTATATTTCTTTCGGAGCTTTCAGATGGTATAAAAAACGCAGTCGGAATGTGCGGCAACTACGGGGATGAGGTGAAGCTTGATGTAATAAGCAATGATGCAGGCGAGGGTAGAGCGGAAATAACGGTGACACTGCCCGAGAAACTGTATTTTGATGTAATATCGGAGATAACGGGCATTTCAATGAAGAACCAAACGGAGCTTCTCGGTGCAATAGACGAACTTTCAAAGGCAAAACGTGAATTTGATAAATACAAAGGTGCGATAGATGACGTAAACACAAAAGGATACGGAATAGTTGTACCTGACAGCGAGAGCCTTGTCCTCGAAGAACCCGAGATATTAAAGCAGTCGGGCGGCTACGGAGTTAAGATAAAAGCACAGGCAACATCGGTACACATGATAAAGACGCTTGTAGAGACGGAAATAAACCCGATAGTAGGTACAGAACAGCAGTCCGAGGAAATGGTAGCATTTTTAAAAAGCGGTATTAACGATGACCCGACGACGGTTTGGAACTCCAATATGTTCGGTAGGTCTCTGTATGAGCTGGTGAATGACGGACTTAGAACAAAGCTGCTTGGTATGCCCGATGATGCAAGAGCGAAGTTCGGTGAGACATTGTCAAAGATAATCAATGAGGGCAGTCAGGGACTCATCTGTATAATATTGTAAAACCAAAACACGGAGAGCATTCACTTTCGATAGGTGAAAAAGACTCTCCGTGTTTATTTGTTTTTAATCAAATATTAATTGATTTAATAACATTAATGTTGTAAAATAAAGGAAATGAGTTAAACTGAGGTAATGTATGAAAAAACTGAAAAAGCTTATTTTCAGCCGAGTTTTTGTTGTCGGTGCATTGATTCTGTTTCAGCTGTTTATGATATTTTCGATGGCCGTCGAATTTACGAAATATTTCGTTTTTTACTATGTAATAATGTTTGTGCTTGAATTTGTATTTGTGCTGAAAATCATAAATACAAATCAAAATATGGCATACAAGCTTGCATGGGTGGTAGTCATATTCGTTTTTCCCGCATTCGGAGTGGCACTGTATCTGATATTCAGCGGAAACAGACTCTCGAAACGGTCACTTAAAAAGATGAAGTTCATAGGTGAGATAGCGGAAAATTCCATCGGAAAACATGGCAGCGTGGTACAGTCCCTTGCGGAGGATGACAGAGCTGCGGAAAAGCAGGCGAAATATATTTTCAACGCATCCAAGTATCCGCCTCTTTTAAATAAAGGTCTTGAGTATTATAAAACAGGCGAAGAAGCGTTTGTATCCATACTCGAAGAGCTTGAAAAGGCTGAGAAGTACATATTTATGGAGTACTTTATAATCAGCGAGGGGGAAATGTGGGACAGAATACACGAAATTCTGAAAGCAAAGGTGGCTTCCGGAGTAGACGTAAGAATAATTTACGATGACATAGGATGTATCATGACCCTGAAAAGAGATTTTGCGAAGCAGCTTGAAAAAGAGGGTATAAAATGCCGTGTGTTCCATAAATTTCTTCCCGTGCTTTCGTCCTTGCAAAACAACCGTGACCACAGGAAAATATGTGTGATAGACGGCAAGGTTGCGTTTACCGGCGGAATTAATATCGCAGACGAATATATAAACACAAAAGAAAAATACGGATATTGGAAGGATAACGCAATCAAGACAACGGGCGAGGCGGCATGGAGTTTTACCGTAATGTTCCTCTCGATGTGGGAGTACCTTTGTCATGTACCTGCGTCAAAATCGGGCAACTACGAAAGCTTTAAGCCTGCGGAGCTTGTCTGTGCGGGAGAGACTGACGGATATATACAGCCGTACTCCGACGATCCCCTTGACTTTGAGCCGGTCGGAGAAAACGTGTATCTCGGCATGATAGGTGCGGCACACGACTATATCTGGATAACCACACCTTATCTCATAATAGACGAGCAGATGGAGCAGGCACTCATTACCGCCGTAAAATGCGGAGTTGACGTTAGAATAGTTACACCGGGCATTCCCGACAAAAAGATAGTGAACGAAACCACAAAATCGTATTACCCGAATCTTATTCAAAACGGAGTTAAGATTTACGAATACGAGCCGGGATTCATACACGCAAAAACCTTCCTGTGCGATGATAAATACGCAACTGTCGGAAGCATAAATCTCGACTACAGAAGCTTGTATCTGCATTTTGAATGCGGTGTGTGGATGTATAAAACAAACTGCTTGAAGGATATAAAAGATGACTTTGAAGAAATATTCAGCGTGAGCAGGGAAGCCGAAAATGTGAAGTGCGGTTTTCTGCGTCAGCTGTTCAGAGGAGTAATGGAGCTTCTTGCACCTCTCCTTTGATCGTAGTGCATTCAGTTGTCGAGATAAGAGCTTTCGCTTTGCTGACCCTTGAAGCCCTGCTGACGAAGCACCTCATAAACCCCTATTGCGGCGGAGTTTGAAAGATTCAGGCTGCGTAAATTTTCTCTCATCGGTATTCTGACACATCTTTCGATATTGTCTTTCAGAAAATCCTCGGGAAGACCCTTTGTTTCTTTGCCGTAGAAAAGGAATACGGGAGTTTTGTATTCGACCTCGGTATAGCATCTCGGAGCTTTTGTTGAGAAAAGATAGAAGTTGCAGTCGGGATTTTTCTCAAAGAAATCATCAAGATTTTCGTAGTATGTTATGTCGAGCAGATGCCAGTAATCAAGTCCTGCACGCTTGAGCTTTCTGTCGTCTATCTCAAATCCCATAGGCTTGATTATATGAAGTGCGGCTCCGGTTGCGGCACAGGTTCTTGCTATGTTTCCGGTATTCTGCGGAATTTCAGGCTCATGAAGAACTATGTTTATATCTTTCATTTGGTGTCCCCTTGTGAATTAAAATAAAATGAACATCGAATATTATATAACATTACGGAGATTTTTGCAAGACAGGCAAGAATTTTGCTTTGAAAACAGAAAAAATGCCGATAGTTTGGGATTTTTTTAAATAAATTTACATTTAACACCTTAAACATTTTAATAATTGCGGTATAATAATACAGTGACAGTATTTTCGCAATTGCAAAATCAATAACGGAGGACGGCGGTATCATCCGCTTTAGATAAAATGGGACTTATATCTCAGGTTTTCGGAACCTACAGTGACAGACAGATAAAGAAAATAATGCCTATCGTAAAACAGATAAATTCACTTGCCGATAAGTACAAGAATATGTCGGACAGTGATATGCGTTCTCAAACCGACATTTTTAAGAAAAGACTTGCGGCAGGAGAAACGCTTGACGATATTCTTCCCGAGGCATATGCTTGTATAAGAGAAGCATCCGACAGAATCCTCGGAAAGCGTCCCTTTGACGTTCAGTTGATGGGAGGTATCCTTCTTCACCAGGGCAGAATCACCGAAATGAAGACAGGTGAAGGTAAAACTATGGTAGCGGCACTTCCGTCCTACCTTAACGCACTTACAGGAAAGGGCGTACACGTTATTACCGTAAACGATTACCTTGCACGTCTCGGCTGTGAGGAAATGGGAAGAATCCACGAGTACCTCGGACTTACAACAGGTCTTATAGTTCACGGTCAGAAGAAGAACGCTAAACAGGCGGCATATAACTGCGACATTACCTACGGTACAAACAATGAATTCGGATTCGACTACCTCCGTGACAACATGGTTACTTACAGCGATCAGCGTGTTCAGAGAGGTCATAACTTTGCGATAGTTGACGAAGTTGACTCCATTCTTATCGATGAAGCGAGAACTCCTCTTATCATTTCCGGTGAAGGCTCGGATGTAGATATGCTCTACGATATGGCAGACCGTTTTGTAAGAACTCTCACCAAGGAAGTTATCAAGGAGCTTGACTCAAAGGAAGACCACGATGACTCCAAGGCAGACTATATCGTTGACGAAAAGGCTCGTTCCGCAACCCTGACAGCATCCGGTATCGCAAAGGCTGAAAAGTATTTCGGAATCAAGAACTACTCCGATCCCGAAAACGCAGATATTACCCACCATGTATACCAGGCTATAAAGGCTCACGGTACAATGCATCGTGATACCGACTACGTTGTAAAGGATAACGAGGTTCTTATCGTTGATACCTTTACAGGTCGTATTATGCCCGGTCGTCGCTTCTCTGACGGTCTCCACCAGGCTCTCGAAGCTAAGGAACATGTTCAGATACAGAAAGAAAACAGAACCATCGCCTCTATTACATTCCAGAACTACTTCAGAATGTATACAAAGCTCTCCGGTATGACAGGTACCGCACTTTCCGAAGAGAACGAGTTCAGAGAAATATATAACCTTGACGTTGTCGAAGTACCCACAAACCGTCCGATGATAAGAAAAGACCATCCCGACGTTGTTTATCGTACAAAGAACGGTAAGGACAGAGCAATAATCGAACAGATTAAGAAGTGCCACGAAAAGGGTCAGCCCGTTCTTGTAGGTACTGTTTCCGTTGAAAAGTCCGAAAATCTCTCGAGAAAGCTCAAGGGTGCCGGAATCCCCCATACAGTCCTCAATGCAAAATACCATGAAATGGAAGCTGATATAGTTGCACAGGCAGGTAAGCTCGGTGCGGTAACTATTTCCACCAACATGGCCGGTCGAGGAACAGACATTATGCTCGGCGGTAACGCAGAATACCTCGCTAAGTCCGAAATGCGTAAGGAAGGCTACGAGGAAGGCATGATAGCACTTGCAACAGGCTCTTCACAGAACGTAAGTGAAGAAGTATTTGCGGCAAGAGAGCATTACCGTGAGCTTTATAAAAAGTATCAGGAGGTTATCAGACCCGAAGCCGAAAAGGTAAGAGATGCGGGCGGTCTGTTCGTTATCGGTACAGAACGTCACGAATCCAGACGTATAGATAACCAGCTCAGAGGTCGTGCAGGCCGTCAGGGTGACCCCGGTGAATCCAGATTCTATCTCTCATTCGAGGACGACCTTATGAGACTCTTCGGCTCAGACAGAATCTCCACAATGGTAGAACGTCTCGGTCTTGATGAAGATACACCCATAGACGCAAAGATTCTCTCGGGTTCCATTGAATCCGCACAGAAAAAGCTTGAAGACCAGAACTTCAACAGACGTAAAAACGTGCTTTCTTACGATGACGTCATGAATCAGCAGAGAACCGTTATTTATAACCAGAGAAATGAAGTTCTCGATAACGCCGACCTCAAGGAAAAGATTCATTCCATGGTAGAAGCTACCCTCAACGACGCTGTTGACGCATATCTCCACGAGGATACAATCGAACAGTGGGATATCGAAGGACTCAAGGCTAAGTACATGGGACTTCTCTGCGTACCCAACGATTTCAAAGATATAAGCGGAGATGTAGCGGAAGCAAGAGAAAATATCCGCAAGACCCTTATAGACCGTGCAAACGAGCTTTGTGCTAAGAAAGAAGAACTGTTTACAGCCGAAAAGATGCGTGAGATCGAAAGAATCGTGCTTCTCCAGAACGTAGATAAGAAGTGGATGGATCACCTCGAAGCAATGGATTCTCTCATGGAAATGATAGGACTCCAGGCATATGCTCAGAGAAATCCGATTTCCGAATACAGACTCCTCGGTGCGGATCTCTTTGACGAAATGATAACAAATATCCGTGACGATACAGCGAGAATGATACTTTCCGTTGTTCCGAAGCCGCAGACAGAGCTTAGACGTGTTGAGGTTGCGAAACCCGTTTCCGAAGGCTTTGCAGGCTCAGCTCCCACAAAGAGTGTAAATAAGCCCGTTGTAAATGCAGAGCAGAAGATAGGCAGAAACGACCCCTGTCCCTGCGGTAGTGGCAAGAAATATAAGAAGTGCTGCGGTGCAAACATTCCCGGCGTTGATGACGGTCAAGACTGAGTCTGTGTCATTGAAAAACGATAATAAATAAAGACAGGATACGCATTCATGGGATTTGGAACACTATTTTTCGGATATTTTGTAATGTTTGCGTTTTCGCTGTCGAATATGTACTTTTTCGCAGACATTATCGGCTCTCTTATCACGGCATATGCCTTTACAAAGCTGGCACAGTATAACCGATATTTCAATAAAGCAACCATAGCGGCACTTGCATTCCTGCTTTTCAGTGCGGTTAATGCGTCGAATATGATGTTCGATATTTGGTCGGACGGATATATATCGACCGTCGTGAATTTGCTGAGAGTGATAGCTGCCGCCGTGACACACATCTATATGTTCCTCGGTGCAAGAGGAATATCACTGGGTGCTGAGGCGGATAAGCTTGCGAAAAAAGCGGAACGCAACTTGACAATGACCGTCATTTATTATGTCGCATATTCGATAGTAACGAATGTCGCCATAGAAAACACGGAGCTTGACGGATATTTTGATGTAGTTCTTTTGCTGTATTACATTGTTTGCCTTGTAATGAATCTTGCTTTCATATATAGATGCTTTACATTTCTTGCCCCCGCAGACGAGGATGTTACCGAGAGAAAAAGATCTCGCTTTAGGCTTATCAATATGATGGATGACAAGATGGATGAAATCGAGGCGAAAAAACAGCAGTATCGTATGGAATCCATGCAGATGGCTCTTGAAGAAGCTGAAAAAGCGGAACGGGAAAAGAAAAAACGATACAAACAGCCTAAAAAGAGAAAGAAAAAATAATTTTTAAAGGGGATTTGTATGAACTGGGGTATGTTAATTGCCGGATTTATATTTTTGTCGAATCCGGTCATTACTGTCGTAGATATTCTTCCCGATGCTATAGGCTTTTTCCTAATTGCCGCCGGGTTGACGAAGCCCGCATATTATGTTGGCGAAACGGCAAAGGCTCGTGAGGGTATGATGAAGCTCGGATTGCTCGAAGTGGTCAAATTCTTCTCCATTCTCTTGCTTCCGAGTATATCCGGATCGGGAAAGCTGCTTTTGACATTTGTTTTCGGCTTGCTTGAGCTGATGTGGTTCATTCCGGCTGTAATTGCTATGTTTGAGGGATTTGGTTTTCTCGGATTGTGGTACGGCGGTGACGGTCTCTATGCCAAAAAGATTAAGAAAAACGGCAAAGTAATCGAACGCATAACCGCAACACGAAATTATATCATATTCTTCTACATTTTAAGAGTCGTAATGACCCTCATACCCGAGCTTACGGAGCTTCAGATGTACGACTATATCGGAAGCGTAAACACACTTTCCGTTCAGCTCATCAACTATAAGCCGTCTCTTTATCTGCTTACAGCGTTCTTTACTATCATATTCGGGATTATTTTGATAGTAAAGACAACAAAGTATTTTGCAGGTGCGAAAAAAGATAAAAAGCTTGCCGAAGGTCTCGACAACAAATTTAAGAATGATATTCTGACAAAAAAAACTCTTTTCATCGCAAAAAACATGAAGAACGCACTTTGGCTGTTTGCTTTGGCGGCAGTGTGCGAGTTTGCTGTCTTTGCCGATGGAGTTAACCTGATTGTCGGGGCAATTCCCGCCGCACTTCTTATCACAGCATCACTTCTGATAAGAAAATACGAAAAGAATGCACTTGCAGTCATTCCTTTTGCGGCTGTTCGAGCTGTACTTTCAGTAGTGAATTGCGTAATTCAGGTGAATTATTACGCCGAATACAGCATGGAAGCGATTGACTGGATAACGAATGCCTACGATGCGTATTACAAAATGGCGGCATTGAATGCAGCCGAAGAAATATTCGCACTTGCATCCGTTGTCGTATTCCTTGCAGTCGTTATGAAAGCCGCAAAGAAGCATCTTTCCGAATTCGGGGTTCAGTCAGAGCATATGCAGTATTCCAAAAAGAACAGAGACCTCGAAACCTACAACACAATAGGAGCAAAGCTTCTTATGTGTCTGATTTTCGCTCTTGTTAATTTCGGATTTGCCGCGGCATATAACTACATGGCGACAAGCGTTTCACTTACCACCGTGATAGATTCTTGCGTAACTATTGTATATATAGCATATGTTATTTTTACCGTAAACACAATAAACGAGCTTCTTTATGACAAAGAGCTTGAATTAGTATAAACGGAGGCAAATATGGCATCTAACACAATTAAGGTAACGGAAAAGGGCAACACAAGATTTGTTGCTCACAGAGGAGTAAGCGGTCTTGAGTGTGAAAATACTGCGGCGGCATTCATTGCGGCAGGTAACAGAACACACTACGGCGTTGAAACCGACATTTGGAGAACGTCTGACGGAAAGTATCTTTGCAATCACGACGGAAGAACCGGAAGAATCTGCGAGGTTGACCTTGTAGTTGAAAAATCCACATTCGATGAGCTTCGTGCTTTGCGTATGAAGGATAAGGACGGTGCAAGTGACAGAGCAGAGCTTATGATTCCCACTCCTTATGAATACAAGAAGATTTGCAAAAAGTACGAAAAGCACGCTGTTCCCGAGTTGAAGTCGAATTTCACCGAGGCTGAGATAGCGGAGATAATCTCAATATTCGAGGATTATCTTGACAATACATGCTTCATCGCTTTCAATATTGCAAACCTCGACCTCGTAAAGAAGCTGAGACCCGAGCAGGAGTGCCAGTTCCTTACAAGCGAGTGGAACGATGAGCTTCCCGAAATGCTTGCAGCCCGTCACATGGGACTTGATATTTACCATGGACAGCTTACCGAAGAAAGAGTTAAGGCTTGCCACGATAAGGGAGTGGAAGTTAACTGCTGGACAGTAGATAAGCTTGAGGATGCTGAAAAGCTCATCTCATGGGGAGTAGATTACATAACATCGAATATCCTCGAATAAAAAATTTCCCGACATACAGAAGCGTTTTTCGCCCTGCGTGTCGGGATTTTTGTTTTCAGTTTATATCCGTAACCTTCAGTTTGTTTCCTGTAACATAGAATTTTATATCAAATCCGGCATATGGGAACCCGTATTCTCTGCCTTCATCCTTGCCCGAATGGTATGACGGTCTCGGGTCACCACGCAGACATTCAATAAGAGGTTCTCTCTTGTCCTGCGGAATAAGCGAAAGAAGCTCCGACGGGAATTCAACCTCGAGCCTGTCTCCGTCTTCCAAAACAGCAAATCCGCCGATTGCTTCCGGAATAGAGTCAACGTGCGGAAGATACGGCTTTATATCGTATATTGGAGTTCCGTCAACCATATCTATTCCGGAAACATACAGCTTTGTGCCTTCCGTTTTTTCAAGCTTCACTACGGATAAGCCTATCGGATTCGGACGATTCGGTGAACGTGTGGCAAAAACCCCCATTCGCTTGTTTCCTCCGAGTCTCGGCGGTCGAACGGTCGGACTCCATTTAGTTTTTGCGTCATCGGTGCGAGATACGAATTTTTCCGAAAATCCCCATATCAGCCAAATATGCGAATATCCGTCAAGTCCACGCAGTGCCTCTTCACTTCTGTATTCGTCGGTGAACTCGATAATTCCGCTGAGTCCGCTGACGATTCCGCTTTGTCTCGGAAGTCCGAACTTGCTCTTGAAATCCGTGCGAATATGTGCGATTACTTTGAGAGAATTCATTTTCCTGCCTTGTCTTCTCCGGAGAATATAGAGCTGTATTCATTGTCTTCATTGACCTTTTCGGAGCTGTCATTTGTGAGGTATCTGTATCCGCAAACGATAGCACCGAGAAGAAGATATACAAACACAAATACAAGAAGTGCTGTAAGAACAGAACCGCCGTTAGATTTGTATCCGCCCCATACAATGAACATCAGATAGAAAATAACGGATGAACATGAGAAGTGAATGAGAAGACGGAGTGCAAAAACGAGCTTGTCCGAGAACAGGAATAAATTAAGGGCTGATAGTATGAGTGAATATCCGAGACATGAATATACCATCTGCACAGTCGGTACCCAGTTTGAATTAACAAACGCACCGAGGGTGTAAACAGCGGTAATAAGCACAGTATAAATGATACAGGCATTAATGAGTGCTTTTTTTGCGATTTTCAATGTTTTCAATTTGATTCTCCGATGTATAAAGAATTAGATATACCATTTTATCATCAATAAGTTAATAAATTCCCGATATTTATGGAAAAAATAATAAATATTTTGTTATTTGCCCGTTGCATATCGATTTGTGACGCAAATATTCAAATATGTATGTTGACTGTATAAATGTATAACAGAGAGAAATATTTGTATTGTTATCCATTGACATAAATGAATTAAAGTATTATAATTATACTGTATAAAAACGGATTATCGCATATTCATTGCTGATTGATAACTTTATAGCATGATTGCGGGAATACAGACCGAAAGGAGCTTACCTGCACGAAAATGATTTCGGACGGGGATATATTATGGCAGAAAAACCGAGAAATTCAAGACACGATAAGAGAGTAGCGGCATTCAAGCTTTTGTTTGCTCGTGAATTTAATAAAGATACCGATGCTACAGATTTTTATACATCATATCTGTATGAAAATGTAGGAGAAGACGGTGAGCTTTCACTGAATAAGGAATATTCAAGCGAATATGTTAAAAATACATATTTCGGAGTAAGTGAAAAGCAGGACAGCATTGATTCCGAAATCGAAGCTACATCCATTAAATGGAAAATGAGCCGTATGTCGTCGGCCACAAGAACGATACTCAGACTTGCGGTGTATGAGCTTGTGTTTACTGAAACACCCCCGAAGGTTGTAATTAACGAAGCACTCAGCATCGCAAGAGAATACGACGATGAAACAGCTCCTTCGTTTATTAACGGCATTCTTAATAAGATAGCACGCAATCACGGTGTTATAAGCGAAGAAAACAATAATACAGAAGTAACTCCCGATGAAACAGTCTGAAAAGCAAAAGCTGTTTCTCGGAATTGACACAAGTAACTATACGACATCGGCGGCCCTTTGTGATGAAAACGGCAATGTAGTATTGAACGTCAAGCTTCCACTCCCTGTTAAAGAGGGCGAAAGAGGACTGAGACAAAGCGATGCCGTTTTTCATCATATAAAAAATCTTCCCGATGCCGCTCATGCCGTTGGGGAATATCTTTCTTCTCATACGGAAGCATATATCGCAGCTCTTGCGTATTCTGCTTCTCCGAGAGCGACTGACGGATCGTATATGCCGTGCTTTCTCGCAGGTGCCGCTTCCGCTTCAATGGTTGCGGAGACAAATATGATTCCGATATATAAAACCTCGCACCAGGCAGGACACGTTATGGCGGCCGCATATTCGTCATGCAAGAATAACGGCTGTGATATAAAGTCCTACCTGCACGGGGATTTTTTGGCATTTCATGTTTCCGGCGGCACAACAGATCTTTTGTATGTCAAGCCGAATTCGGAGGAAATATTTTCCATTGAGCAGATTGGCGGTACGAGAGATATAAACGGCGGTCAGGCTATCGACAGAGCAGGTGTCATGATGGGACTCAGATTCCCGTGCGGTGCGGAAATGGATAAGGCCGCTCTCACATATGATAAAAAGGTAAGCAGAACAAAGCTTTCCGTAAGCGACACCTATTGCAACCTTTCGGGACTTGAAAATAAGTCGGCGGAGCTTTACAAAAGTACGGGAAATGTTGCCGAAACCTCAGCATATGTCCTTGATTTTATAGCAAGAACTCTCGAAAAGCTGACACAGAACGCACTCGAAAAATACGGAAATATGCCCGTGCTTTATGCCGGCGGAGTAATGAGTTCAAAATACATCAGAAGAACACTCGAAAAATACGGAATGTTTGCGGATGCGGCTTTTTCTTCAGATAATGCGGCAGGGGTCGCACTCATTGCAAGGGAAAAATATTTAAGAGAAAACAGATGAATAACATAGAATTACCTGCTGTCGAAAAATTCCCCGGAGCTGTCACTGTTACACAGCTTAACGAATATGTAAAGAGAATTATCGAAAACACAACTCGCCTGAGTGATGTGTACGTTAAGGGAGAAATTTCCAACTTCAAAAATCACTATGCCACGGGACACTTTTATTTCACATTAAAGGACGAAACCGGTCAAATAAGAGCGGTAATGTTCAAGTCTTCGGCTTCAAAAATGAAGTTCATGCCCGAGGACGGAATGAAAGTGACCGCACACGGCAGAGTATCTGCATTCGTTCGTGACGGAACATATCAGCTTTACGTTGATTCGATGGAACCCGATGGTGTAGGCTCTCTTTATATTGCGTTTGAGCAGTTGAAACGCAAGCTTGAAAACGAGGGATTGTTTGATCCGGCAAGAAAAAAACCGCTTCCGAAAATTCCCACAAGAGTAGGTATAATAACCTCGGCTACGGGAGCGGCTGTAAGGGATATGATAAATGTGTGCGGAAGACGTTTTCCGTATGCAACGCTTGTATTGTTTCCGTCTCTTGTTCAAGGACCCGACGCACCTCCGCAGTTGATAGCCGGACTCGATTATTTTAATCGAACAAAATCTGTCGATGTAATAATAATCGGTCGAGGAGGCGGCTCTATAGAGGATCTTTGGGCATTTAACAATGAAGGGGTCGCAAGAGCTGTTGCAGCATCGGTGATTCCCGTAATATCGGCGGTAGGTCACGAAACAGACTTCACCATATGCGATTTTGCCGCTGATAAACGGGCACCCACACCGTCAGCCGCCGCAGAGCTTGCAGTTCCCGAAACTAATGAGTTGAAGAGAAAAATATCTAATATAATCACAAGAGAAGCGGATGTTTTAAAGCACTATATCAGACTTTACCGTGAAAAGCTCGATACTCTTTCAAACTCGAGAGCTATGACATCTCCCGACAGCCTTGTAAGCGACAGAAGAATGTATACCGATATGCTTTCGGAACGTCTTACCCATGCCTTCTCCACGGAGCTTAACGTAAAAAAAGCGGAGATGGCAACACTTGCGGGTAAACTCAGCGTGCTTGATCCTCTTGCTGTTATTTCCAGAGGCTACAGTGCGGTTTATAAGGAAGACGGTACTCTTGTAAAAAGTATCGACGATGTTGCACTCGGGGATAAAGTGGAATTTAAAACTGTCGGCGGAAATGTCGGTTGCTTGGTTGAAAGCATTGAATCGGAACAGAATATAAAATAACACGGGCAGGTATATTGTTATGGAAGAAAAACAGGAAATGTCTTTCGAGACCGCAATAGCAAGACTGGAAGAAATTGTAAGAATGCTTGAGGGCGGAAATACCCCTCTCGATAAAGCACTTACAGCCTTTGAGGAGGGAGTATCTCTTGTCAAGCTTTGCAATTCACGTCTTGATACGGCAGAACAAAAGGTAAAAATTTTGACCCTCGGCGAAAACGGCAAGCTTGTTGAAAGCGATATGGATAAAAATAAGAATGGCTGAAAGGCGGTATTATGGAAAACAACTCCAATGTTACTGTTGAGAACGCATTAAAGGAAGCGGCGGAAAAGGTCGAGAATGCACTTGCGGAATATCTTTCGGTAGACTCTATAGGAGACACAAAGACAGCAGACGCAATGCGATACTCAACACTCGGCGGCGGTAAAAGAATACGAGCTTTTCTTGTGCTTGAGTTTTGCAAGCTGTTCGGAGGTCGTGAGGAAGCGGCTATTCCGTATGCCTGTGCCCTCGAGTGTATTCAGGCGTACTCTCTTATTCATGATGACCTGCCGTGTATGGATGACGATGAACTCAGAAGAGGTAAACCGTCATGCCACGTTAAATTCGGTGAAGCCATAGCGTTGCTTGCAGGTGACGGACTTCTCACATATGCCTTTGAGCTTTGTGCTTCAAACGAATATGCTACCAATAAATCCGTAAGACTTGCAGTTGCGGAGCTGTCACACGAAGCCGGAATAATCGGAATGGTCGGAGGACAGACCCGTGACCTCGAAAACGAAGTTGAAAAATATGCGGAGCTGAAAAGAATATATAACGAAAAGACGGGAGCCTTGATAACAGCCGCCTGCCTTCTCGGTTATTTTGCGGCAGTTGATAAACCGAACCGCAGAGATATAGAAAATATCAAGCTGTATGCTTCATCCATAGGACTCGCTTTCCAGATACACGATGATATTCTCGATGTGAAAAGCACAACTGAGGTTCTCGGTAAAGCGGTTGGCAGTGATGAAAAAAACGATAAGAAAACCTCGCTCGCATTCCTTAACCTGAATGAAGCCGAGGAGGAGGAAACCTTACTCACACTCCTTGCGGTCGAAGCGATTTCCGCCTATCCGATGAGTAATACACTTTGCCAACTTGCGGTGTGGCTCCTTGCACGAAAAAAATGAGACTTGATTTGTACTTGGTG
This sequence comes from uncultured Ruminococcus sp., assembly GCA_964457685.1. Lineage (GTDB taxonomy): Bacteria > Bacillota > Clostridia > Oscillospirales > CAG-272 > UMGS1696. The sequence continues at coordinate 24,692 of CAYWFS010000004.1, read as the reverse complement.
AGTGAGTTTGGCGTAAAGAGTCGAACAAAATCCGCCGAACTTATATCAGAGGGACATGTTCTTGTAAACGGAAAGGCTGTAACAAAGCCCTCGTATAACGTGAATCCCGAAAATGACACAGTAAAAATAACGGAAATGCAGAAGTATGTGAGCCGTGGCGGATATAAGCTTGAAGGAGCGGTTGAACGCTTCAATATATCCGTCAATGGGAAGATATGTGCCGATATAGGTGCGTCTACCGGCGGCTTTACGGATTGTCTTTTGAGTATAGGTGCCGCCCATGTCTATGCAATAGATGCGGGACACGACCAGCTCGATAAAAAACTCCTTTGCGACCCTCGTGTAACCTCAATAGAGGGAAAAAACGCAAGAGACCTTGACGAATCGACAACAGACGAAAAATGCGAATTTGCCGTGTGTGACCTCTCGTTTATATCGCAGACGCTTGTTATACCTGCAATGAAAAATATACTTACCGAGGATGCAGAGCTTGTGAGCCTTATTAAGCCTCAGTTTGAATGCGGCAGAGCTGCCCTCGGAAAAAACGGTGTTGTAAAGGATAAAAAACAGCACATGGCGGCAATTCGCAGAGTGTTTTCTTCGTTGCGTGAAAACGGTTACGGCATAAAGGGACTTATTCTATCCCCGATAAAAGGCGGCGACGGGAATACGGAATTTCTTGTTTACGCAAAACGCGGAGAAAAGGATACCTTTACTGATGATGGCATTGCGGAGGTTTTCAAATGAAAAAGCTCGAAAAGCTTCTGCTTCTTCCCAATACGTCAAAATATATTGACAAAGTAAAGCTGGGAGCAATGGTGTCGTATCTTGCGTCACTCGGATGTAAGCTCAGCATATTTAAATGCGACAGAGCGGCAGTGGAAAACACGGAAATGTACGGTGTGAGCCTACTGGATTATTCCGATAAAGAGGAATATGATGCAGGAATCGTACTCGGCGGTGACGGCTCTATAATAGAAGCCTCGCATCGACTCAGAGGGAGAAATATACCGCTTATCGGAATAAATTTCGGTCATGTCGGATTTCTTACGGAGCTTGAAGCCGGTGAGTTTACGGAAATCGGCAAAGCGGTCATGGGAGACTACATCATAGAAAACAGAATGATGCTCGATGCCTCTGTCTATGATGAAAACGGTGACGAAAAATGCGTGTATACCGTTTTGAACGACCTTGTAATAACAAACGGACCCATAGCACGTCTTATAGGCTTTGATATATACTGCGACGGAGTAAATACCGATTCGTGGAGAGCGGACGGTATAATTGCGGCAACACCTACAGGTTCAACGGCATATTCTTTGTCTGCCGGCGGTCCCGTACTCGACCCGTCTCTTGAATGCATATGTCTCACCCCCATATGTCCGCATACGCTGTCTTCACGACCTATGATATTCCACGCGGGAACCGTGATAGGCATAAGCGGCATAAGAAGCAATAATTCCTCGGTTTACCTTAATGCGGACGGACGTGATGCCGTGCAGCTTTACGACAATTGGTCGGTCGAGATAAGATGCTCTGAATGCGAAACACAGCTCATAAGAATAAAAGAACGTGGATTTATCGGCGTTCTTCACTCTAAGCTTACCGAAAAATAATACAGAACAACATACAAAAGGTGAAAAGATGAAAGTCAAAAGACACAATAAGATTCTTGAAATAATCGAGAACAATAACATCGAGACTCAGGAAGAGCTTATAGCAAAGCTTAAACTTGCAGGTTTCGATGTTACTCAGGCGACTGTTTCACGAGATATCAGAGAACTGAAGCTTTTGAAGCAGATGTCCGATATGGGCACATATAAATATGTGGTTCCCAAAAACAACACCGGTGAAAGCCAGCACGTTTACAGCAGAGCCCTCGCAAACTCCATAAAATCCGTTGATTATTCCTTTAACGATATTGTTATCAGAACATATCCCGGAATGGCAAATGCGGTTGCTGTAGGTGTGGAAGCACTTCACGAGCTTGATATACTCGGCTGTGTCGCAGGAGATGACTGTATTATCATAGTAACAAGAGATACTCAGTCCGCCGAGGATATAGCACATAAGATAACAAAGCTCATTAATTCTTGACGTTTTACATAAGGAGGGAGATATATGCTGTGGAGCCTGAGTATCGAGAATATCGCTGTCGCAAAAAGACTCGATATAGATCTCAGTAAAGGCTTTACCGTTATTACGGGTCAAACGGGAGCGGGAAAGTCGATAATAATAGACAGCTTGCTCCTTCTTTGCGGTGCCAAAAACGGACGTGAGCTTATCAGAACCGGGGAGAGCAGAGCAACTGTTACGGGAGTGTTTTCCTGTGACGGAGCGGCGGCAGAGCGTCTTTTGAGTATCGGATATCCGCCGGATGAAAACGGTGAAATATCGCTCATGAGAATTATAAATGCCGATGGACGCTCAAGTGCGAAAATCAATAACCGCACAGTTCCCGTATCACTTCTGAAAGAGGTCGCACCCATACTTTTGGAGATACAAACTCAGTCCGAAAGAAATACCTTTGCGGATAAAACAGCATACACATCGATACTCGACAGCTTTTCCGACAATAAGCTTGAGCTTGCTGAGTATTCCGAGGTTTGGGGAGAGCTGAACGATGTCAGAAACGAAATCGCAGAGCTGAAAAAAGCGATAAGCGAGCGTGAAATGATGCTTGATATTCTGAAATATCAGAAGAAAGAGATAGATTCCGCACGCTTGTCGGCAGATGATGAAGAAGAAAAGCTTCTCAGATTGCGAACCCGTCTGAAATCATCTGAAAAAATCTCAAAGTATGCCGCTGTGGTTACGAAATCTCTTGCATTCAGCGAAAAGGGTGCTACCGCCGCTTATCTCATAGAAAGAGCCGAAAATGCACTCGAACAGCTGTCGGAGGCTATTGAAGGTGCGGATGAAATGGTTCAAAAACTCACTAATTATCGGTATGAAATAATAGACATTGCCGAGAGAGTCAAGGACACATTAAGCGACGACGATATGTCAAATCCTGCCGAAAAGCTGACGCAGGTTGAGTCGAGACTTTCGCTTATCGAAAAGCTTGAAAGAAAATACGGCTCTACAATTGCGGAGATAAAAAATAAACGAAACGAGATAGCACTGAAAATAAAGGATCTCGAAACGGGAGACGAAAAGCTTGCAGAGCTTGAAGATAAGGCAGAAAAGCTGAAATCAAAAGCTGTGACAATAGCCGCAGAGATAAGCCGCAAGCGTATTTGTGCCGCCAAAGCAATATCAGAGGAAATAGTATCTTCACTGAAATTCCTCGATATGCCGAAGGTCAGATTCAGAATATCCGTCTCGCCGATGAGGGACAGCGTTGGCGAATACGCACTGAAATGCGATGGCTACGATGACGTTGACTTCCTTATATCCGTAAATACGGGTGAGGAGCTTGCATCTCTCGGAAAGGTTTCATCGGGTGGAGAGCTGTCAAGAATAACCCTTGCAATAAAAACAGCTATGGCGGGCAAAAACGACTCCGGCACCCTGATATTCGATGAAATAGATTCGGGAGTATCGGGAGGAACAGCCGAAAAGATAGGAATAATGCTCAGCCGACTTTCGGAAAATGCTCAGGTAATATCCGTAACCCATTCGCCTCAGATAGCTTCCATTGCCTCGCATCATCTGCTTATCCAAAAGAACGAGAATGACGGCAGAACCGAAAGCTCTGTAAGAGAAATCTCGGGAGACGAACGTGTTTCCGAAATCGCAAGAATAATCGGCGGTATATCCGTAACGGAAAAACAGATTGCCGCCGCAAGAGAAATGCTTGGACTTGTTTAAGACTCTCATTCATAGTGTGAGCTTGAACATAGCTTTATAAAATCATAATAAAATTTTAATCGGAGAATAAAACAATGACAATTTACGACGAACTTAAAGCCCGTGGACTTATTGCACAGGTAACCAACGAAGAAGAAATAAAGGAACTCATAAACAACGGTAAAGCTACCTTCTACATCGGATTCGACTGCACCGCAGACAGCCTTACCGCCGGTCACTTCATGGCACTTACACTTATGAAGCGTCTCCAGATGGCAGGAAACCGTCCTATCGCTCTTATCGGCGGCGGTACTACCATGATAGGTGACCCCTCCGGCAGAACCGACATGAGAAAAATGCTCACAAAGGAAGACATTGACCACAACGCAGAATGCTTCAAGAAGCAGATGGAACGCTTCATCGACTTCTCCGAGGGCAAGGCAATGATGATTAACAATGCCGACTGGCTCCTTGACCTTAACTACGTTGAGCTTCTGCGTGAAGTAGGTGCTTGCTTCTCCGTAAACAATATGCTTCGTGCGGAATGCTATAAGCAGAGAATGGAAAAGGGACTTTCTTTCCTTGAATTCAACTACATGATAATGCAGTCCTATGACTTCTACTACCTCTACAAGAACTACAACTGTAACCTCGAATTCGGCGGAGACGACCAGTGGTCCAATATGCTCGGCGGTACCGAACTTATCAGACGTAAGCTCGGCAAGGATGCAAACGCAATGACTATCACACTTCTCACCGACTCTCAGGGTAAGAAGATGGGTAAGACCGCCGGCAACGCTGTATGGCTCGACCCGAACAAGACTTCTCCTTTCGATTTCTACCAGTACTGGAGAAATGTTGCGGACGCAGACGTTCTCAAGTGCATCCGTATGCTCACATTCCTCCCCATCGAACAGATCAACGAAATGGACAGCTGGGAAGGAAGTCAGCTTAATACAGCTAAGGAAATACTCGCATATGAGCTTACAAAGATGGTTCACGGCGAAGAAGAAGCTGCAAAGGCTCAGGCAGGTGCAAAAGCTCTCTTTGCTCAGGGCGGAGTAAGCACAGAGCATATGCCCACAACAACCCTTGCAGACGAAGATTTCACAGACGGCAAGATTACCGTAATAGATATGCTCCTTAAGTCCGCACTTTGTTCCTCCAAGAGCGAAGCAAGAAGACTTATCCAGCAGGGTGGTGTGTTTGTGGGTGACACTAAGGTTGCATCCGTTGACGCTACTGTTGAGGCAAGTGAGCTTGCAGGAGACGGAGTTATTGTTAAGAAAGGTAAAAAGACATTCCACAAGTTCGTAAAATAATTTATGAGCAAATATAAATACCTTTTGTTCGACGCGGACAATACGATATTCGACTTTTCTCAGGCGGAGTATAATTCCTTTAAAGCTACCTGTGCTGAGTTCGGTGTGGAATTTTCCGAGGAGCTGTATAAGTCGTATTCCGCAATAAACGATGCTCTTTGGAAAAAGCTTGAAAAGGGCGAAATTAAGCTCGAAGTGCTTAAAACAGAGCGTTTCAGACAGCTTCTGACGGAAAAACTCGGTCATGACGATAACGAAAATACTTTAGCTTTGGCTGAAAAATGGAGAAAGAAGTATATGGATACGCTTTCTTCTCAGTCGTGCCTGATAGACGGAGCATATGATATTTGCTCTGAGCTTTCGGAAAAATATAAGCTGTACATCGTTACAAACGGAGTGTCGCATATACAAAGAAAGCGTTTTTGTACGGCAGATATAATGAAGTATTTCAGCGGATTGTTCATTTCCGAGGAAATCGGATATGCAAAGCCGTCGGAAAAATACTTTGATTATGTGGTAAAAGAAATCGGTGCGTGTGACAAGAGCGAGTATCTTGTTATAGGTGATTCACTCACATCCGATGTGGACGGAGCATTAAACTACGGTCTTGATATATGCTTCTTTAATCCTCGCCGACTTGCAACTAACGGAAGAACGGTTACATATAATATCGGTAAGCTGTCGGAGCTTGCAGAAATCTTGTTGTGAGGTGTGTATGACAGACAATTATTCCGCTTTACTCACTCAGCTTGAAAAATATAACGAACTGAATGAGAATGCAATAGAAATAAAGCTGAACGAACCGATGAACCGTCATACTTCGTTTAAAATAGGTGGAAATGCAAGCTTTTATCTCGTTCCGCATACCGAAGACGCACTTTACAAGGTGGCAGAGCTTACAAAAGAGAACGGTGTAAGAGCCTACTTCCTCGGAAATGCCACAAACGTGCTTTTTGCGGATGAAGGCTTTGACGGAGCCGTTGTGTCGATGTCAGGTCTTTCCGATATTACCGTAGATAAAAACTGCGTAAAAGCAGGTGCGGGAGCTTCCTTGAACCTTGTTTGTAAGACTGTCAGAGATAATTCTCTCACAGGACTTGAGTTTGCATACGGTATTCCGGGAAGCGTCGGAGGTGCCGTGTATATGAACGCAGGGGCATACGGCGGTGAAATCGCAACCGTCATTAAGGAAAGCACATACCTTTCGCTTGACGATATGACGATTCATACAATCGACAATGCCGCACACGAATACGGCTATCGTGAAAGCGTTTACAAGCACACAAACAGAATCATTCTTTCGGCAACCTTTGAGCTTCAAAACGGCAATAAGGACGAAATAAGTGCCGCTATGAAGGATTATATGAATCGCAGAATAGATAAACAGCCTCTCGAATATCCCAGTGCCGGAAGTGTGTTTAAGCGTTATCCGGGTCGCTATACTGGTCAAATGATTGAGGAATGCGGTCTGAAGGGATATGCGATAGGCGGTGCGGAAATATCCGTGAAGCACGCAGGCTTTATAATCAACAAGGGCGGAGCAACCGCAGAGGATGTTTTAAGTCTGATAGAGTATATTAAAAAATGCGTGTTTGAAAAATTTTCTTGCCAAATCGAATGCGAAATCATTTATGTGAGGTAAATGGAATCATTTTCTAAAATAACAAAGCAACAACTTAAAACTATAGAAATTAAGAAAAAGTGCTGTCGATTTACTCAAAACGCAATTGAAAACAACACAGACCTTACGGATGTGTACTCAAAATGCCTTTGCGATGGATGTACTGCCGTGCTTGTTCGTGAAATGTTCGTGAAATACGGTTCGGTAACCGATCCGTCTAAGCAATATCACCTCGATTTTTCCTTTAAGACCGAGGATGAGTGCAATGTGGCGGAACGAATTCTTTCCGAATGCGGCTTTGATTTCAGAAGAACTATGCGGCGTTCGAGATTTATCCTTTATATTAAGGAAAGCTCAGCCATAGAGGATTTTCTCGTCTTCATCGGAGCCCAAAATGCGGCATTTGAAGTCATGAACTCGAAAATAGTGCATGAATTTCGTAATTCGGTAAATCGTCAGGTGAATTGCGACACGGCAAATATCGGAAAACAGCTGAATTCGGGAAAAAAATACATTGACGCTATTAAACTCCTCGAAGAAAGCGGAAAATTCGATACCTTGTCGGATGAGCTTAAAGAAACTGCCAGAGCAAGAGTAGAAAACGAACAGCTTTCACTTGCGGATCTCGGACAGCTTCTTCATCCGCCGGTTACAAAATCGGGTGTCAGACACAGACTCGATAAAATATTGTATTACGCACAAACAGTTGAGTAATGCTCGGAGGGAATATGTCATTCGTTCATCTACATTTGCACAGTGAATACAGCCTTCTTGACGGTGCTTGCAGAATTGCGGATATTCCGAAAGCCGCCCGTCTCGCAGGTCACAATGCTGTTGCCATAACGGATCACGGCGTTATGTACGGAGCTGTGGCATTTTATAAAGCTTGTAAAGCCGAGGGAATAAAGCCGATCATAGGTTGTGAGGTTTATGTCGCTCGCCGCAGTATGTACGACCGTGAAAAAGAGCTTGACGCAGGCAGTTCTCATCTCATATTACTCGTAAAAAACAAAACAGGCTGGGATAACCTGATATATCTCGTTTCAAAGGGATATACCGATGGATTCTATTCAAAGCCTCGCATAGACAATGAGCTTCTCGAAAAACACACCGAGGGGCTTGTTTGTCTGTCTGCGTGTCTTGCCGGATATATTCCAAAATGTATAGTTGCGGGCGAATACGAGAAAGCCGAGGAATATGCAAGAAGACTCGATAAAGCATTCGGCAGAGGAAACTTCTATCTTGAGCTTCAGGATCACGGACTCGGCGATGATGCGACTGTATGTGACGGCATACGTCAATTGTCGGAACGTACAGGTATCCCAATGGTAGCGACCAATGACGTTCACTACATAAAGAAAGCAGATTCCGAAACTCAGTCCATTCTTATGTGTATTCAAACGAATAATGTCATAACAGACGGAAAGCCGTTCGGGTTTGAAACAGACGAGTTTTATTATAAAAACACCGATGAAATGTCCCGACTTTTCGGCGATTATGAGGGAGCTATTGAAAATACTCAAAAAATAGCCGATATGTGCGATTTTGATTTTGAGTTCGGTAAGACAAAGCTGCCGAGATACGTTCCTGAAAACGGAATGAAGCCGGATGAGTATCTGAGGATGCTTGCGTATAACGGGCTTGAAGAAAGAGCGGAGAGAGGACATATAGAGTTTTCGGAAAAATATCCCAGAAGTCTGTATGAAGAACGTATAGAATACGAGCTTGGGGTAATAACAAAGATGGGGTACAGTGAATATTATCTCATTGTGTGGGATTTTATTCATTACGCAAAAAGTAAGGATATACCCGTAGGACCGGGCAGAGGTTCGGGAGCAGGCTCTATAGTTGCATATCTTGTAGGAATCACCGATATAGATTCGCTGAGATTTGATTTGCTGTTTGAGCGTTTCCTTAATCCCGAAAGAGTAAGTATGCCCGACTTCGATACCGACTTTTGTTACGACAGACGAGACGAAGTAATAGAATATGTCAGAAACAAGTACGGGAACGACCATGTTTCTCAGATAGTTACATTCGGAACTCTTGCGGCAAGGGCGGCAGTTCGTGATGTCGGACGGGCTCTCGGAATGTCATACAATGAGGTTGACGAGGTAGCGAAAAAAATACCGCAGGAGCTTCATATAACTCTTGATGTTGCCATGCAAAACAGCGAGCTGAAGGAGATGTATGACAGCGATCCAAAGGTAAAGCGACTTATCGACACAGCCTCCGCTATTGAGGGAATGCCGAGACACGCTTCCACTCATGCGGCAGGAGTAGTCATAACCGAGAATGAGATAACGTCTTATGTTCCCGTATCCGTAAATAACGGCATAGTTGTCACTCAGTTCGATATGGACACAATAGCGGAGCTTGGACTGTTGAAGTTCGACTTTCTTGCACTCAGATACCTTACCATAATCAAAAATGCGGAGGATCAGATAAGGGAAAGCATACCAAGCTTTGATATAAGTAAGGTCGATATAAACGACAGTGCAACGTATGATACAATATGTGCGGGAAAATGCAACGGTGTATTTCAGCTTGAATCTTCGGGAATGAAGCAAATGCTGACACAGCTGAAGCCGAGAACACTTGAGGACATAATTGCGGCAATCGCTCTTTATCGTCCCGGACCTATGGACTCCATTCCGAAATATATCGAAGCAAGGCATGACAGCTCAAAAATAAAATATTGCACACCTTTGCTTGCACCTATACTTGACGTTACATACGGATGTATCGTATATCAGGAGCAGGTAATGCAGATATTCCGAGAGGTTGCAGGGTATTCTTTCGGACACGCAGATGTGGTTCGCCGTGCAATTTCAAAGAAAAAGCAAAATGTTCTTGACGGCGAAAGACAGGCGTTTATAGACGGTGCCGTGCAAAAAGGAATTTCGGTTTCCGATGCGGAGTCTCTTTTCGGGGATATTGTATCGTTTGCAAACTACGCATTCAATAAAAGTCATGCCGCCGCATATGCAGTTCTTTCGTTCAGAACGGCTTATCTGAAAACTCATTTTCCCGTGGAATACGAAAGTGCGTTGCTGACTTCGGTAATGTCAACTACCGGTAAGCTTGCGGAGTATATTTCCGACTGCTCAAAGCACGGTATAAAAATACTCCCACCAAGCATAAATAAAAGCTATAGTTCATTCCATGTTGAAAACGGTGCTATCCGATTCGGCTTGACTGCAATCAAAAATATAGGAAGCAGTCTTGTGGATAATCTGATAAAAGAACGTGATAACGGAGGAGAGTTTACGGGAATCGATGATTTTATCGAAAGAACCTCGTCAACCGACCTCAACAAACGTTCACTTGAAATGCTTATAAAATCGGGTGCAATGGATGAGTTCGGTGTTGCACGAAGCCGACTTCTTGCGGTGTATGAAGGACTCCTCGATAAAAGGGGAATCCTTGCCGAATCCACGATGGCAAATCAGATAGGAATGTTTGATATGCTGTCAAAGAACGAGATGCCGAAGCGTGCAAAGATAGAGTTTCCCGAAATAGCGGAGTTTTCCGACAGAG
>CAYWFS010000004.1:0-14317 GCA_964457685.1 uncultured Ruminococcus sp. | reverse complement strand
ATGCCGAAGCGTGCAAAGATAGAGTTTCCCGAAATAGCGGAGTTTTCCGACAGAGACAAGCTTATGCTCGAAAAGGAAAGCTGCGGACTGTATCTGAGCGGACATATTCTCGATGATTACAAAAAGCATATTTCCGATTTGAAATACGATAAATTATCCGATATTCGTGCTTCATTTTCGTCCGCAACCAAAGACGATGATGAAACGGAGAATACGGAAAACGAAATCGGCGAATATGCGGATAAATCCTCGGTAAATGTAATAGGTTGCATTACAAAAATAATCGGAAAATCCACGAAGAACGGAGAACAGATGGCATTTATTACGCTTGAAGACTATTCTTCATCCATAGAAGCAATCGTTTTTCCAAGAACAATGCAAAAATACGGGTATCTTCTTACAAACGATTCTGCCGTGGCAATAGCGGGTACTCTCAGCTATCGTGAGGACGAGGACGTAAAGCTTCTTTGTAATAATATCATTCCCATTGAGTCGAATGACAGATATGTTTCCGAAAGAAATGATATGCAAATACAGAAAGAACAAAGCGTGAAGTCCGAACAAACCGAAACAAGAACGACTCAAACTAAAAAAGCGGTAACAAAGCTCTTTCTTCGTGTAAAGAACGAGAACGATACGGCATATAAGCGAGCATTTGCGTTGTGTGAAATATTCACGGGCAATGTTCCGGCGGTGTTCTACTTCTCGGATTCGGGCGAATATCAAAAGGAGTACAGAAGTATCACTCCGACAGAATTTGTGCTGAAAGAGCTTGCGGAGATCATCGGGGAAGAGAATTTGGTTCTGCGTTAAACGCAAATATTAAGAAATAATCAGATTGAAATGCAAAAGTGTTAATATCAGATTCAAAAAATGGTAGTATAATAAGCACAGCATTGTATTTTAAGGAAAATTAAGGAAAGGAGAGGGTGCAATTGAATCAAAACGATACGTCAAGCGTTAATTGGGGACGGGAAGTACTCCACGTTTTCGGAATAATCGGAAAAGTTCTGTTCAAGATTTTTTCGTATATCATGAATATTCTTCTGACGGTGCTTCTTATATGCCTTATCACCGGAGTAATTGTCGGAACGGTATTTGCGATATATATTAACAACTACCTTGACCTTGAATTTGACGCTTCGACTATTGTATCTGTCAATCAGGACTCCGCTACCAGAATTTACTATATGGACTACGAGACCTCGGAAGACAGACAAAATCGTATAGGTACTGCGGTTGAACTTGAGGATCAAAGGCTTTCTGCGGCGGACAATAAGATTGCGGTGTCATACAGTCAGCTTCCCGATGATCTGATAAACGCATTTGTTTCCATCGAGGATAAGCGTTTCTTCAAGCATAACGGCGTTGACTGGTGGACTACGGCAAATGCAGTCAAAAAATTCGTTTTCGGCGGAAGCGGAGGCGGCTCAACAATAACTCAGCAGCTTATAAAAAACGTTACCGGTGAAGATGAAGTTACCATACAACGTAAGGTAGAGGAAATCTTCCGAGCAATGAATCTCGAAACCAAAAAGAGTAAGGAAGAGATACTCGAAGCCTACATGAACATAATCTACCTCGGCAAAGGACAGACCGGTGTTCAGCAGGCGGCAAGCTACTACTTCGATAAGGATGTGTCCGAGCTTTCTCTTGTCGAATGTGCTTCTCTTGCGGCTATCGTTAAAAACCCGTCGCAGTATAACCCCGAGTCACATGATGAGGACTACTATGTAACAAACTCCAAGGGAGAAGAGGTTCTCAAGCGAGGAAACGCATATAGACGTTGGACTGTACTCGAGGAGATGAAAAACAACGGCTATATAAATGAAGCCGAATGTACAGCCGCACAGAACGAAACTCTTGTCCTTGCAACACATGATGACGAAGAGGAGTCCCTCGGAGACGGAATGACTCTGTACAGTTGGTATACCGAAGCTCTCATTTCCGACCTTGCGGAAGCACTTATGGAGAAATATAATATCGAATATACCGTTGCCATAAACATGGTTTACAACAGCGGATATAAGATTTATACTCCCATGGATCCCGAGGTGCAGAGTGTCCTTGAAGAGGTATATACAAACGATACCCAGTATTTCCCCTCAACCGGAAGCGGACTTCAGCCTCAGTCAGCCTGTGTCGTTACAGACCCTGCAACAAATGATGTTCTCGGAACTGTCGGCGGCCGAGGACAGAAGACTATAAACAGAGGTACGGATCGTGCAACTGTCGCAAAACGTCCTCCGGGTTCGTCTATCAAGCCTCTTTCGGTTTATGCACCGGCTCTCGATAAGGGAATCATAACCTACGGAAGCGTTGTTGACGATACCCCCGTAATGTTCAATAAATACGTTATTTCGGCGGGAAGCGATGATTCGTCTACAGTTTACGGATATGACCCGTACCCTCAGAACTATCCTGTAGTTTATAGAGGACTTACAACGATAAACAGTGCGGTTACACGTTCCGTAAACACCGTTGCAATGAAGGTTTTGCAAATGATTGGAATAGACGAGTCGTTTGACTTCATGAAAAATAAGCTCGGCTTTGACAGTCTTATCGAGTATGCGGAAAAATCGAACGGCGAGGTAATCACCGACAAGGGTCTTGCGGCACTTTCTCTCGGTCAGCCGAACTACGGTGTAACTCTGCTAGAAATGACTGCGGCATACGAGATATTTGACAATAACGGTATCTATAATTCTCCGAAGCTGTTCCTTAAAATCGAGGATTCGGAGGGAAATGTTATTATCGACAATTCTCAGGCGGAAACCAATATCGTTATCAAGGACGAAACCGCCTCCATCATGACGATAATGCTTGAAAAGGTTATGAACGAAGGTACGGGTACGGGTTGTACTCTCCGTCACACAGTAGATGTGGCAGGTAAGACAGGTACAACAAGTGCCGACTTCGACAGATACTTTGTAGGCTATACACCGTACTATGTCTGCGGAGTTTGGACAGGCTATGATATGAACCAGTCCCTCAGCTCATTCGGAGAAAATCCCTCTCTCCAGGTGTGGGATACTATCATGACCATGCTTCACCAAAAGTATATTGACGAAGCAAACAACGGCGGAACACCTCTGAAAACCTTTGAAACAGCTCCCGGTGTGATAGAAGTAACCTATTGTAAGGATTCGGGTAAGCTTGCTACAGACGCTTGCAGACTCGATCCCAGAGGCTACAGACTTGAGACTGGCTACTTTACACGAGAAACCGCACCTACCGATTATTGCGAGACTCATGTTATAGTTAAGAGAGATACCACAACGGGTCTGATTGCGAGTGATAACTGTAACCCTGCAAATTGCGTTGATACAGCACTCATTCGTGTTGAAGACAGAAGCTTCCCGGTTGAGATTTACGTTGAAGACGCACAGTATGTTTACCGTGAATTGCCGTCAACCGTAAAACCCGGCGGATGGTGGGGCGTGCCGTTCTTCGTAAATATGTTGTCACCCGGCGAATATTGCGGTTCTTCTTACGCAAGCACACCGTATAACGCATATTGCTATCCTCACTGCGACTACAGACCGTGGGGTGGAAATCCTCCGGCAGAAGACAGCGGATATTCCGGTAATTCAAACAATACGTCATCCGATTATGAGGACGAGACGGAAAACGAAAACGATACTACCGGACCGCCCGATGATTCGGAGGATGATACCTATACCGATGATTTCTATTTCTGGGATGACTGGTTTGGAGATTAAGTCGGACATATAACGCAAAATCACTTCATACTTATAGTGTGGGGTGGTTTTTTGCTGTTAAAAAATGTCAGGAGAGAAATTGCGATAATAGGAAATAATATACCTGTACTCGGACTCGGTGCATTTGTGTGCTGTATCGGCGGTGTTTTTCTGTGGGTCGGCGGAGACGCAAGCCTGTACTATATAAAAACGCTGAATTCCGAAAAACTTCCGTCACTGCTCACTATGTTTTTGCTTTGGCTTACAGTGTACGCATTGTCGGGAGCTGTGCTTGCCATGCTGTGCCTTTTTCCGAAATGCATGAGTCATAAAGCGTGGATAGGTGCGGTAATCGGCGGAGTCGGATACGTTATGATGCTTCTTTGGTATGCGGTAACTCTTTGTACGAGACTTTCGCTTCTCGGCTCATTCGTCCTCGTTCTTGCAATAGTCGCATATATTGCGGTTTTTGTCTTTATTCCGCCGTGTTTTGTCATAACAAGGGTCGCTGTCATTCTTATAGAGCTTCTTCAATTTTATTTTCTGATATTTTCGATTTCAACTTTTTTGTTAAATTAGTATAAAATTAATATAATTTACTATTGACAGCTGTAATTTATTATAGTATAATGATGGTGGTCTTAAAAATTACATTTTGGAGGTAAAAAATGAAAAAGATCAGAGTAGCGGCTCTTGCAATCGCATTGGTTATGCTTGCTATAACAATGGTAGCTTGCAACAGCGCAGAAAAGGTTAGCGTAAACTGCACAGTAACTGTTATCTGTAACGATGAGGTTATGCTCGACGGATATAACTACACCGTTCAGGGAACAACAGAAAATCCCCCGACAATTCTTCAGGCAGTTCTCGAAGCTTGCCAGACAGTAGAGATTCCCTGCGAATCCGACGATTCCGGTCTTTCTGTTCAGTCTTTCTCCTTTGACGGTACAGAATACGCTAACGGTAGCGACGAAGAAAACATCTACAGATGGTACTTCACTATCAACGGTGCAGAACCGAAGGAAGGCAGAGCAGGTAACACCCAGGTTCAGGAAGGCGACGCTATCTGCTACACATACAATGTAACTCCCATCAACCCTCAGGAATTCTCTGACGGTAACGACTAATTGAATTAATGACCAAAAACGGCAACAGTGTCAAAACGGCATTGTTGCTGTTTTTTTGTTTATAAAGAAATCCATTTTCAAACGGTAATACGGGAAATCAATTTTGTCTTCAACATATGACATATTTTTATATACGAAGAATACTATAATAGTGACAGGAGGTGAAAAGCATTACAGTATATGCGGACATACTCTTTCTCATAAATTTTTCCATGGATTATCTTGCACTGTATATGACTGCTCTTGTGACACATTCTTCGATTCACAAGGTTAAGCTGCTTGTTTCTGCTTCGGTCGGAGCATTGCTTGGTACAATCGAAATACTTATTGTTCCGACATCTCGGTACTCGTACATCATTGACTTTTTTGCGGCATTGCTGTCTTCCTTCGTAATGATAGCAATAGTCGAAAAGGGTGAGAAAAAAGTTTTGTCGTCACTACTTAGAGAAAGCGTTATTTTGTGGGGCGTTGGAACTCTTTTCGGTGGCATTATGACAATGATAATAAGCTCTGCCCCCTATGTGACGGTGGAAAACACGGCTTTCGGGTTCGGGGAGATATTCGTTTTTTCTTCCGTTATATCCTGCCTGCTTATAAAAATGTTCTCATCCGTCAAAAGCAAGAAAGGAGTTAAGGTGGAGTTTTCATATGATGGCAAGCACTATGAATTTACGGGACTTTGCGACAGTGCTTCATTTGCGTGTGAACCTATTACAATGCTTCCTGCAATAATCGTCAGTGAAAGAATCCTCGGAGAGCTTGGAGAAAGACTGAAAAACGGGCAGTGCGATAAACTGAGAGTAATACCGATAAAAACAGCGACAGGTGAAAAAGTTCTTATGGGCTTTGTACCCGATTTTGCAAAGGTTGAAAATAAAAAAGTAATGGCAGTCATAGCGTCAGACGGGACAGGAGAGAATTACGGTGGATATTCCGGTATAGTTCCGGGTAAACTGATATAAAGGAGGACAATATATTGAATACTGTGTATCAAAAAAACGGAGTGGGAGCTTTTGTCGGCAGAATAATGCTGGCTATTTTCGGAAACGGCGAGACGTACTACATAAACGGTGCCGAGACTCTTCCGCCGCCGCTGAGTACCGAGAAGGAAAACGAAATACTCGATAAGCTTGAAGAGGAGCCTTCTCTTGCCGATGTGCTGATAAGTCATAATCTCAGACTTGTAGTATATATCGCAAAAAAATTCGACGGATGCGGAACAGGTATAGAGGATCTTGTGTCGATTGGAACCATAGGACTGATAAAAGCGATAAATACATACAAAAAAGAGCGTGGAATAAAGCTTGCGACATATGCTTCACGGTGTATAGAAAACGAAATTCTTATGTATATAAGAAAAAATGCACCGCACAAGGGCGATATTTCGATAGATGAGCCGCTGAATACGGACTGGGACGGAAATGAGCTTCTTCTCTCAGACGTGCTTGAATCGAACGAGGAGCCTGTAGGACGAGAGCTTGAACGCATGGAAGACGAAAAAACAATACGTGAAGCCGTTGCCGCACTCGAAGAAAGAGAGCGTGAGATAATAGTCATGCGATACGGACTTGACGGACGGCGAGAGCTTACTCAAAAGGAGGTTGCGGATAAGCTCGGTATATCTCAGTCGTATATATCCAGGCTTGAAAAACGCATAATAGAGCGGCTTCGTGGACAGATAGCAAGACGAATATGAAAAATATGCGAATAGTGAAAAAAGAAAAATCAATATCGCACTTTACATTTTGCGGAAATTGTGATATAATTAGCTTAAACCGCCCTTAGCTCAGCCCGGATAGAGTACCGGATTCCGATTCCGATGGTCGAGGGTTCAAATCCCTCAGGGCGGGGAAAGTAAGCAAGTCAAAACGGCTTGCTTTTTTTATATCGAATTTTGAGACACTATGATGTATATTCATAAAAATATGATTGATTTATAGGCATTTATGTGATATAATACTTATAAATCCAATACACGAGGAGAACAATAATGCTTACTGATATTGAAATCGCTCAGAATGCCGAACTTAAACCGATTGGTGAAATCGCAAAGCAGCTCGATATTCTTGATGATGAACTGGAGCTTTACGGTAAATATAAAGCGAAAATATCCAACGAATGTGCCGAAAGACTTAAAAATAAGCCTGACGGAAAACTCATACTTGTAACCGCTATCAATCCGACTCCTGCCGGTGAAGGAAAGACCACTACCACTATCGGTCTGGGTATGGCACTGTCAAAAATCGGAAAGAAAGCTGTAATAGCACTAAGAGAACCTTCACTCGGACCTGTATTCGGTCTTAAAGGCGGAGCAGCCGGAGGAGGATATTCTCAGGTACTCCCCATGGAGGATATCAATCTGCATTTCACAGGAGACTTCCACGCAATAACTGCGGCGAATAACCTTCTCTGTGCTATGATAGATAACCATATACAGCAGGGAAATGAGCTTGATATCGACACAAGACGTATTTTGTTCACTCGTGTCACTGACACAAATGACCGTGCCCTCAGAAACATCGTTGTAGGTCTCGGAAGCAAGGCCGACGGTGTTCCGAGAGAAGACCACTTCATGATCACGGTTGCCTCCGAAGTAATGGCTATCCTCTGCCTTGCCAAGGATCTTATCGACCTTAAAAACAGACTCGGAGATATTCTTGTTGCATATTCCAGAAGCGGTGCTCCCATTTACGCTAAGGATATTAAGGCAAACGGTGCTATGACAGCTCTCTTAAAGGATGCCATAAAACCGAACCTTGTTCAGACATATGAGCATACACCCGCACTCATCCACGGCGGTCCTTTCGCAAATATCGCCCATGGCTGTAACTCCGTAAGTGCAACAAAGCTTGCTCTCAAGATGGCGGACTATGCCGTAACGGAAGCCGGATTCGGTGCAGACCTCGGTGCAGAGAAGTTCTTTGATATCAAGTGCCGTTATGCGGGAATTAAACCCTCTGCTGTAGTTCTTGTTGCAACCGTTCGTGCTTTGAAGTATAACGGCGGTGTTCCTAAGACAGAGCTTAAAGAGGAAAATGTTGACGCACTTGTAAAGGGAAGCGTAAACCTCGAAAAGCATATAGAAAATATCCACCTTTACGGAATCCCCGTAGTTGTAGCAATAAACCGTTTTGACACAGATACCGATGCAGAGCTTGAAGCACTCCGTCAGATCTGCGTAAAGAACGGTGCGGACTTCACTCTTTCTGAGGTATTCGCAAAGGGTAGCGAGGGTGGCATAGAGCTTGCCGAAAAGGTTGTTGCGGCTTGCGAAAAGGAAAGCGAATTTAAGCTTCTTTATCCCGATGAAATGCCTATCTGTGATAAGATAAGCACTATTGCAACAAAAATATACGGTGCGGACGGTGTTGTATTTGAGCCTGCCGCAAAGAAAGCTATAGCCGAAATCGAAAAACTTGACGAAAGATATAAGAGTTTCCCAGTATGTATGGCAAAAACTCAGTACTCTTTCTCCGATGACCAGACAAAGCTCGGTCGTCCCACAGGATTTGAAATAACCGTTCGTGACGTTAAGCTTTCCGCAGGTGCAGGATTTATCGTTGTTCTTACAGGAAGCATACTTACAATGCCCGGACTTCCCAAAGTACCTGCCGCAAATTCTATAGACGTAGATGAAAACGGCAAGATAATCGGTCTGTTCTGATATATGTTGAAGCTGTATACAGAAACACCGGAACAAACCGAACGTGTCGGAAAGCTCCTCGGTACGTTGCTTGAAGAAAGCAGTGAATTTTTCTTCGTTGCAATGTACGGGGACCTCGGAGCGGGAAAGACAGTATTTGTGCGTGGACTTGCTTCGATTCTTTCGCCGACAAGCCGAGTAAAAAGCCCGACCTTTACACTTGTAAACGAATATCGTCGAGGAAAAAAGCCTTTGTTCCATTTCGATTTGTACCGTATCTCGGATGTAAGTGAGCTTGACGGATTTGGATTTGACGAATACGTTGACGGCGGTAACTGCATTGCCGAATGGAGTGAAAATCTAGGCGAGGATGTCCCGAAAAACTCAATAAAGGTTAAGCTTGAAAAGAAAAGCGACACCATGCGTGAAATAACCGTAGAAGCACCGAATTTTATCGAAGAAAAGCTCGAAAAACTTATGAAAGAGGAGGAGCATGAATGAAAATACTTGCAGTCGATACGTCGTCAAAGACAGCGTATGTCTCGATAGTTGAAGCAATCGACGAAAATAATATAAAGCCTCTCCTGAGCTATTCTTACGAAGCACCAAGCCATACAACAGCACTCACAAAAATGATAGACTCCGCACTTAATCTGAGCGGAATTAAGTTTGATGATATAGCTTTGTATGCGGCGGCAGTGGGACCCGGATCATTCACGGGTGTCAGAATAGGCGTAAGCGTTATAAAAGGCTTTGCATTCGTTGATTCTAAGCCTTGTGTAGGAGTTTCCTCCCTTGATGCACTTGCTTACGGTGCAAAAGGCTATTCGGGTATTATAACTCCGCTGATTGACGCAAGACGCGGAACATTCTACACAGCGGCGTATGACTCAAACGGTGCAGAGCTTACGAAGCTGAATTCCGAAAGCCAGCTCGAATACGATGACTACTTTAATATGCTTGGTGAACTCGAGGGTAACAGATTCCTTCTTACAGGAGACGGAGCCGAAAAGGTAGCGGAAAGAGCGGACTCTCTCGGAATCAAAACTGATATTGCTGTGGCAAATGCGGCATACGGAGCGGCTGTTGTGGCTTATTTAAAGACTCGTGAAGCTGACATGACGCAGTTTACCGACAGCACACTTGTCCCGATTTATTTGAAGAAATCACAGGCGGAAAGAGAACGTGAGGAACGTCTTGCCGCAATGAATAATAATTAAAAGAAACAGGTAGTAAAAAATGAAAAAGATTGTTATGGCATCTGACCATGCCGGATTTGAATTAAAGAACACACTCGTACAGCTTCTTCGTGATGAAGGCTATACCGTTGAAGACGCAGGTACATACTCCAAGGACAGTTGCGATTATCCTATGTTTGCCGAAAAGGCTTGCAGATATATGCTTGACGGAAATGCAGAGCTTTGTATCCTCGTTTGCGGTACAGGTATAGGCATGAGCATGGCGGCTAATAAAGTAAAGGGAATCCGTGCCGCTTGTTGTTCCGATACCTACAGTGCAAAATACACACGTCTCCATAATGACGCAAACGTACTTTGCATGGGTGCCCGTGTTGTCGGCGAAGGTCTTGCATATGAAATAGCTAAGGTGTTCCTTGAAACAGAATTCGAGGGCGGTAAGCATCTCAGAAGAGTAAACCTCATCACCGATATCGAAAATAAGTAAGATATTTAAAGAAATAAAAATAATCCGAAGGGAGAGAAACATATGAAAAATTACATCATAACGATAGCTCGTGAATACGGAAGCGGAGGTCGTGAATGCGGAAAAAAGTTGGCAGAGCTGACAGGCTACAAGTTTTACGACAAAGATCTTATAACACTTGCGGCACAAAAGAGCGGTATGTCAACGGATACACTCAATTCCGTTGATGAAAAAGCGGCAAGCAGTCTCCTTTACACACTGGCACTCGGTTCGTCCATGTATAACAGCGGTATGGGAAGTATAAATCTTCCTATAAACGATAAGCTTTTTGTTGTACAGTCCCAGATAATCAAGGATATTGCAGATTCCGGTGACGGTGCGATAATCGTAGGCAGATGTGCAGACTATGTACTCTCCGAAAGAGAGAATGTGGTAAAGATTTACATTACCGCAGATTTTGACGCAAGAGTTCAAACAGTTATGTCTCGTCACGAAATGACTCAGGCTCAGGCAAGAGACCTCATAATCAAGACAGACAAGAGACGTTCAAATTACTACAGCTATTACACCGGCGAAAAATGGGGTAAGGCTGATAAGTATGACCTCGTAGTTTCGACCTCAAAGGTAGGAATTGACGGTGCCGCAAAGCTTATTGCGGATTATATAGCTATGCTCGGTTAATCCGGACTAAAAAAATGCCTTGTTCAAGGATATACTTAAGTGAAGTATTCCCGAAGCAAGGCATTTTTTATTGCTGTTTTCAGCTTTCGTTTATGTTAATAATATTTATATTCTTTTCCTTTGCGGCAATCATGAGGTCGTGAGGTAACTCCGAATCCGTGATAAGCACATCTATGTCGGAAAGAGTTGCAAAGGTGTATGGGAGGGACTTGTCGATTTTTGATGAATCCATTAGCATTACAACAAGTCTTGCTTTATCTACAACAATACGTTTTAGTTCGCATTCGCTGAAATTTCCTACAGTGAAACCGCTTCTGGAAGAAAGCCCCGATGGAGATAAAAACGCAATGTCAATGTTTATGTCGGCAAGAAATCTCGTCGCCTGAAGTCCCGTGATAGTCTGATTGTCGTGGTCGAGTCTTCCACCTACCAAATTCACAAGAGGGAGACTTTCCTTACATAATTCAAGAGCTATGGACGGATCTGTTGTAGTGAATGTAAAGCGTTCGTTCGGAACAAATTGAGCGATATTTTGGAGCGTTGAGCCTGAGTCCAAGAATATTGAGCGACCAATCTCAAGGAATGCGGATGCCCTCTGAGCTATGATTTTTTTAGCTTGAATATTTTCCTGTTTTCTTGATGCAATAGTTCCGTCTGTCTGGGAGGTGATGAAACGCATACTTCTCGCACCGCCTCTGACCTTGATGGCTTCATGCTCTCTCTCAAAGTATTCGATATCACGTCTCAGCGTCATTCCGGAGACATTTGGGAAAAGTTCTTCAAGCTCTTTTATCGAAATAAAAGGCTTAGTCTGAAGAAGTGCTCGTATCTGTTCTCGTCTTTCGTTATACACTTTGCTCAAACCCCTTAATCAATATGTAGTAAATATAAGATTATTTTAACACAGTTCACATTGTAAAGTCAATACCGAAATGTGAAAAAGTCTGAAAAATGTTATGATTTGGGGATAAGGCAAGATATTGTCAGCAATATGTTACACCCGAGCCGGCGGTGTAGTACATTTCGCTTATGCTGTCGTCAAGGAATACCGAAAGCATTTCTCTGAAGCCGTCGATAAGACTTTCCGACTGTGCAAGCTTTGACAGAGGATACCAAAAGACGTTTCCCTCATCGGAATTGATAAGCTCGCCAGAAAAGCTTGTTGCCGAATAGAGAAATACTATGTAGCGTTTTCCGTCCTTTCGGTGGAATTCCTTGATTCCGCAAAGAGTCGGGGATGAAATAGTAAGTCCTGTCTCCTCGCGTATTTCTCTTATAACTGACGGGGTTACATACTCGCCCTTTTCGACATGACCGCCGGGAAATACCCAACCGTGCCAGTTCGGATTGCCTACCTTGTTTTCGATCAGCACGTTCCCTTGTCCATCCGATATCATGCACATATTTGTAAGTTCTACTTCTTCGATTTCTCTCATGATTTTCTCCAATCTCGGTGGCTTATTACACTTTTTCCAGCTTCACAACACCTCGCAATGCTCTCATATGAATCTCGGCTGATTTTAGGCTTATAGCCTTATTTATAATTTTTCTGTTTAAGAAATATGTCAACCAAGTAAAGCCAATTTAATAGATAAGGCTATTTCATAAGCTAAATTGACAGGAACAGCATTTCCTATCATCTTGTAAGCCACATCGACATCATTATATATGAATTGAAATGTATCTGGGAAGCCTTGTATTCTTGCTATCTCTCTAACACTCATACGTCTATAAAGATCTTCTTTTCCTTTGACAAATTCCCTCTTGTTTTTGCTTAAGAATGTCATTTTAGGTGCCGATGGATGTATTTGGCATTGTCTACCAGATGCTTGAACAGTAAAAGCTTGTTCATCCCATGCCTTAACTCTATTCCTGCTCATAAAAATAGGAGAATAAGCCCCCACAAAATATTCATGGTTATTAACTGCGTTAGGGTTATGTTTGTTTTTCTCAAGAGCTGGTACGGCCGTATCTTTTATATCCCAAATAATATCTTTCAAGGTGATTTTTAACTTATCATCTTTTGTTGAACCTGTCGGAAATTGAAAATTTATATCTAAATCTTTTCTAAATCCAATATAGAAAACTCGTTTTCTCTCCTGAGCAGTACTATAATCTTTTGCATTTACTAAATTTAGGGTTATATTATATCCCGCTTCTTCAAACATAGATATAATATTTTGTACAGCTTCACTATGTCTATTAGCTAACATACCACTAACATTTTCGGCTAAAAAAAATTTTGGTTGAAAATCTTTTAAAATCCTGATATAATCAAAAAACAGCTGACCTCTCGTATCGTTTATTCCTCTCAACGAACCAGCTTCAGACCAAGACTGACAAGGAGGACCACCGATTATTCCATCAATTTCATTATTGATAAACTTAGATATATCAGTTTTTGTGATTTTTCGTATATCTCCTTCAATTAAATGGGTATTGGGATGATTAGCTTTAAATGTCGGATATATGGTTTTATCAAATTCATTAGCAACAGGTATATTGAATCCCGCTTTTTCAAATCCTAAATCCAATCCACCACAACCACTAAACAAACTAATAATATTCATCTAATATAGTACTCCTTTACAAAGAAAACCTAATCATTTTTGCATTTATTAATGCCGCAGGATTATTAGGATTTTTAATTTTAATATCTGTTATTGATAATGAATCATTTTTAATTTTCTCAAGATCATCCTTGTTGCTATAAAGGTTATATTTATCCTCATTTATAATTGCACAAAACTCGAACTGTTTTGATGTGTCCAAGCTTGTTATGTATGAGAATGCTTTCCAGGGATTTTGTAAAATCCACATACCTCTAATTCTTAGCGAAGTGATGCCAAGAGGATCAACTTTGTTTAAACGTCCTAGTTCATCTGTTTCAGCAAATTGAATATTAGGCAGTTCTTCAACACCGTTCTTTATTGTTCTTTTAATTCTCAAATAGGTTTCTTCTTTAGCTGCGTAATCCATTCCATAGACCATAAACAGAGATTTTAGAGTTTTATTTTTTACCGAACCAATTATATAGAGCAAATCCTTTTCAATCCATCTACCATTTTCGGCATTCCGACACCCTGCAGTAATCATATTACTATTTGAAGATAATTTGCATTTTGGGTGTGAACTGTTAAGCTGAATATCTCCTTGAACAGATTCAATTTTTTTAACTTCAATTGCATCGCCGCCATACAGCATTGCATCTGGTGGATTTGAGTCGTTCCCTAAATATGAGAAAACTTCTGATATTTTTTTCAATCTTATTTGTTCGTTTTTTTCTCTCAAAGTTCCTGCAAATAAATCTTTAATATACTCTTCGAGACTATCTCCTTCGGCATTTGCCCTATGTCTTGAATTATAGTAATTTCCTAATTCAAGCTGTGGATCGATGACCATATTAATTATTGCATTTATTATATTTGACATAAGTCATTCTCCTTTAGTGGCTTATTGCACTTTTTCCAGCTTCACCACACACTCGCAATGCTTTGTGAAAG
>CAYWFS010000003.1:23541-70102 GCA_964457685.1 uncultured Ruminococcus sp. | reverse complement strand
GACGCTGTACTCGAAGGCAAGCAGGGCGAACAGCTCACAGCAGCTGAAGAAACAGCTACAGAAGAAGCAGCAGACGCTGAGTAATTTATAAGACATACTGGAATTTTATAATAGAGGAGTTTAATAATTATGGCAGCAATCACAGCTAAAATGGTAAACGAACTCAGAAGCAAGACCGGTGCAGGCATGATGGACTGCAAGAAGGCACTTGTTGAAACTGAGGGCGATTTTGATGAAGCAATAAAGGTTCTCCGTGAAAAGGGTCTCGGCAAGGCTGATAAGAAGGCAGGCAGAATCGCTGCTGAAGGCGTTGTTGATATTCTTACAGAGGGCAATGTTACTGCAATGATCGAAGTTAACGCTGAAACAGACTTCGTTGCTAAGAACGAAACCTTCAAGACATTCGTTAAGAACATCCTCAAGGTTATCGTTGCTAACAAGCCCGCTTCCGTTGAAGAACTCAAGACACTTCGTTACGACGCTGATTTCGAAACAGTTGAAGCAAAGCTTAAGGACATGATCTTCACTATCGGTGAAAACATGAACATCCGCCGTTTCGTTATCATTGACGGTGTTACATCCACATATATTCACGGCGGCGGTATTGCTGGTGTTGTTGTAAAGTTCAATGCAGACGAAGCTACAGCTGCTAAGGCTGAATTCGCTGAATTCGCAAAGAACATCTGCCTCCAGATCGCAGCAGGTACACCTCCGACATACGTTGCTAAGGAAGACGTTCCCGAATCCGTTCTCGCTGAAGAAAAGGAAATCCTTGTTGCTCAGCTCAAGAACGACGAAAAGAATGCTAACAAGCCCGAAGCTATCCTTCACAAGATCGTTGAAGGCAGAATCGGCAACTTCTATGAAAAGGCTTGCCTCAACGAACAGACCTACGTTAAGGACGACAGCCTCACTGTAGGTAAGTACGTTGCTCAGGTTGCTAAGGAACTCGGTGCTGATATTTCCATCGCTTCTTTCGTTCTTTACGAAAAGGGTGAAGGTCTCGAAAAGAGAGAAGACGACTTCGCTGAAGAAATCGCAAGACTTACAGGTAAGGCTCAGTAATTTTGTCTGATACCTAAATCAAAGGGAGATACTTTAAACAGTGTCTCCTTTTTTGTTTGAAAAAACAAATCGATAGAATTTTTTGCCGTCAATTATGAAAAATGCTATTTACAAATCGCTTGAAATAATGTAAAATATACTGGAACGATTATATTATGATATGAGAGGAAAATACTATGAACAGCAAGTACAAGCGTGTACTCCTCAAGCTTTCCGGAGAAGCACTCGCAAAAAAAGATTCTCATGAAATATTCGATAACGAAAAAATCGCAGAGATTGCACAGGTAGTAAAAAAGCTTACCGAGGAGGGTATCCAGGTTGGTATCGTAATCGGTGCAGGCAATATCTGGAGAGGTGCATACGGTAAGGGCGTTAAACGTGCAAGAGCCGACCAGATGGGTATGCTCGGTACGATGATAAACTGCCTCAGAATGGAGGACGCTCTCGAAAAGGCAGGTTGCTCTGCGAGAGTTATGTCTCCCGTTGGCATGAACAGCTTTGCGGAACAGTATGATTTCAGAAAAGCAATATCTTACCTCGAAAACGGCACTGTAGTTCTGTTCGGTGCGGGTACCGGTATTCCGTTCGTTACCACAGATACAACTGTTGTCGTAAGAGCGGCGGAAATCGAAGCAGACGTTATTCTCATGGCGAAGAATATCGACGGTATCTATACAAAAGACCCTGTTGACAAGGACGGCAATATAGACAGAAGCGTTCCGAGATATAAGGTTGTTTCGTATGACGAATGCCTTGTAAAGGATCTCCACGCCACCGATGTCTCCGCTTCCGCACTTGCTAAGGAGCAGAAGATTGATATGTATCTCTTTGCTTTAAAGGAGCCTGAAAACATCATTAAGGCTGCTTGCGGCGAGGAGATAGGTACTCTTGTTACATACGCAGAAACAGACGCAATAATGTATTAAAAATCAGTTATAAGGAGAACTAAAATGAAGCTCGACGTTAAAGAATTTGAAACCAAAATGAAAAAGTCCATTGAGGCTTATAAAGAAGCTCTCTCCGTTATCCGTGCAGGCAGAGCTAACACACAGGTTATTTCTCATGTAAATGTAGATTACTACGGATCTCCCACACCCATCACACAGATGGCAGAGGTTAAGGTAACTGACCCGAAGACCCTCGTGATCCAGCCCTGGGACGCTTCCACACTCAAGAGCATCGAAAAGGCTATCCTTGCTTCCGATGTAGGTATCACACCTCAGAACGACGGTAAGGTACTCAGACTTATCTTCCCGCAGCTCACAGAGGAAAGACGTAAGGAAATCAAGAAGAGCATAGCTAAGATGAGTGAAGAAGCTAAGGTTGCGGTTCGTAACATCAGACGTGACGCAAACGAAAAGAGCAAGCTCATGAAGAAGAACAGTGAAATGACAGAGGACGAACAGAAGCAGTCCGATAAGCAGGTTCAGGATCTGACAGATAAATATATCAAAGAGATCGAGACCATCACAGAAGCAAAAGAAAAAGAGATCATGGAGATCTAACAAAAACATCGCCCGGCATTGTGAGGTATGATCAATCCGGGCGTTTACTATTGGATAAAAAAAGGAAAAGATATGCAGGAAAGAAATAACTTGCCGGAGGGAATAACTCCGAGTGAAGCAGTTCAAAAAAGCGGACTTCGACATATTGCGTTCATAATGGACGGAAACGGAAGATGGGCGAACGCAAAGGGACTCCCGAGAGAAGCCGGTCATAAAGTCGGTGCGGAGACCTTTAAGAAAATCGTAAGATATTCAAAAAGCATAGGTATACAGTGCTGTACCGTATACGCTTTTTCGACCGAAAATATAAACAGACCTCGCCGTGAGGTTGAAGCGATATTCAAACTCTTTCTCGAATACATAAAGGAAGCGGCGGACGAAAAGGATATTGAGTTTAAATTCATCGGAGAACCCGGTGAGCTTAGCGAAAATATAGGTAAAAAGGTTGCAATCCTCGAAAAAGAGACCGCGGGAAGACCGTACAGACTCAATATTGCCATGAATTACGGCGGCAGAGCTGAAATTGTCCATGCGGTAAATACACTTTTGCTTTCGGGTAAAAAATTTGTCACCGAAGAAGAGCTTACAAACGCAATGTATACCCGTGGATGCCCCGATCCCGACCTTGTTGTAAGAACGGGTAAGGAGGAGCGTATTTCAAACTTCCTGCTTTGGCAAAGTGCGTATGCAGAATACTACTTTTCCGAAAAAATGTGGCCTGATTTTACACCCGAGGACGTGGATGAAGCCGTATTTGATTTTGCAAAGCGTTCACGTCGTTGGGGAAAGGTGTGAATAAGGAGATATTATGTTAAAAAGAACTATAACCGCAGTTGTTGCGATAATGCTTTTCATTCCGATATGTGTGTATTCCTATACTCCGATATTTCCTGCCGCTATGGCTGTTTTGTCCGTTGTCGGTATTTATGAAATGCTCGGATGCGTGGGAGTTAGAAAGAATTACGTTTTGTCGGGAATATCACTTGCTTTCGGACTTATGCCTCTTGTTCCGCTTGCGTTCGGAGATGATTCCGTAAGCGTTGTTTTTGCACTGTGCGTGGTATATCTTATCGCTGTGTATGCAATCGACGTTTTCTCAAAGGGTAAGCTCGATTATACATTGTCTTCCTCAGCTTTTATGGGAGTTTTCTATATTGCGGTTTCGTTTACTTCCATAGTTTTACTCCGCAGTCGCAGCAGCTATCTCTATCTTCTTGTGTTCATAGGTCCTTGGGTAAGCGATACCTTTGCTTATATTTGCGGCAGACTTTTCGGAAAGCACAAGCTCATTCCCGAAGTGTCTCCGAAAAAGACTGTTGAGGGAAGCATTGGCGGTATCGTTTTTGCGGCTGCTTCATACGTTGTATATGCCGTTATAATCAGCAATTACTTTGATACTTCTTCTGCTCCGAATTACATTGTAATGGCAATTTCGGGAGCTGTTGTGTCAGTCGTTTCTCAGATAGGTGACCTTTCCGCATCCGCTGTAAAACGTCATTTCGGTATCAAGGATTACGGCTTTATTTTCCCCGGTCACGGTGGAGTAATGGATCGCTTTGACAGCGTTATAATGACCGCACCGATACTGTATATCATTTCGTGTCTCCCGTTTGCGGCAGAGCTTCTTGTGTGAGGTGCATATGAAAGCAATTGAAAAAAATATAAGCTCCGCAGTCGTACTCGGCTCAACGGGTTCTGTCGGTATGCAGACACTCGATGTAGCCGACGAGCTTGAGCTTGACATAAAAATGCTGGTCGCAGGAAGAAATACAGACCTTCTTGCACAGCAGGTACAAAAATATAATCCCAAAGCAGTGGCACTTTTAGATGAAGAATCCGCAAAAAAGCTGTCATCGGAGCTTATGCTGAGAGGGATAAAAACAGAAATACTTTTTCAACGTAACGAGGTTCTTTCCGCAGTTCGTGAAACGGAAGCTGACATAATATTCCATTCCGTCGGCGGTCTTGCAGGACTTGACTATGCTTATGCGGCGGCTGAATCCGGCAAACGCATAGGAATGGCAAATAAGGAAGCGATAATTGCGGCAGGGGATATAATCTTCGATAAGCTGAATAAAAGCGGAGGAGAGCTTGTCCCCGTTGACAGTGAGCATAGTGCAATATACAGACTTCTCGAAAATCACGACAAAAGCGATATAAAAAGTCTTATACTCACTGCATCGGGAGGTCCTTTTTTCGGAAAAAAGAAATCCGAGCTTGAAAAAGTGACGGCGGCAGAGGCTCTTGCACACCCCACATGGAAAATGGGAAAGAAAATTACAATAGACTCCGCAACTCTTATGAACAAGGGCTTTGAGATAATCGAGGCTGTACGTCTTTTCGGTTTTTCCGAGGACAGAGTTCGTGTTGTGGTTCATCCGCAGAGCATAATACACTCCATGGTCGAGTATAATGATAATACAGTGACAGCACAAATGGGCAGACCCGATATGCGTGACTGTATTCGTTATGCCGCAACCGCTCCGCACAGCAAAAATGCCCCGTGTGACTCTCTTGACTTTGCGACACTTGCGAAGCTGACGTTCTTTGAGCCTGACAATGAAGCGTTCCCCCTTATGAATGCGGCGAGACAGGCTGTTCGTATGGGCGGTACTGCTCCGGCATCACTTATAGCGGCTGACGAGGAGGCTGTGGCGGAATTTCTTCATGGCGGCATAGGATTTACAGATATTTCATCATTAACGCTTGAAACACTTGACAATGCCAAGGTATCATATAATATAAGCACCGAGAGTATTTTTGCGGCAGTTGAAGAAGCAAGAGAAGCCTGCCGTAAGCTCATCGGTAAATACGCTTCAAAAAGGGTGTGAGTTTATTAATATCTGGTATATCGTTTTGGCACTCCTGATTTTCGGATTTCTTATCTTTATTCATGAGTTCGGACATTTTACTGCCGCACGCATATTTAAAGTAACCGTTCAAGAGTTTTCTATAGGAATGGGTCCTACTCTTGTATCGAAAAAATCAAAAAAATCGGGAATAAAATATTCTCTCCGTGCGTTGCCCATAGGAGGTTTTGTAAGCATGGAGGGCGAGGACGAGGATTCGACAGATGCAAACGCATTTACAAACAAGCCTGTATGGCAGAGGATTATCATAACCTGTGCAGGTGCGTTTATGAATATAGTAGTCGGAATCATAGCAATGTCGATACTTGTCGCAAGTCAGGAAACATTGCCGTCAAACGTCATAGGTGCGTTTGTTGAGGATGAAAACGGACACAACTATGCATATTCATCGGGACTCAGAATAGGTGACGAGATAATAAGCGTAGACGGTACAAAGGTACACATAGCAAACGAGACCATCTACGAGATAATGCGAAAGGGAATAGAGCCTATCGACATTGTTGTGGTAAGAGACGGGGAGACTGTAACCGTTGAGGACTGCGTATTTCCTACCATAGTCGAAAGCGGTACAAGATACGGCAATATGGATTTTAAGGTGTATCCCGAGGAAAAAACTCCGCTTAACGTCCTTAAACACGCATATTTCCGTTCTGCGTCTACCATAAAAATGATATGGGAATCTCTCTATGACCTTGTAAGCGGAAGATACGGTACAGAAAGTATTTCAGGACCTATCGGAGTAACAAAGGCTCTGGGAGAAGCGGCAGAGCAGGGTGCAGGTGACTTTATATATCTCTCCGTTGTTATCAGCATGAACCTCGGAGTAATGAATCTTCTTCCTTTACCGGCTCTTGACGGCGGCAGACTTCTGTTCCAGCTTATTGAGCTTATCAGAAGAAAACCCATTAAGCGTGAGATTGAGGGATATATTCATTTCGCAGGTCTTGTTATGCTCATGCTCCTTATGGTGGTAATCGGAATAAAGGATATTGTGGGATTATTTTAATGTATAACAGAAAAGAAACGAAAACAGTCCGTGTCGGTAGTGTTCTTGTCGGCGGTGAGAATCCGATAAGCGTTCAGTCGATGACAAATGTGCCGGCAGCGGATTTTGAAAATTCAATAAAGCAGATAAAACAGCTTGAAAACGCAGGCTGTGACATTGTTCGCCTTGCAGTTCCCAAAATAGAATGTGCGGAGGTGTTTAAGGTCGCAAAGGAGAGCGGTGTTTCCTGTCCTCTTGTAGCGGATATTCATTTTGACTATAAAATTGCTCTCGAATGTGTTCGATACGGTGTTGATAAAATACGAATCAATCCGGGTAATATCGGCGAAAAATGGAAGGTCAAAGAGGTTGCGTCGGCTTGTAAAAACGCAGGCATTCCGATAAGAATAGGAGTCAACGGCGGCTCTCTCGATAAAAAGCTCCTTGAAAAGTATTCTCATCCTTGTGCGGAAGCCCTTGCGGAGTCTGCTCTTACAGAAGCCGAGGCACTTGAGAGCTGCGGTTTTTCTGATATAGTTATATCAATTAAATCCTCTAATGTAGCGGAAATGGTGAAAGCATCACGTCTTGTGAGAGAGGCTTCAAGCTATCCCCTACATCTTGGCGTGACAGAGGCAGGAGACGATTACACGGGTCTTGTTAAAAATGCAGTGGGAATAGGCTCCCTGCTTCTTGACGGCATAGGAGACACGATAAGAGTTTCTCTGACCGCCGCTCCGATTGAGGAAGTAAAAGCCGGACTTGAAATACTTTCATCTGTCGGAATGAATCACAGGGGCAGAGTGAACGTGGTTTCATGCCCGACCTGCGGAAGAACGAAAATCGACCTTATAGGACTCATGAAGGAATACAAAAGACGTGCCGCCGAGCTTGATACACACGGAAAAATACTGAACGTAGCCGTAATGGGATGCGTAGTTAACGGTCCGGGTGAAGCTAAGGAAGCGGATTTCGGTATAGCCGGAGGAGACGGATTTGTTATGTTCTTCAAGAACGGCGAGTCTGTTTGTCGTGTCGAAGAAAACGAAGCCGTTGATTTTCTTATCGCTCAGACAATTCAGGCTATAGACAACGGAGGAAAAAATGACTGAAAGAACGCTTTCGGATATCTTCAAAAAGGTCGCCCCGACTCTTACGGGAAAGCATAAGGAGATATTTGATAAAGCAACCGATGTCAAGGTTAAGATAGACCGTGAAAAGAGAATTGCGGAGGTGTCGGTTTCACTTCCGTGCATATTCAAAAAACACGATATATACACCCTCGAGGGGGTAATCAAAGAGAAGTATGAGCTTCGCAGTATCATGATACTTACGCATTATCCCGCCGAGCTGTTCAGCATTGACTACATGAGCGAGATATTTAAGGAAGCCGCCCGTGTAGGAATCGTAATAAACGGTTTTTTCGACAAATATGAGATAGAGCAGGACGGAAACAAGCTTAATGTAATGATACCGTTTTCGCATGGCGGCATAACATTGCTTGACCTTGCCAATACAGCTCGTGTTATCGAGGGTATCATAAACAGTGAGTTCGGTCTTGCGTATAAGGTGGAGATAAAGCAGAGCAGTGATGCCGAGGAGCAGTATGCCGAATTTGTTGCACACCAACTTGAAAAGCTGAACAGTGCCGCCGAAAACATAGTCACTGAACACGCAAGACTTGAAGAAGCAGCGAAAAAAGCAGAATCCGCCGTTAAGGTTGATGATGAAAAGCCTGTTTTGCCGAGAGTGTCCTCACTTTTCGAGGGTGAAGACAGTGCGGAACGTCTTGAGAACTGTAAAATCAAATCGGGTAAGATAGTATTCGATATATCAAAGCCCGAGCTTGAATACGGTGAGCTGTTTGAAATAGAAAATACGACTCCGCTCCGTGCGATAAAGGGTACTGGAAAGAACGTCACAATACTTTGCGAAGTGTTCGATATACAGGAAAAGGAATCTCGTAAGGGTGACAAAATGATGTTTACCGTTGCCGTAACCGACCGTGAAGCTTCGATTTACATTCGTATGACCGTACCGATAGAAGCGGTAGAGGAAACGGAGTCGCTGTTTAAAAAGGGTAAGCAATATGCGGTCAGAGGAAATATCAAGAGAGATACCTTTGACAACGACCTCTATATGCAGTACACCGATATTATAAAAATATCCGAGTGTGCAAGAATGGATAATTATCCCGAAAAGCGTGTCGAGCTTCATTTACATACCGTAATGTCGGCGATGGACGCAATAATAAAGCCCGATGATATAGTAAACACCGCTCACAAATGGGGACACAAGGCAGTTGCGATAACCGACCACGGAAATTTGCAAAGCTTCCCGGTTGCCATGCTTGCCGCCGATGCCCTAAACAATGAGATAAAGGTCATATACGGTGTCGAGGCTTACTACGTTGACGATACATCAAGAGCCGCATACAAGGGTGACGATATTACGTTCAACGATGAGTTCTGCGTGTTCGATATTGAAACAACGGGACTTTCCGCCACAACGAACAAGATAACCGAAATAGGTGCGGTAATATACCAAAACGGTGAGATAAAGGCAAAATACAATACCTTTGTCAATCCGGAAGTGCCGATTCCCGAAAATATAACGGAGATTACGGGAATTACGGACGAAATGGTGGCAGACGCAAGACCTATCTCCGAGGTTCTTCCCGAATTTCTTGATTTTGTCGGCGGAAGAATGCTTGTCGCTCACAACGCACAGTTCGATACGGGATTCATTCGCTTTGCCTGTGAAGAAAACGGCATAAAATTCGACAATCCGTACCTCGATACCGTTGCGATGTCGAGAAACATGAATCCGGAGCTGAAAAACCATAAGCTTGACACTTTGGCGAAGTTCTATAAGCTCGGAGATTTCAATCACCACAGAGCCTCCGATGACGCGGAAATGCTTGCGGCTATATTCAACTGCATGGCGGAGCGTCTTAAAGAGGAGGGAATCGACAACATATCGAGAATGAACTTTGCGATGGCGGAAAAATCTGACGTTAAAAAGCTCAAATCCTATCACCAGATAATTCTCGTAAAGAATCAGACGGGCATGAAGAACCTTTTCAGGCTTGTCTCGGAGTCGAATCTCAAATATTACTATAGAAACCCGAGAATACCGAAAACACGTCTGGAGGAGCTTAGAGAGGGTCTTATACTGGGTTCTGCCTGTGAAGCGGGTGAGCTTTTCACTGCTATGATGTCGGGTAAATCGGAGGATGAGCTGATAGAAATTGCAAAGTTCTACGATTATCTCGAAATACAGCCTATTGCAAACAACGACTTCATGATTGCAAAGGGAACAGTGCCTGACGAAGAAACTCTCCGTAACTTCAACCGCAGAATAGTCGAAATAGGACGTAAGGCTGGACGACCCGTTTGTGCGACCTGCGATGCTCACTATAAAAATCCCGAGGACGAAATATACCGAAGAATAATTCTGACAGGTCTCGGATTCAAGGATGCGGATCGTGAAACAAAGCTTTACTATCGTACAACCGAAGAAATGCTTGAAGAATTTGCATACCTCGGAGAGGACGTTGCCCATGAGGTGGTAATAGATAACCCGAATAAAATCGCGGATATGATAGAGGTTGTTCGTCCTATCCCGAAAGGAAACTATCCGCCGCACATTGACGGAGCAGAGGAGGAGCTTACCGAAAAATGTCACTCCCTTGCAAAGCAGATGTACGGAGATCCGCTTCCCGAGGTCGTGTCGGAAAGACTTGAGCGTGAGCTTGATTCCATTATCAAAAACGGTTTCGCTATCATGTACATAATCGCACGAAAGCTGGTTGAAAACAGCGAGGAAAAGGGGTATCAGGTAGGTTCAAGAGGCTCGGTAGGCTCATCATTTGCCGCTACAATGGCTGGTATCACAAGAGTAAATCCCTTGCCTCCGCACTACAGATGCCCGAAATGTGCGTGGTCGGAGTTCTTTACAAACGGTGAAGTAGGCTCAGGCTTTGACTTGCCGCCAAAGGATTGCCCGAAATGCGGTACGAGATGCGAACAGGACGGTCACGATATTCCGTTTGAAACTTTCCTCGGCTTCAAGGGAGACAAGACCCCCGATATTGACCTGAACTTCTCCGGAGACGTACAGGGTGACGCTCACAAATTCACCGAGGTTCTGTTCGGTACGGGAAAGGCTTTCAAGGCAGGAACAATAGGCACACTTGCCGATAAGACCGCATGGGGATTTGCTTCAAAATTCCTCGAGAGTAAGGGAATATCCGTGAATCGTGCCGAAATGGACAGACTTGTAAACGGATGCGTCGGAACAAAGAGAACCACGGGTCAGCACCCCGGAGGAATTATTGTCGTTCCGAGAGAGTACGAGATATATGACTTCTCGCCCGTACAGCACCCTGCCGAAGACCCGAATTCCGATATTATAACGACTCACTTTGAGTTTAAGTATCTCCACGACACAATATTGAAGCTTGACATACTCGGACACGATATTCCGACAAAATACAAGAGACTCGAGGAATATTCTCATACGAGCGTGCTTGACGTTCCCATGAGTGACCCTGCCGTGTATAAGAGCTTCACTTCAACAGAACCTATCGGAGTTACCCCGGATCAGATAGATTCAAAGACCGCAACACTCGGACTTCCCGAAATGGGTACGCAGTTTATCCGAGGGGTTCTGATGGATGCACAGCCGAAAAATTTCACGGACCTGCTTCAGATATCGGGACTTACTCACGGAACAGGATGCTGGGTAGGAAACGCAAAGGAACTTATAAACAACAAAATCTGTACGATTTCCGACGTTATCGGATGTCGAGACGATATTATGATGACGCTTATCCATAAATACGGTATGGAAAAGAGCCTTTCGTTTAAGATAATGGAATTCGTGCGTAAGAATAAAAAGGGAGTTATCATTCCGAAGGATATGCAGGACGCTATGTTTGAGCATGGTGTTCCGCAGTGGTATGTGGATTCCCTACAAAAGATACGTTATATGTTCCCGAAAGCACACGCCGCCGCATATGTTATAGACGCTATACGACTCATGTGGTATAAAATATACTACCCGGTAGAGTTTTATGCGGCATATTTCACTGCGGCTCCCGATGGCTTTGACGGACAGATAGTAATGGGTGGCAAGCAGCATTGCAAGGAGGTTCTCACAGACTTCAAACGCAGAAACGATCTTTCGGCAACCGAAGCAGAAACCGCAAACGCACTCATGCTTGTAAACGAATGCTATGAGAGGGGCTACGACTTTTTGCCGGTTGATATATATAAGTCACACGCAACAAAGTTTGTTCCCGAAAACGGCAAAATTCGACTTCCGTTCTCCAGCTTACCCGGACTCGGTGGAGCGGCGGCAGAAAACCTTATGAACGCAATGCAGTCGGGAAGTGTGTTCTCCGTTGACGAGCTGAGAACAAAGGCAAAGGTGTCAAAATCCGTGCTTGAGCTTCTCGAAACAAGCGGTGCATTAAAGGGAATGTCGAAAACCAATCAAATATCAATGTTCATGTAAGCAAAAAACGGCTTGGAGCTTCTTAAATGAAGTCAACCAAACCGTTTTTTTATTTTGCTTTAAATTAAGTCTTATTCAAGCTCAAATGCACCTGTGTAGAGCTGATAGTAAACGCCCTTTTCGGCAATAAGCTTTTCGTGATTTCCTCTTTCGATGATTCTGCCGTGGTCAAGAACCATGATAACATCGGAGTTCATGATGGTGGAAAGTCTGTGGGCGATTACGAATACCGTTCTGCCCTCCATGAGCTTATCCATACCTCTTGAAACGATTGCTTCGGTTCTTGTGTCGATGGAGGATGTAGCTTCATCGAGAATCATTACAGGCGGGTCTGCAACTGCCGCACGAGCTATTGCAATAAGCTGACGCTGACCCTGAGAAAGGTTTGCACCGTTTCCTGTAAGCTCTGTATTGTAGCCGTCGGGAAGTCTTGTGATGAAGTCGTCCGCACCTGCAAGCTTTGCGGCTTCGATACATTCTTCATCGGTAGCGTCAAGTCTGCCGTATCGAATGTTTTCGAGAACAGTACCCGTAAAGAGGTTGGTGTCCTGTAAAACGATACCGAGGGAACGTCTGAGGTCGTCCTTCTTTATCTTGTTGATGTTGATTCCGTCGTAACGAACCTTACCGTCTGCAATGTCGTAGAAGCGATTGATGAGGTTTGTGATTGTTGTCTTACCTGCACCGGTAGCACCTACAAACGCAACCTTCTGACCGGGTTCTGCGTAAACGGAAACGTCTGTGAGAACCTGCTTCTTTCCGTCATAGGAGAAGTCTACGTCAAAAAGACGAACGTCACCTGCGAGGGGAGTGTAGGTTATAGTGCCGTCACCGTGAGGATGCTTCCATGCCCAGTGATGTGTTCTCTTGTCGGTTTCGGTTATAGTACCGTCTTCCGCAATTTCAGCATTAACGAGAGTTACATAACCGTCGTCTGTTTCGGGTTCTTCATCCATGAGTGAGAAGATTCTCTCCGCACCCGCAGTAGCCATTGCAATGGAGTTTATCTGCTGAGAGAGGTTGTTTACGTTACCTGTGAACTGCTTTGTCATGTTAAGAAACGTAACGATGATGGAAATGCTCATGGGAAGTCCGGATAAGCTGATATTCGGAACATTGTATACGATTAAAGCACCACCTACAAGTGCGGTAAGTACATAAAGCAGGTTTCCGACGTTCATTATGATAGGACCGAGGGAGTTTGCATATGCGTTTGCCTTGTAGCCGTCCTCAAAGAGAGCTTCGTTGAGCTTGTCAAAGTCTTCTTCTGCTTTCTTTTCGTGGTTGAAGACCTTTACGACCTTCTGACCGCTCATCATTTCCTGTGCAAAGCCTTCGACCTTACCTACAGCCATCTGCTGACGAACGAAGAACTTGGAAGAGCCACCGCCTATCTTCTTAGCGATAAAGGACATGAGACATACGCCGAGAAGAACGAGAAGTGTAAGCCAGCCGCAGTAGTAAATCATGATTCCGAGAACAACGAGAACGATAGCTCCCGAACGAAGGAATGCGGGGATTGTCTGAGAAACGAGCTGTCTTAATGTGTCGATATCGTTTGTGTAGTAGCTCATTATATCGCCGTGACGATGTGTGTCGAAATACTTGATGGGAAGATCCTGCATCTTGTCGAACATCGTTGTTCTGAGCTTGCAGAGGAAGCCCTGAGTGAGATATGCCATGAGCTGAGTGTAGCATATCATAGCGGCAATAGAGATAACGTAGAGTACGACAAGGAGGATAATGAGCGGAACGATCTGCTCACTTGCACCTGCCCAGTCGCCGCTTACATACCAGTCTTCGATTATGCTGAGTATCTTCTGCTGGAATACGGCGGGAATGGAAGATACAGCGGCTGAGAAGATGATACATACAGCTGTGAGGATAACGAGGGAGGGGGAGAACTCATAAAGCATTTTTATGGTTCTGCCGAGTGTTTTTACTTTGATTTTAGGCTTTTTGTTTTCCTTAGTCATTGTTGCTGTTTCCTCCTCTCGTCTGCTGTTCATATACTTCACGGTATATCTCGGAGGAATTTATAAGCTCATTGTGAGTGCCTATAGCCTCTATCTTACCGTTGTTAAGTACGATTATTCTGTCAGCGTTTTCTACGGATGAGATACGCTGTGCTATGATTATCTTTGTTGTTTCAGGGATGAACTTTTCAAAGCCCATGCGGATGAGTTTGTCTGTTTTTGTGTCAACGGCACTTGTGGAGTCGTCGAGGATGAGAATTTTCGGCTTCTTTAACAATGCACGAGCAATACAGAGTCTCTGCTTCTGACCGCCGGAGACGTTTGTACCGCCCTGTTCGATCATTGAGTCATAGCCGTTCGGGAAAGCGGATACGAATTCGTGAGCCTGAGAAAGCTTACAAGCCTCTTCGATTTCTGCATCTGTTGCGTTTTCGTTACCCCAACGGAGATTGTCCTTGATGGAGCCTGCGAAAAGTACGTTCTTCTGAAGTACCATTGCAACGGAGTCACGAAGAGTTACGAGGTCATAGTCCTTTACGTCAACTCCGCCGATTTTCACGTCTCCGACAGTGGTGTCGTAAAGTCTCGGAATGAGCTGAACAAGAGTGGATTTACTTGAACCCGTACCTCCGATAATACCGATTGTCTCGCCTGACTTTATGTGGAGGTCGATACCCTCGAGAGCGTATTTATCGGCAGTTGCAGAATACTTGAAGCTTACGTTGTTGAAGTCGATGGAGCCGTTCTTAACCGTCATTACAGGGTTTGCGGGGTTCTTGAGTGATGATTCCTCAATAAGAACTTCATCAATACGTCTTGCGGATTCAACGGACATTGTTACCATAACGTATATCATGGAAAGCATCATGAGAGACATGAGGATAGATACACCGTAGGTAATAAGTGCGGAAAGCTGACCAACGTCAAGAGTTGTTCCGTTAGAAGTGATAACGGTCTTGGAGCCTATAAGCAGGATAACAGCCATGTTGAAGTACAGGCAGATCTGCATGAGAGGGTCGTTGAACGCTACTATTCTTTCAGCGTGAGTGAAGTCACGACGGATATTTTCGGCAGCTGCACCGAACTTAGCCTTTTCGTAGGATTCACGAACAAAGCCCTTTACGGTACGCATAGCCATTACGTTTTCCTCAATGGATTCGTTGAGCTTATCGTACTTCTTGAATACGGAACGGAATGCCGGCATAGCCTTCTTTGCGATAAATATAAGACCGAATGCGAGAATCGGAATTACAACAACGAAGGTTGCAGCCAAAGCACCGCCCATGTAGAACGACATTATTACAGAGAACGTGAACATGAGAGGTGAGCGTATGGCAGTACGGATTATCATCATGAACGACATCTGTACGTTTGATACGTCTGTGGTCATTCTGGTAACAAGGGAAGCGGATGAGAATTTGTCGATATTTTCAAAAGAGAATTCCTGAATCTTGTAGAAAATACTCTTTCTGAGGTTTTTCGCAAATCCCGCCGATGCTTTTGATGCGGTAAATCCTGCCATGCCTCCGCAGGCAAGAGAAATACAAGCCATGATAAGAAGGATTCCGCCGTTTTTGGCAATTTCCGTCATATCACAGCCCGATTTGATACTGTTGATAAGATTCGCAACAATGAAAGGCATAAGGGATTCCATCAGTGCTTCGCCTATCATGAATATTGGCGTAAGAATAGTAGGGAGCTTGTACTCGCCTATACATTTCGCCAGTCGTCTAAGCATATAATACCTCCTATATAACTTTTTTACCTTATTATTTTACTAATTAATTGTTGAAATGTCAATAGTCAAATTTGTAAGCATTTTAAGTGATGTCAAATTTGTTTTTTACACACGCACCAAGTAATACTTATGTGAATATATTATTCGGAGTTTGTTCAATATTGGTACATAAAGTAAGAGCTTGCCGAAAGACAGTGTAAAACCGCTTTTTAAGCAAGCTCCTATATTTAATCGAGCATTATATCGTTGTTTTGCAGAAGTGTTTCGCAGTCGAGAATGCGTTTTTCGGCTTCATCGGACAGAGAAACGAACAGGTACGGGTCGAGCCTTGTCATAGTGCCGAATTCATATGCGTCATAATTTGACTTTATGTTGTTGTGCGGCTTCGAAAAGAATACCTCATTTGAGATAAACGAGCCTATCGCAAGGTGGGTCTGCTCACATACAAAGCCGTATTCCGCCGTTAGAAGATTTTGCCCGAACATAACAGCCTTGTCGTTGTCGATTCCGAGGAGACAAAGAAGCGTGGGGAGTACGTCCATGTGACCGCCGGCTGTGCTTATTGTCTTGTTTACCGAGGAGTTCGGAATGTTGATTATGAGCGGTACGTTGAACACATCGTATATTGTGTAGGTTCTGCCGAGCATTTCCTTGAATCTCGAACTATTTGCGTGGTCGGTGTTTGTGAGTGCGTAATGGTCGCCGTATATTACAATGACGGAGTTTTCATAAAGTCCGCACTCTTTGAGCCCGTCTATAAATTCGCCTATTGCACGGTCAGCATAATTCGCCGCCTGTATGTACGCTCCGAACAGAGTTCCCTCGTCATTTTCGTTTAAAGTAATCGCTATATCCTTTTCGGGAATGCTGTACGGATAGTGAGACGACACGGTGATAATGAAGGAGTAGAACGGTTCCTCATAGGTTTTTATAATCTCGAGAGACTGACGGAACATCTCGCTGTCGGAAAGTCCCATCGGGAACATATCGGTTTGCTCAAGCTCCTCAAGTGCCGTGAAGTTGTCAAAACCCTGCTTTACATATGCGGTTCTGCGGTTCCAAAATGAGCCTGTGTAGCCGTGGAACACATATGCACCGCCGTAGCCGTTGTCTTTCAGCAGGTATGGCAGACCGTAATAGTCGTTGTTTGCGTATTTGACATATGCTGCTTCGGATTCTGGTGCAAAAAGGGAATTGTTCACCGCAAATTCAGCGTCCGACGTGTTTCCGCCGCCTATCTGATAGTAGTAATTGTCGAAATATATCGTGTCCTCTGCTATAAGGGAATTCAGGTTCGGCATTATCTCCTGTCCCTCATAATACGCTCCTATCACGAAATTCTGCAAAGCCTCCACCTGAATTACGAATACATTTCTGCCCTCAGCTATTCCGTAGTATTCGCAGTCACTTTGAGACTCCGCTGTGTAAAGAGATTTGTCAACGGTATTTTCGGTAACGGATGACGAAAGAACGGTGTAAAAATCGCTTATGTGGTAGCAGAACAACTCGTTTATCATGTATTTTGCTTCAAATTCGGGGAAAAAGAAAGTAAGCGTGAGTACTGCGACAAGCAATACGGAGGAGAGGGCATAAAACGGCTTTCCTTTGATTTCGGAGGAAAGATATGAATATGCTCTGCTAAAGCGTGTTCTGAGTGAGGATCGATTCACACGATAGATAATCCAAAAAGGAAGGTCGAACACAAGCATGACATGACGGGGGAGAATAAGACTTGTTACCGTATCCTTTATTCCGCCTATCATCCATGCCATCGAAAGAAGACCCGCCGACGGCATTTTTGAAGCATATGAGAAATAAACCGCATCTATCGCCATAAAAACGGATAAAACGAAATAAATTACCGTAACGACCTTCTTTGCACATTTCTCCGAGAAAATCGACAGAAGCGAGAATATGAGAAGAAATATCCCCGAGGTTACAGCCGAAAACAGCGGAGGAAACTGTGCGAGCGAAATATGACTGTAGAACGAGTATGATTTTATGTACATCATGACGCATATGTACGCTGTAAAAATCAGACCCGAACGTGTAAGTGAGTGCCTTTTTTGTTTCATTAAGCTATATATACCTTTATTTTTTCTATGTAAACATTATATCCGAAAAAACGACGATATTATATAGTCAAAAAGCACAAATCGGTGTGAATAGTTTGTGATATGTCTGTAATATCGATAAAAATACTCCCTAACGATACAGAAAAATGACGTTAGGGAGCTTTTATATTAACCTATTTTAAAGCTTTTTGCAATCGGAGGAATTTTCACAAACTCACGCTTACCGGGACACAGAGGATACATACCGAGGCAGGCGAATACATACCATGCGGCGGTGGTTCCGTTATCCTCATCTCCGGGGAAACCGTCGTTTTCATAGGAAAAGGCTTCGAGTGCCATTTTGTGTACCCAATAACGAGCCTTTTCCGTCTCTCCGATATATGCGTAGATGTACGGAATGTGGAACGACGGCTGATTTGAGATAGCACACTGACCGTAATCGACAGCCGCCATCTCGGTCATTTCATGAATCTCACCGCCGTAGCCGTGAACTCTGTAGTCGGGCTTGGTTGCGAAAAATTCATCGAGCTTTTCACAGAGCTTGTCACGTCCGCCCATGAGAGAAGCGAGGCCGTCAATGTCGTGCGGAACAGCGAATGTAGTTTGCCATGCGGAGGCTTCGGTGTATTCTCCACCCCATCTTATCGGGTCGAAGTTGTCCGCCATGTTTCCGTCTTTGTCGCGTCCACGCATGAATCCGCTTTCTTTATCGAAGAGATTAGCATAGTTTTTAGCTCTCTTTTCGTATTCCGAAACAATATCGTCACGACCGAGAGCCTTTGCAACAACGGAAATACACCAGTCACCGTATGCCGCATCGAGAGTCAGGTTTACGCTTTCTCTGAATTCGTCACGGGGAACATAGCCGTATTTGCAATAAAGCTCCGCACCGTTTCTACCGAATCTCGGCATGGGAGCGTTGTGGTTTGCGTGGTTCAGCATACCGTCCAGTGCATCCTCCCAAAGCTTGCGATCTCCTATATCGTTTATGACAGCCGTTGCAATTACCGCATCAATGAGAGTTGACGGCATACATCCGACCTCTCCGAGAGAAATCCAACGAGGAAGCCATCCGCATTCACGGTAGTCGTTTACAAAGCCCTCGAGCATTTCCGCAAATTCTTCACGAGCCGTCATCGTAAACAGCGGATAGACGGTTCTGTAGGTATCCCAAAAGCCGTTGTCCGTGTATCTCACACCCTTGCGTATGCTTCCGTCAATGGGGGTGTAGTGAACTACCTTACCGTCTGTGTCGTATTCGTAACATTTGTGAGGGAAAAGGAAAGTTCTCCAGAAGCAGGTGTAGAATGTCTTTTCTACCTTTTCGTCGTAAAATTCCGCTTCGATTCTGTTTAAATGCTCCTCCCATATGCTGTCGTTTTCGGCTTTTACCGTATCAAATGAAGCACATTCACGATAAACGGTGTTCTCGGCAATTTCTTCGGAGATATATGACGTGCCGAGAGAAAATTCTACATTTTTTTTCGTGAGTGCAATATGGATAAATGTACGGTCGGTGTCGTTTTCGCTGATTCTCGTCTTTTCAAAATCAACGTCTCCCTCTGCAAAACGAAGAACAAAATACATCTTGAAGTTTTCCGCTATATCCTGTGAATGACCGTCTGTCGTTCCGATAATTTCGTTCTTTTCCGGAACAACCTTGTAGGTGTATTTTCCATTTATCGGCAGAAGTGAGAGGTATGAGGGTCTGTCGCAATCAAAGGTGAGACGGCATACGGCTCCTCTTTCGGTCGGGGTAAGCTCAAAATCACACATCGAACGAAGAAAACGCAGCTTCATGTAGGAGGGAGTCATGACGGCTTCATTCGGTCTGTATCCTCCCCATGCACCGCCGGCACTTGATGCGACCACATCGTTCTGCGGAGTCATAAGAAATGTTCCGTAGTCGTCTATCCACGGACTCGGCTGATGCGTAAGACGAATACCCTCAAGACTGTGTGAATCGGGGTGGAAAAACCAGCTTCCGTTTCTTTCCGTCTGAGGTGCGAATGCCGCCATTCCGAAAGGACGCTGTACAAGGGGGAGTGTGTTACCCTGTGAAAAGCGAGGAACGGACTTTGTGCCCTGTTTGATGTTGACAAGCTCGAGTTTTGACATATCGTTTCTCCTTTCGTTCCTGCCCGAAAATGTAGGAAAGAGCCGCTCTGAAGCATTTTCGGATAGGATCGCAATAAATGTATATAAGTATTATACAACAATAATTCCGATAATACAACAGCCGCTTTGTAAAAACAAAACAAAAGTCAAAATTGAAAGTCAAAGTCAAAGAAAGTCAAAAATATT
This sequence comes from uncultured Ruminococcus sp., assembly GCA_964457685.1. Lineage (GTDB taxonomy): Bacteria > Bacillota > Clostridia > Oscillospirales > CAG-272 > UMGS1696. The sequence goes on along the minus strand of CAYWFS010000003.1, from coordinate 50,064 downwards.
TTAAAACAGTGAGAAAAAACGAGAAAACCGGAGATAAATTGAAATAATTCCGAAAACGGAGCAAAATCTGACTATATTTGACTTTGACCTACATTGACCTTTCTGATATAATATGGTCAAACGAAGGGCAAAGAAAGTCAAAATCAAAAATCCCTCGTGGAAAGGAGTGCAAAAAAATGATATTGTCCGACCATATTGCTTCTCTTATCGAGGAAATGCTGAAAGAGGGCGGCGGAAGTGCAGAGGTTAAGAGAAACGACCTTGCCGCAAAAATAGGATGCGTTCCCAGTCAGATAAACTATGTTATAACATCGAGGTTTACCCCGGAAAAGGGATATGTCATTGAAAGCAGACGAGGCGGCGGAGGATATATCAGGATAGTCAGAGTTCAGATGACAAAAAGCGATTATCTAATGCATTTCTTTCAGTCGATAGGCAAGGAGCTTGACGAAAGAACGACCAGGGCATACGTACAAAATCTGTATGAACGAGGCTGTCTCGGCGAAAAAGAAGCAAAGCTTGCGATAACGATGATGTCGGATGCCGCACTTGAAAAATGTCCTGCCGAGATTCGCAATACGATTCGAGCGGATATGCTGAGACGAGCGGTAATGCTTCTTATGATGTAAAACAAAAATCAAAATGTAACGGAGGAATTTATTATGCTGTGCGAAAGATGTAAAAAGAACGAAGCGGTGCTTTATTATCATGAAAATATAAACGGTCAACAAAAGACCTACAGACTTTGCAACGAATGTGAAGCGGAAATGGAAAAAAATGGAGAGCTTAAGGAAATCGGCAGTGACAAGCTGTTTGACGGCTTTGATTCATTCCTCGACACACCTCTCGGAGAAATGCATAATCTGCTTGCAAGCGTCTTCGGCGGTGACACAAGAAATGAAAAGCTTGCGGAAAGAAACGAAAATACCGAGAAGAAATGCCCTGTATGCGGAACTACCTTCAAGGAGTTTGCAAAGAGCGGAATGGCAGGCTGTCCGAGCTGTTATGATACCTTTGCGGATGAGCTGAGACCCACGATAGGCAAGGTACACGGTCATACATCACATATAGGAAAGGCTCCGCTGAGATATAAAGAAAAGCTTGATACCAAGAAGCGTATTGCAGAGCTTGAAAGCGAACAGCAGAACGCCGTAAAGAACGAGGACTACGAAAGAGCCGCAGAAATAAGAGACGAGCTTAAAGAGCTTAGAAGCTCACTTTAAAACGGAAAGAGGTAAATATTATGTGGTATAAAAACAGCGGAAACGATAACGATGTTGTACTCAACTCGGAAGTAAGACTTGCGAGAAATATAAACGGCTATCCGTTTGAGGAAAAGCTTACGGAGGAGCAGGCGGATGAGCTTGTCGGCAAGATAAAGGCTGTGTTTGACGGCAAAGAGGGCTGGACTGCTACCGATATGTCAACACTCGATGACGCACACAAGGGAGAGCTTGCGGACAAACGTGTTATAAGCTCCGATTTCGCAAAGAAGAGCGGAAAAACCTGCCTTATCGAAAACGATGATTGCGGAGTTTATATAATGGTTCTCGAAGAGGATCACCTGCGTATACGCTCAGTGCTTCCCGGCTTTAACGTCTCCGGTGCGGCAGATGAGGTATACAAAGCAGAGGAAATGCTTGACAGAAGCCTCGATATTGCATTCAGCGAAAAGCTCGGCTACATCACCCATTGCCCCACTGATCTCGGAACAGGTATGAGAGCGTCTGTAATGCTTTCACTTCCTGCGTTCACCGTATCGGGAAGAATGAGAAGACTTTCGTATGAGCTTGCGAGAATGGGCTTCAGCATAAGCGGTGAATCGGCTCAGTATATCTATCAGATTTCAAACGAAGCAACACTCGGAGTAAGCGAAGAAGAAACTCTCTCAAAGCTTGAAGCGATAGTTAAACAGGTCGTTGAGCAGGAAAGAACCCTCAGAGGTGAACTGTTCTCCGCAAGACGTGATTCTCTTACGGAAAAAGCAAGACGTGATATAGGCATAATAATGTACGCAGGTCGTCTGTCTCTGAAGGAGCTTACGGCAATGTATAGCGAAATAAGACTTTGTGCCGCACTTTCCTATCTTGATATTCCCGTAAACATTCTCGATGAAATGTTCGTGGAATCCATGCACGATGTGCTTGCGGTAAGCTCCGGTGCAAAGGAGACTTCGGAAATCGAAAAGGCAAGAGCGGAGCGTGCAAGAGAGATAATAGGCAGAGTAAATATTTTTGAAAAAACAGAATAAAAAGATTCGTCTTACGCATACAATAATGTAGTTTAGCGTAGGACTGTGAGTACGCAGGAGCATTACGTTTTCCTGCGTATTTTTTGTTTTCGGAGGTGTATTTTGAATATCGGTTTTACGGCAAAGGCTCGAAGTTCACTTGATAAAGCATTGTACTGTGCGTCCGAAATGGGGCATACTTCGGTCGGAAGTGAGCATTTGCTTCTGGGACTTTTATCGGAACGTGACGGAATAGCCTGTCGTGTTCTCGAAGAACGTGGGGTGAGCTACGATAAGACCTGCGACCTCATAGAAGAAAGAGTTGGGGCGGGGGATGCGACACGTCTGGAGGCTGAAAACATCACACCGGGAACTAAAAAAATAATCGAAGTCTCGGCAAGGGTCGCAATGAAAATGAAGAACGGTTATATCGGAACGGAGCATCTTTTGCTTGCCATGTGCGATGAAAGCGAATGCTTTGCACTGCGGCTTATGATTGAACAGGGTGCGGACCCTACCGAAATAAAGCGTGATATTATGGCAATGTTTTCGGAAAGCGGAGAACGTGACAAGGGAAACTCCAAATCGGGCAAGTCTCAATTTGCGGAATTGACCGCACTTTCAAGCTACGGACGTGATATGTGTGCCGCCGCAAAAGACGGAAAGCTTGACCCGATAGTAGGACGAGAGGAGGAGACACGTCGTGTTATCGAGATACTGTCAAGAAGAACAAAAAACAATCCCTGTCTTATAGGAGAGCCGGGAGTAGGTAAAACCGCTGTAATAGAAGGACTTGCACAGCGTATTGCAGACGGAAATGTTCCCGAAAGCCTGAAAAATAAAATAATAGTCGCACTTGATATAGCGGCACTTATAGCAGGAGCAAAATATCGAGGAGAATTTGAGGAAAGAATGAAAAACGTCATGGCGGAGGTAAAGCGTGACGACAGAATAATATTGTTTATAGATGAGATACACGTTATCATAGGTGCGGGAGGAGCAGAGGGGGCGGTGGATGCGGCGAATATCATAAAGCCTGCACTTGCGAGAGGGGAAATGCAGGTGATAGGTGCAACGACAATAGATGAATATCGCCGTCATATAGAAAAGGATGCGGCACTCGAGAGAAGATTCCGAGCCGTAACAATAGAGGAACCCTCGGTCGATGAAGCGGAGAGAATACTTTTCGGACTGCGAGATAAATACGAGGCTCATCATAAGCTGAAAATATCGGATGAAGCTGTCCGTTCTGCGGTCGAGTATTCGGTAAGATACCTTAACGATAAGTACCTCCCCGATAAGGCACTTGATTTGATTGACGAAGCCGCAAGCAGAAAAAGAATCAACGCACTGAATACTCCGACAGAGGAGAAAATCCTTGAAAAACAGCTGAAAGGACTTACCGCCGAAAAGGAAGAAGCTATTCTTTCAGAGGATTACGAAGCCGCCGCAAAATTGAGGGACGAAGAAAAAATACTGTCAGACAAGCTGAAAAACAAAAAAAGCCTGTTTTGTGAGATAAACGAGCATAATGAGGGACTGTCTGTCGGAGAAGAGGATATTCGTGAGATAATCACATTGCGGACGGGAATACCACTCAAAAGACTTGCGGAGGACGAAAGCGAACGTCTGATGAAGCTGGAAAGCGTTCTGTCAAGCAGAGTAATCGGGCAGGACGAGGCGGCTTTTTCGGTTGCGAGAGCTATAAGACGTGGCAGAATAGGACTTAAAGACCCGAGGAGACCGATAGGCTCATTTATATTTTTAGGCTCAACGGGAGTCGGAAAAACAGAGCTGTCGAAAACCCTTGCCGAGGTAATGTTCGGAGAAAACGCACTCATACGAATTGATATGTCGGAGTATATGGAAAAGCACAGTGTCTCCAAGCTCATAGGCTCACCACCCGGATACCTCGGCTACGATGACGGAGGACAGCTCACTGAAACAGTGCGGAGACGACCGTATTCGGTTATATTGTTCGATGAAATAGAAAAGGCACACCCCGATGTTTTCGGAATACTTCTGCAAATACTCGAGGACGGCAGACTGACGGATTCACACGGACGTGCGGCGGATTTCAAAAATACGATAATAATCATGACCTCGAATTTGGGTGCGGAGGTTTTATCGGATGGAAAAAAGCTCGGATTTGTCGGCGGCGAGTATAATAATGCGAAAGATAACAAGATTATCGGGATGACGGAGCTGAAAAAAGCGTTCAAGCCGGAGTTTTTAAACCGTGTGGATGAAATAATAGTTTTTAAAAAGCTATCTCGTGAAAATATTGAGAAGATAACAGCTCTTATGCTCGAAGACGTAACGAAAAGAGCGGAAAAAATCGGGGTTCATCTGTCATTTGATTCCTCTGCTGTAAAGGTGCTTGCCGAGGAGGGATATGATGACGCATACGGTGCAAGACCACTCAGACGTATTATCGTGAGACGGGTGGAGGATACGCTGAGTGAAGAAATACTTCTCGGAAATATAAATATCGGAGACGAGGTGCTGTGCGGTATTGAAAACGAAAAAACGGTGTATAAAAAATTAATTCGTCCGGAAATGAGCGAGAACATGACGAAGTAACGTAAAAGCCGAAAAAACGAAAAAATAGCTTATTTTGAGTCGCTTTAAAAAAACGGTATTTCAGAAAAAAACAAAATTGACATAAAATGTAAAAAAATCAAAAAAATCCTGCCGAAAATATTGTCTGAAAAAACGATAAATTTCCGCTTGACAGAGGTAAAAAATGGGTGTATAATTCCACCGAAAAATTTTATCGAAAGCTGCGGCTAAAAATAATGAGCAAAAGAATATTCACTGTACCGGATTTTTATTCAGAATTTAAATGTAAAGCGGGGGATTGTACAAAGACTTGCTGTCACGGGTGGCATATAACGGTTTCCATGAAAGAATACTACTCTCTGTTGGGACTTAACTGTTCAAGCGAGCTTAGAAGACGACTTGACAGCGGAGTATATCCTCTTGAAGCCCCTAAACCCGAGAGATATGCGGAGTTTGCGAAAAACTACTTCGGTGACTGCAAAATGCACGGCGAAAACGGACTTTGCATGATACAGTGTGAGTGCGGTGAAGATGCTCTTCCGTCGGTTTGCAGATACTATCCGAGAAGTCCGAGGACGATATATGCGGATGAATGCTCTGTTTCTGCTTCGTGTGAGGCGGTATGCGAGCTTTTGATGAGAAAAGAAGAACCGATTAAGCTTGTAAAGAATGAGCTTGAGTTTAAATACGACCTGCCGGAGCATGAAAACGGATTTATCTCAGAGTTTTATTCTCCCGTGCGTGAGAGACTTATAGAGTGCCTCCAAAACAGAGCAAAGCCGTTTGCCGAAAGACTTAAAAATCTTGTCTGCGAGGTGTTCCGCATAAACGCAATTCTCAAAGAAAACAGCTCCGAAAAGCTGCGTTTGTATTTTGAAAAGAATCCGTTATCATCAAATGAAGGAATGAATATATATTCACTTTCGAGAGAGGGTGAGCTTGAGAATGTACAGCGTGTTTTCGGCAGACTTTCCGAACGCTTTTCTCTTGACGACTACACGGAAGCGGTCGGTAATCTGACATTCTCCGAGTACGAAAAGAAGTGGGAAAAGCTGTCTCTTGCAAACCCGAACATGGACAGAGTTTTCGAGCAGCTTTTTGTAAATCACGTCTTTTATATGGGCTTTCCTTTTGTTGCCGAGTATGGACGTGGATATGATGCGTGTGCGGCGGTGAGTGCCTTGTCTCTCCTTTATGCCGTCTTAAAGGTAGCAATTACAGCAAATACCGAGGAGTGTTCGTTCGGTGAGCTGTCGAATATCATTTCCGATATTTTCAAGGTGGCGGAAACCTCTAACTACTATCTCTGTGCGGCGGCCCTTGCAAGGGAAGTCGGACTTACGGAATGCGATAAGCTTTGTGCTGTTTGCGAAATATAAAAAAACAAACTCGACTGTTTTTGATATGCCCCATTTATCGGGAGTATATCTGTTAACAATCGAGTTTTTTGCTTTTATTTTGTTTTGTTTTGACGCATTATCTCGTATGCAAGCATTGCGGTAGCCGATGCCGCCGAAAGAGAGCCGCCGAACTGCCTGTCGTAGTCTATTCTTACAACAGAATCCGCTTCATCGAGAAGTGCGGAGGAAATACCTCTTTTTTCTCCTCCGACTATGAGAAGTACGGGGGAAGTCATATTGCATTCAAAAGAAGATACGGAGTCGCGTATTCCCGCACAAAGAACCTTGTAGCCGTAAGACTTGAATATCCGAGCGGCAGAAACTCCGTCAGAGACACAGCAGGGAAGAAGCTCCGAAGCTCCCGCCGATGAACGACACACAACTCCCGCCGCACTCATCCAGTTTCTGGGAGACAGAATGATACCGTCGGCACCGCAGGCATACAGCGAACGAATCGCATAACCGAAATTGTACGGGTCCTCTATTCCCTCTATAAGAGCGTAGAATCCGTCTTTTTTAATTTCAAAGTTGACAATATCGGGGATGGTTCTGTCGGAGCAGATAGCGATTATACCGCCGTGTGTGTTTCCCGTAGTGTATTCGTCAAGAACATCCGCGGAAACATATTCTATCGAAAAATCAAGCTCCTTTGACTTGTAGGTGAGCCATGATATTTCTTTTGCCTTGCTTTTTTTCTTGCTTTCGTCAATGAGGAGTTTTTTGATTTTTCTGTCATTTACACCGGTTTCGTGTGCGTTTATGACGGAGCGTATAGAAGTCATTCCCTCGAATACGGAGGAGTCGCCGAAGCGTGAAACTTCTTTTTTCATTTTTATCAGTCTATGGAGGCGTTCATCTTGAGGTATGCGTTGATGAATCCGTCGATTTCACCGTCCATTACCGCCTGAATGTTACCGTCCTCGTAGCTTGTTCTTGTGTCCTTGGCGAGGGTGTAGGGCATGAATACATAGGAACGTATCTGAGCACCCCATTCGATGTTTGTCTTTATACCCTTGATGTCTTCAATCTTCGCAAGCTTTTCTCTTTCCTTGATTTCAAGGAGCTTGGATTTGAGCATCTTCATGGCGGTTTCCTTGTTCTGGAGCTGGCTTCGTTCTGTCTGACAGCCTACAACGATACCTGTGGGGATGTGAGTGATTCTGATAGCGGAGTCTGTCTTGTTGATGTGCTGTCCGCCTGCACCCGATGAACGGTGAGCGGTGATTTCGAGGTCTTCTTCCTTGATTTCAATGCTGTTATCGTCATCGAATTCGGGCATTACTTCAACGGAAGCGAAAGAAGTGTGTCTTCTTCCCGAGGAGTCAAAGGGAGATACACGAACAAGTCTGTGAACACCGTTTTCACCCTTGAGGTAACCGTATGCGTTTTCACCCTCTATGAGGATTGTAGCGGACTTCAGACCTGCTTCTTCACCGTCAAGCCAATCGAGGAGCTTTACGTTGTAGCCGTGTCTTTCACCCCAACGAGTATACATACGATAGAGCATCTGAGCCCAGTCCTGAGCCTCTGTACCGCCTGCACCCGGATGGAAAGAAACGATAGCGTTGTTCTGATCGTATTCGCCGGAGAGAAGGATTTCGATACGCTGCTTTTCTTCGTCTTCTTCGATTGCACGAACGTCTGCTTCTACCTCGTCTATGAGGGATTCGTCGTTTTCCTCTATTGCAAGCTCTGCGAGAGTGATGGTGTCCTCAAGCTTTGCGGCAAGAGCTTCGTATTTGTTAATTTTTTCCTTAATACGCTTTACATCCTTTAATACCTTACCGGAGTTTTCCTGGTTGTTCCAGAATTCGGGGTCGGATGTTATCTTGTCAAGCTCATCTGCCTTTGCTCTGAGCTCGTCTATTCTGAGAGCCGAACCAAGCTCTGCAATATCTTTACGGAAGTTTTCAAGTTTGTATTTAGCTTCTTCGAGTGCGATTATCAAGTGTTTTTTCCTCCAAAACAGTAATTTCTTTATTTTTGAACATCAAATATCCACAACATATTCGAGAGTCGGTGGAGCTTTTTTTATTTTAGGCTCTCGTTTAAGCGGATCGTATCGAAAGGAGTGGCATTTTCCTCCTGCTCCGACTATGCCTTTTTTGCTGCAAAGCATGGAGTCGGGGTCACTCAGAGAGCTTGCTCTTTCGCAGTACTTACAGAATTTTTCGATTTCGTGTTTATTTTTCATTTTAGGATCATCGCTTATCTTCAAATTGCATTTATTCCCATACTATTATATAAAATATTCCCCCGAAAATCAAGACTTCGAGCGAAACTTATTGATTTTACTCACTAATACACAAGACAGACGTGCTGTGAGAAGCAAAATAATAGCCGATATTACTTGTGACGAATCAAAAGTCGGAGCAAAGGCGGCTTTTGTTGCAGGGCTGCTTGAGTTAAGCGAATAATATATTGCACCGACGGCAGAGGATAGTGTGGCACAGATGAGCTTTGAGATTGTAAAGTGCTTCATTTTTATTCCCTCCGCTCCGGCATACGAATAGGTTTGGAGAAATACGGAAAAAGATGAAAATCCCACAGAAAAGCCGCTGAGTGCCGCACCGAAAGTAGTGCCGAGCATAGCTCCCGTATATGCCCCGAACGAGAACTCGAAAAGTGCCGCCGAAATATAGGAGAGACACGGAAACACGGTTGAAGCTATAGTCTGCATAACTCCGAAAAACGTGATATAGGCAAGAATATTCAGTGAGCTTCGTGCGGCATGAGCTACGGAATCGCATAAGGCGGCGGCAAAATTCCTGTGGGAGGTGTCGTTCGTATTTTCTGTCGGAACGGGAGAGGTTTTCGGCATGGCGTGTGCGATTATAACGGAAAAAAGTACGACAGACAGGACGCAGGTGACATACAAAACAGCACCGAAGGCTTTGTCTCCGTACCATGAGCCGAGAGTTGACAGCATAAATGCGGGGGAGGCACAGGAGGAAAGTGCAAGAAGCCGTGAAGCCTCATCCTTTGTTATTCTTCCGTTGTGGGCGAGAAGAGCCGTACAGGATGCACCCACCGGAAAGCCGCAAACAAGTCCGATAAGTATTACCTGAGCGGTACATCTCGGCAGACGGAACAGCTTCTCCGTCGGAATTAAGCTGTAAATCGGAGAAAGCAAATCAAGACGGATTATTATACCGCATATGGCAATATATGTAAAAAGAGACGGCAGTACGGACGAACAGCACATGGACATTGCGTTCTTTGCACCCGCCGTTGCTTCATCAGAGAAAACGAGCAGGATAAAAAGCATTGCGGCAATTAAAAGTGCGGTGACGGACGAAAGAATTTTTGATTTCATAGTGTGGCATCTCCGTTGAATATAAAACTTTGAGAGAATATCGCGGTATATTATCGGTTTTGCGGCATATTTATTGACCGTAACGAAGTATATGTAAGGGAGGTATGGGATTTGCATAAAAGCGGCGGCAAAAAACGAAAAAAACATATATTTAAGCGTAATCCGATAGCGGCACTTTTTGAGTTTCCCGAGGAAAGCGTGTCAAATTCACCTGTGTTCCACATTGTCGGAGAAAACGGAATGGAAATATGCGGCTGTGACGGTATCCTCGAATACACGGAGAACAAAATAGTGCTGTCGGCAGGGCATGACAGATTCACGGTTGTCGGAAAAAATCTGCTTCTTTCTGATTTTCGAGGGAACAATCTTTGCGTGAGAGGGGAAATACAGTCGGCATCATTCGGCGGAGGGGATGAAAAATGCTGAAATTCATCGGACGCTTTTTTTACGGCAGCAGACGGGTAAAGGTGAAGAACGAAGACAGTGCCGCTGTTTTCGACATTCTTTATAGGGACGATATTTCCTTTGAAAACGAAAAAAGAGACGGAGAAAGCATAACATTTACTCTCACCGAGGGAGACTATATTTCGTGCATCGAAAAGCTTGCTCCGTATGCTGAGGTGTCGGATATGAGCGGATTTCCGTATTTGTGCCGATTTATAAGACTAAGACCGTTCGTTTTACTCGGAGTGCTTGTTTTTTTCGCGTGGATGAAATATTCCTCGGGAATAGTGTGGGACATTAAGATAGACGGGAACACAAAAACCGATTACGAGACGATAACAGACACTCTTGCGGAGCTTGGCTTTGAAGTGGGAGTACCGTTTGAAAATATAAACTACAATCAGCTTCATGCGGACTATGTTGCACTGCAAAACGATATAGCATGGCTAAGTATCTTCATGAACGGTACGGTTGCCGAGGTTCAGGTAAGGGAGCTGTATCGAGACGAGAGAGAAAAGCACCCAAACGACACATATGCGAATGTTGTTGCGAAATGCGATGGCATAGTTGAAGAAATAAACGTGTTCGAGGGTCAGGCAACCGTTACTCCGGGTCAGCTTGTGAGAGCGGGACAGGTGCTTATATCCGGTGTGTGCGAGGGACGTGATGGAGAATATCGTTTTGAGTATGCATCGGGTGAGGTAATATGCCAAACGGTCGAGGCATTCAGCGAAAGAATAAGCACGACAAGAGAAAAAAAGACATATACGGGACGTGAAAAGCGAGACTATGCAATCAAATTTTTCAAAAAAACGATAAATCTTTTCGGAAAGGGTGGAATTGACGGGGGTGTTTGTGATACAATAAGTACGATGGAGAAGCTATGCCCATTCGGACTTTGCGAAATACCGGTGTGGCTTGAAACGAACGTCAGCAGGGAGTATGTGACCGAAAATGAACAGATAAGCACAGAGACGGCAGGAAACGAAGCAATGTATTCGCTCGGTCGAAAAATACGGGAGCTGACTGCCGACGCAGAGCTTGAGCATAAGGAAATACATTCTGAATTTGAAGACGGTGTGTATATATTGAACTGTATGCTTTATCTCAGGCGGAATATTGGATTAACAAAAGAATTTACGGTAAAAGCCGAGTAATGCTTTAAGAGCGGAGAAAAATATGGCGATAAAGAAGATAAATACTCAAACATCGGAAATGACCTCGAGAATATTCGGAAGCTTTGACAAGAATATAAGACGACTCGAGGATGAGTTTTCTGTTAGGATATATAACATACAAAACCAGGCAGACGACGGAGATACCATTGTAATCGAGGGAGAAGAGGACGGACTTGACGGTGCTTACGAGACACTTATGTATCTGAAAAAGATAGTCGGTATCGGAGACGAGCTGACGGATCAAAGCGTTGATTACACAGTCTCGATGGTAAAGGACGGACGACAAAGCGAGCTTGCGGCATTTGACGAGGACTGCTTCTTCGTTACCGCAAAGGGAAAGCCCGTCAAAGCAAAGACAGTCGGTCAGAAAAAATATCTTGAAGCAATCAGAAAAAATACGATAGTCATAGGTGCGGGTCCTGCCGGTACGGGTAAGACATATCTTGCGGTGGCTGCTGCCGTTAAAGCACTGAGGGCTCATGAAGTGTCGAGAATAATCCTCACACGTCCGGCAGTTGAAGCAGGAGAGAGACTCGGATTTCTTCCGGGTGACCTCCAAAGTAAGATAGACCCCTACCTCAGACCTCTTTACGACGCACTTTACGAAATGCTCGGTGCGGAATCCTGTGCGAGACTTATCGAGAAGATGACTATTGAGATAGCACCTCTTGCGTATATGCGAGGAAGAACTCTCGATGACTCGTTTATAATCCTCGATGAAGCACAGAACACAACACCCGAGCAGATGAAAATGTTCCTGACACGACTCGGAAACGGCTCAAAGGTAGTTGTAACCGGAGACCTTACTCAGACAGACCTTCCGAGAGGTACGAAAAGCGGACTTTCGATAGCGGTTCAGATACTGAAGAACATAGACGATATAGCGGTACATGAGTTCAGCGAAAAGGACGTTGTTCGACACAGACTTGTTCAGAAGATAATCATGGCATACGACAAATATGACAGAGACAGAAAGGTAAAAACGGAGGAGAAGCGAGAAAAGGTAAGATACCATGCGGAACACCGTGATACAAGAAAATGAAAGTAAAAATAATATTCACAAACGAACAAAATAAACTGAAGGCAGGCTTTTCACTCAGAAGACTTATAAAAAAAGCCGTAAAAAGCACACTCGAATGCGAGAACTTCGATTCCGACTGCACGGTGTCCGTAACCTTTACCGATAACGAACAGATTCGTGAAAAGAACCGTGAGTTCCGTGAGATAGATTCGGCAACGGACGTGCTGTCATTTCCCATGTACGACATAAAGAACGGAGACGTACCGTTTGACGGAGAGGAATTTGAGCTTGGAGACATAGTTCTTTCGCTTGAGAGAGCAAAGGAGCAGGCTGACGAATTCGGGCATAGCTACGAGAGGGAATGTGCATTTCTTACGGTGCATTCCGTACTCCATCTTCTCGGATATGACCATGTAAACTCCGATGAAGAAGAAGCGGAAATGAGACTGCATCAGAGAGTTGTAATGAAAAAGCTCGGACTTGAAATAAAAGAGAACAGATAAGGATAAACGGAGAAAAATATGAGAACAGCATTTATAGCAATTGTCGGAAGACCTAACGTAGGTAAAAGCACACTTATGAACCACCTCCTCGGAGAAAAAATAGCGATAGTTTCCCCGAAGCCGCAGACAACAAGAAACCGTATTGCGGGAATTCTCACAAAGGGCGAAGATCAGTTCGTTTTCCTCGACACCCCCGGTGTACACCACGCAAAGAACAAGCTCGGCGAATTTATGATGAAAACGGTTCGTTCTTCCGTAGGTTCTGCCGATGCGGTAATTCTTATTGCGGAGGCAGGCTATCCCGCAGGCGAAATAGAAAAGAACCTCATCGGTCAGATAAAGAAAGCTGGTCTTCCGTCCATACTCGTACTTAATAAAATAGACCTTGTTAACCGTGAAAAGCTTGCGGAAACCATCGCAAATTATGCTTCTCTCCACGATTTTGACGCAGTAGTTCCCACCTGTGCGGAAAGCGGAAAGAATGTCGAGGATGTACTCGAGGAGGCTGAAAAGTTCCTTTACGAGGGCGAGTGGATGTTTGACGAGGACAGCCTTACAGACCAACCCGAAAGACAGATAGCCGCAGAGATAATCAGAGAAAAGCTCCTCAGAACTCTTTCCGACGAAATCCCCCACGGTACAGCTGTAGTTATCGAGGAGTTTGAAGAAGACGAAAAGATGATTCGCATTCGTGCGGAAATATATTGCGAAAAGCAGTCTCACAAGGGTATTATCGTAGGTAAGGGCGGCGAAACCCTTAAAAAGATAGGTACATACGCAAGAGAAGATATGGAAGCGTTCTTCGGAGTAAAGGTTTACCTCAATCTTTGGGTAAAGGTTAAGGAAAAGTGGCGTGATAATCAGCTTTCCCTTAACTCCTTCGGATTCAAACCCGATATAGATATGTAATTTATGGGCGAGAAGTTTACGGAGCTTGACGGACTTGTTGTGCGTGAAGTAAAGGTGGGCGAAAAGGATAAGCTTCTTACTTTGCTTACATCGGAGCTTGGTCTTATAACAATATCGGGCAAGGGCCTGACGAATATCAAAAACAGATATGCGGCATCGGCACAGCTTTTCACCTACAGTACCTTTCAGCTTACGAAAAGGGGAGAATACTACTATATCGCAGACGCATTTTTGATAGAATCGTTTATGGATTTGCGTTACGATATTGAAAAACTTGCACTTGCTAACTATGTCTGCGATGTTGCATACGACCTTGCCCTTGTAGGTCAGGGAGACGAGGGACTGTTGCCGCTTATACTGAACACACTGTATGCAATATCGAATCTGAAGCTGCCGCTTGAGCTGATAAAGGGAGCGTTTGAATTCCGTGCGGCTGTTATCGAAGGCTTTATGCCCGATCTTTCGGTATGCGGAGAATGCGGATGTGAAATAACCGGCGAAAGTGTTCTCGATGTTATGAACGGACGTGTGATTTGCAAAAAATGCCGTGACATACTCGACAATTCGCCCGAATTCGTGGGTGACGGAAGTATAGCGAAAATTTTCATAAGACTGACTATGCCCGTCCTTTTCGCACTCAGATATATCGAGGAAGCACCGCAGAAAAGATTTTTGTCGTTCTCTCTTGATAAAAGTGAGCTTTCGCTGTTTTCGGTGGTCTGTGAGAGATACCTCCTGAACCATCTCGAACATGGCTTTTCGTCGCTTGAATATTACAAGAAGATAAGGATATAGAGAAAATACAATACAGAGGAAAAAATGAATTCCAAAGCATTACATACACTTGAATTTGATAAAGTAAGGGATATACTTGCATCACTTGCACCGACGGAGGGATCTGTCGAGCTTGCGAAAACACTGACCCCCACCTCGGATATAGAAAAGGTGAGAATCAGACAGCAGCATACCACCGATGCAAAGACCCTCATAGGCTTAAAGGGAGCACCGTCTTTCGGCAGAATAAAGGATGTCCGTCCCAGCGTTGAGAGAGCCGAAAAGGACGCAATGCTTTCTCTTCGTGAGCTTCTCGATTGTGCGGCAGTGTTTAAAACCGCACGTCAGCTCATTGATTACGTTCAGGGCGAAAAAACTCCCACAACATCTCTTTCGGAAATATTCGACAGACTTATTCCGAACAGAAGCCTTGAAGAAAAAATAAACCGCTCCATTCTTGCGGATGATTTCGTTGCGGATGAAGCAAGCCATGAACTTGGCGAAATAAGACGTAAAAAACGTGCAACAGACGCAAAGATTAAGGATTTGCTTCAGAAGTACGTTTCGGGACAGTCCAAATATCTCCAGGAAAACATAGTCACCACACGAGGAGGCAGATTTGTTATTCCCGTAAAAGCCGAATACAGAGGAGAGGTAAAAGGTCTGATACACGATACCTCATCCTCGGGTGCTACGCTTTTCATAGAACCGATGGCAGTCGTTGAAGCGAATAACGAGCTTCGTGAGCTTGAAAGTAAGGAAGAGCATGAGATAGAACGCATTATCCGTGACCTGTCAGCAGGTGTTGCGGTGTCGGGAAACTCTCTTACTCTTGACTACCTAAACATAACCGAGCTTGCGTTTATATTCACCTGTGCGGAGCTTTCGTACAAGATGAATGCCGCCGCTCCTCAGATAGTGGACAGACCTCTTGTAGACCTTTATAAGGCACGTCATCCGCTTCTCGACAAGGATACAGTGGTTCCGATAACCGTTTCTCTCGGTAAGGACTACAGAATGCTTGTTATTACGGGTCCGAATACGGGCGGTAAGACGGTTACGCTGAAAACGATAGGTCTGTTTACGATAATGGCACAGTCGGGACTTCATGTTCCGGCAGAGGATACGTCGAGAATCGGTGTTTTCGATGAAGTGTTTTCCGATATAGGAGACGAGCAGAGCATTGAACAGTCACTCTCGACCTTCTCCTCACATATGAAAGCTATAGTCAACATAATAGACAAGATGACTGACAAATCCCTTGTGCTGTTCGATGAGCTTTGTTCGGGAACAGACCCCGTAGAAGGTGCGGCTCTTGCGATGGCTATACTTGATGAAACAAGACTTAACAAAACTCTTTGTGCGTCCACTACTCACTATGCGGAGCTTAAAGCATACGCACTCGAGACGGAGGACGTTGCAAATGCGTCATGTGAGTTTGACGTAAACACTCTTTGCCCGACGTATAGACTTATAGTCGGTACACCCGGTAAATCGAATGCCTTTGCAATATCCGAAAAACTCGGACTTCCGCACAGTATAGTAAAGCACGCAGAGCAGTTTGTCGATACAGGCTCAAGAAGCTTTGAAGCGGTTATCGAAAAACTTGACAAAATGAGACTCGACCTCGAGAAAGAGAAAGCGGAAGCGGAAAACTCACGCAGACAGTTTGAAGCCGAACGCAAAAAGACCGAGGAAGAGCTTTCTCGCCGTCTTGCAGGTGCGGAAAAGGAAGCTCAGACGATGAAGAAAAAGGCTCAGGAGCTTCTCGACGGTGCAAGAGCAACAAGTGATTTCGTTATGCGTCAGCTTGAAGAGGCGAAGAAGCAGCAGGAGGCAGACAAGCTTGCGGAAGCTAAAAAAGCAATAAGAGCAAGAGTCCGTGAGTTTGACGACAAAATGAACCCCATCACGGATTATGTTGACGATGAGGATTATGTTCTTCCCAGACCGCTGAAAAAGGGTGACGCAGTTATTCACAGAAATCTCGGAACACAGGGAATACTCCTCGATGACCCCGACAAAAACGGAAACGTGAACCTTAAAATGGGTGCGGTCAAGATGAGAGGTAATATAAAAGACCTGAAGCTTGTCGAGGGTGCGGAAAGCATTGCGAAAAAAGAAAAGAAAAAGCAGGCGGTTGCAAGAGCGCAGGTAACAAAGTCGTTCAGCCTTGAATGCGATGTTCGCGGAATGACGGGAGAAGAAGCGTGGTTCGTTGTTGACAGATATATAGACAACGCAATGCTTGCCGGAGTACACAGTGCAACCATCATCCACGGAAAAGGCACCGGAGCCCTCAGAAATGCCCTTTGGATACGCTTTAAAGAAGATAAAAGAGTAAAATCCTTCCGTGCGGGTGCGTTCGGTGAGGGTGACTACGGTGTTACGGTTCTGGAATTGTAAACAACTTGTAAAAAAATATGCGGATTTGTGCAAAAAACATCGTTATTCGACAGTTCTTTGGAAATGACACACATTTTTCTTTGTCAAACGATTGCATTATAGAGAAAAAAATGCTATAATTACAGTGGATAAATGGGAAAGCCGTGTCGTTTTTACACCGCATTTCCTTTCAGATGTTAAATAAACTGGAGTGTTGATATATGGTAAAATTCAGATTAAGTGCATTTTCGGACGAATATTCTCCCTCTCTCGACGAACAGATTGAGGGACTTATCACAAGTAAGATAAGAATGACTGAACTGAGAGGAGTGGACGGAATAAATGTGTCGGATCTCACACCTCTTCAGGCTTCCGATGTACATAAGAAGCTCGAATCTGCCGGAATATCCGTGTCTGCCATCGGTTCTCCTATCGGTAAGATAAAGATTACAGACCCGATTGAGCCTCATCTCGAAAAGCTGAAAAATACCTGCGAGGTTGCGGATACACTGTTTGCTCCCCGTATTCGTGTGTTCTCTTTCTATATTCCCGACGGAAAGCATGAGGAATACAGAGAAGAGGTTATCGACAGAATGGGTAAGATGCTTGATATCGCCGATGAATACGGTGTAAAGCTCTGCCATGAAAACGAAAAGGGAATTTACGGTGACACTCCCGAAAGATGCCTTGACATACTCGATGAATTTGACGGCAGACTCGGCTGTGTGTTCGATCCCGCAAACTTTATTCAGTGCGGCTGTCAGGCGTTTGAGTATTCGTATAACCTCCTCAAAACCCACATTACCTATGCACATATCAAGGACGCTCTCGTGAACGGTACCATTGTTCCGGCAGGTATGGGTGACGGATGCATCCCCGAACTTCTTGCGGTTATCAACAGAGTGCATGACGGAGAGTTTGTTCTTACGGTAGAACCTCACCTTAACGTGTTTGCAGGTCTCGAAGGACTTGAAGAAGACGGAAATACAAGCCACATAGCTAACGCATATCCGAATTCCGCTTCCGCATTCAAGGCGGCGGTAGAGAGTCTCCGTTACTGTATCCCCAGAACCGCTCAGATTCTCTGATAAAGAGAGGAATTAACATGAATAAAAAACAGATACTTGCCGTTGATTTCGGAGCTTCAAGCGGCAGAGGAATGCTTTGCTCCTACGACGGAAACAAAATAGATCTTCGTGAGATTCACCGCTTCTCAAACGACCCCGTTATGATGCCCGGCGGATTCTTCTGGGATGCACCCAGACTTTTTCACGAAATAAAGACCGCTGTTCTCGCCGCTTCCCATGAGGGTGGTGCCGTATCTCTCGGTATCGACACATGGGGTGTTGACTACGGCTATCTCGATAAAGCAGGTGTACTTCTCGCAAATCCCTATCACTACAGAGATAAGCGTACCGAGGAGATACAGCCCTATGTATTCTCAAACTTCATTTCGAGAAAAGAGCTTTATTCCAGAACCGGTATTCAGTCGCTGAATTTCAATACGCTTTATCAGCTTGCGGCGGATATGCGTGACAGACCGTGGATAGTTGAAAATGCCGATTGCCTTCTCGCTATGCCCGACCTTTTCGCATATATGCTTACAGGCGAAAAAACAAGCGAATATACAATAGCTTCAACAGGAGCATTGCTTGACGCAAATAAGAGAGAATATGCTCTCGATATAATAGAAAAATGCGGTATTCCCTCGAGAATACTCAGACCTATCGTAAAACCCGGTACAGTTTGCGGTAAGCTCCTTCCCAATATCGAGGAGGAGACGGGAAATACGGGACTTTCCGTTATGAAGATAGCGTCCCACGATACCGCAAGTGCTGTTCTTGCCGTTCCCGCAGCTAAAAAGGACTTCCTTTATATCTCAAGCGGAACATGGTCGCTTATGGGTACGGAGACAGATACTCCCGTTCTCACCGAGCTTTCCGAAAAGTACGACTTCACAAACGAGGGCGGTGCATTCGGAACCATCAGACTCCTTAAAAATATAATGGGTCTGTGGCTTGAGCAGGAGTCTCGCAGACAGTGGAAGCGTGAGGGAAAGAACTACACCTTTGATGAGCTTACAGAGCTTGCAAAACAGGCAAAGCCTCTCCGTTCCATCATCAATCCCGACGACGCACTTTTTGCACCGGCAGGAAATCTCCCCGAAAGAATCAGAGAGTATTGCAGAAATACTTCTCAGCCAGTTCCCGAAACTCCCGGTGAAATAGTAAGATGTATCTTTGAGTCTCTCGCACTCAGATACCGTTGGACAGCGGAAAGACTTGAAGAAATGACCGGCAAGTACTACGAGGTAATCAATATCGTAGGCGGTGGCACAAAGGAAGATATGCTTTCTCAGTTTGCCTCCGATGCATCAGGTAAAACAGTGTATGCGGGACCGGTTGAAGCTACTACTCTCGGTAACGTCGCAATGCAGCTTATCGCACTCGGTGAAATATCCGATATGTGGGAAGCAAGACGCATTATCGCAAATTCCTTTGAAATCAAAACATTTGAACCTCATAACGAAAATAAAGCGGCATGGGATGAGGCTTACGGAAGATTCCTCACTCTCATCGGCGAGTAATTTTAGAAAGGTTTTTGACTTATGAATACTGTAAAGGCTCTTCAAATCGCAAGAGAAGCGTATTCTCGCCTCGGCGTTGATGTTGACGCTGCAATCGAAAGCGTAAAAAACACCCCTGTTTCCGTGCATTGCTGGCAGGGCGATGATGTCGGAGGCTTTGAAGCACAGGACGGAGACCTCACAGGCGGTATCCAGTCAACGGGAAACTATCCGGGAAAGGCTCGTAATATTGATGAACTCAGACGTGACTTTGAGTTTGCAACCACGCTTATTCCGGGTAAGAAAAAGCTTTCTCTCCATGCTATATATCTCGATTCCGACGGAAAAAAGGTAGAGCGTAACGAGGTTGCCCCCGAACATTTTGCTTCATGGGTAGAATGGGCAAAGGAAAGAGACCTCGGTCTTGACTTTAACCCTACGTTCTTCTCACATCCTCTCTCGGCAGACGGTTTCACTCTCTCAAACGATGATTCCGCTGTCAGAAAATTCTGGATAGAGCATGGTATCGCTTCCCGTAAAATATCCGAATATTTCGGCCGTGAGCTTGGTCAGACCTCGGTAAACAATCTCTGGATTCCCGACGGCTTCAAGGACACTCCCGTAAATCGTGCGAAGAAGAGAGAAATTCTTGCCGCTTCCTACGATGAGATATTTGCGGAAAAGCTTGACGAAAAGTATACCCTTGATGCGGTTGAAAGTAAGGTATTCGGAATCGGTCTTGAAAGCTGTACTATCGGCTCAAATGAGTTCTACATGGGTTGTGCAATGAAGCATCACAAACTCATAACTCTCGATACAGGTCACTTCCACCCGACCGAGCTTGTTTCAGATAAGATTTCCGCCGCACTTCAGTATTTAGACGGAGTTATGCTCCATGTGTCACGTCCGGTTCGTTGGGACTCCGACCACGTTGTTATATTCGATGACGAGCTTAAAGCTATCACCACCGAAATCAAACGTGGCGGTTATGAAAATAAGGTTCATATAGGACTTGACTTCTTTGACGGCTCTATAAACAGAATCGCTTGCTGGGCTATCGGCACAAGAAATATGCAGAAAGCTTTGCTTTGGGCGGCACTCGAGCCTGTCGAAATGCTTCAAAAATTCGAGGCAGAGGGTGACTATACTTCAAGACTCGCATACCTCGAAGAAATAAAAACACTTCCGTTCGGACTTGTATGGGATGCTTACTGCGATATGCAGGAGGTTCCCGTCGGAGATAAGTGGATATCCGAAATGAAGAGATACGAGACGGAAGTTCTCAGCGAAAGATAATTATGTACTCAAAAATGATTAAAAAAACAGCACTTCTCGGTGTGTGTGTCGCACTTCTTCTTGCGTCTTCATCATGCGTAAAGATTGAAATGCGTTCCTCCGAGACGGAATTCGATACGAAAAACGAAGTAAGCGAAACAGCTCCGCAGATGCTTTGTCAGGCTACCAAAAAGAATGAAGTAGTCAGTGCATTTGAAGCGATTAACGCCGAAGCCGAAAAAGAGGAAGAAACAGTCGAAAAGGAAAAAATAACCATTTCGATAATCGGAAACATTGAGATGAGCGACAGCATGATAACCGATGCGGCAAACCGTGCCTCAGAGGGTCAGAGCTACAGCTTCCTCAGAATGTACACAGGTGCATATACCTCGGTAAACTCCGCAGACCTTTCTCTTTGCTCCTATTCCGAAAAAGACGGAGTTACTTCTCCCATTGAATCGATCGGGGCATTGTATGACCTCGGTATAGATGCGGTGAATACGGGAAGCTCTTCAAAATTGTCGGAATATCTCAGCGAATACGAGATAGCCGGACTTACCGAAAACGGTGAATGCTCCGTTATTGAATGCGGTGAGCTTAACATTGCCGCACTCTCGCTCAACGGAAACGCATGCACCGGTGATAAGGTAAAATCCGATGTTGAATATGCGGATTTCGTTTCCGATGTCGTTATCGCCTTTGTTGACTGGAATGAAACCTCCGATGAGAATAAAAGTGCCGCAATGCAGAGTCTTGCAAATGCAGGTGCCGATATAATTGTCGGTAACGGAGATCGGTTAGGCAAAATAGAGTGGCTCGATACAGGTGACGGAACACTTACCCTCGCCGTTAATTCACTCGGTAATATTATCGCCGACGGAAGCGAAATAAGTGATGTCTGCGGTGGAATTCTTTCACTCAGCGTACTGTACGGTGACGGCTCAATAGAGCTTGCCGATGTATGCCTGACTCCCACTGTTGCTCACTATGTTGCGGGAGAAGACGGCGAAAATTCCGGCTATCAGATTTTCACGTTTGATTCATATACCGATGAGATTGCCGCAAATCACGCACTTGGCGGAGTTTCCTCCGAAAAACTTGCGAATATTGCGACAAGTGTAGTCGGTGGCGATTTTCTGCCGGATTATCTCAGAAAAAATTAAGGACTATTGTAAATGAATTTAAGAAGAAACTGTTTTGCCATGCGGATGTGTGCGACCGTGCTTTGTGCGTTGACGCTTTTTGCGGGATGCTCAAAGGACGAAATCGAACAGACCGATGAAACCGATTCGGAGGAAACCGCAGAAGCAGAAACAGCTATCCCCGCAGACGGTATCGGACGTGATATTACCTTTCGTGAGGTTGTTGACGACAGGGAAAAGGTTGACGGCAATTATGTAATATGCGTTGACCCCGGTCACGGCTTTGTTGACGGTGGATGCGGAGACGGAATCTGGGCGGACGGTACTCTCGAAAAGGATATAAACCTCGCCGTTGCAATGAAGCTGAAGGATGATCTTACCGCTCTCGGCTTCACGGTTGTTATGACGCATGACGGAGAGAACTTCGGAAAGACCTCGACAGATGACGGAAACCAGATATTCAATCCCGGAGAACGTGTGGCATATGCAAATTCTCTGAGTATCGATTATTATGTGTCGATACACGTCAACTCTTACGAAAGTAATCCGGATACCTCGGGTATAAGAATATATTATGAGGATGATAATAACTGGCGTAAAGTCGGACTTAATGACGAAATTATAGCTCAGTCAATAGCGGATGCGATATACGAAAAAATGTCGCCGTCCGTCAGACCTCAGATATATGACCAAACGACCGCCTCATATCAAGTAGTGCGTGAAACAAGAGTCGCCGCCTCGCTTATCGAAATCGGATTTTGCACAAATGCAACAGATGCCGCAAATATGGTCGATGACGATTGGCAGTCGGAGCTTGCTCAGTCAATAGCGGACGGACTCTATAATTATTACACGCAACTTACATAAAAGGGCATAAATTATGCTTGACAATCTGCTGTACAGTATTAATGCGATATTCCCGATATTTCTTATAGTTATTCTCGGTGCCGTCCTCAGTAATATGGGCAAGATAAGCGAACAGTTTACCGAAACCGCAGACTGGCTCGTGTTCAAGATAGCGTTGCCGATAATGCTTTTTCTCGAAATTGCGGGAAGTGACCCCGGTGAAAATATAGACTACGGACTTGTTTTGTTCCTTGTTGTGTCGGTCACACTGTCATTTGCGATAGTAGCCGTCATAGCCGCACTTGTCGTTCGTGATAAATCGAAACGCGGTGCCTTGGTGCAGGGAATGTGCCGCTCTAATTTCGCCATACTCGGTGTACCGCTTGCTACAAATATGTTCGGAGATATCGGAGGACAGACGATAGCTATCGCCATGCCCTTCGTTATCGTCATGTTTAATACATATTCCGTCATAATTCTCTCTCTTTTCTCTGAAAGCAGGGAGGACAGAATGAACGCAAAAAAGCTCCTCGGTATTCTGAAAAATATCGTGACGAATCCGCTGATAATCGGAGTTGTACTTGGAATACCGTTCATTCTCACGGATATTGCACTTCCGACCTTTGCAAATAAAACACTGTCGTATTTGTCGGGACTTACCACACCTCTCGCACTCATCAGCCTCGGAGCTAACTTCAAGCTTGAAAGCCTTCACGGAAGAATCGGGTACGCACTTGTTGCATCTCTCGGTAAAACAGTGGTGCTTCCGAGTATTGCAGTTACCGTCGCCGCACTTTTGGGACTCAGAGGACCGTCTCTCGGAGTTGTGCTTATCTGCTTCGGTGCTCCTACCGCCGTTTCCAGCTATATAATGGCAAAGAAAATGGGAAATGACCATGAGCTTGCCGCACAAATATTGCTACTGTCCACATTCATATGCGTTATTACGATTTTTATCGGAATATTTATACTGAAAAATCTTAATTTGATTTAATAAATAACATTTAAGGAGATTTTTATCATGATCAATCTTGAAACAGAAATCAGAGAACAGCCCAAAACCATTACCAATGCCATCGACATCAACCTCGATACCATCAGAGAAGTTGTTAAGGCTGCTAAGGAAAAGGGCGTAAAGCATATTTATTTCGCCGCAAGAGGAACCTCCGACCACGCTTGTGTATACGCTCAGTATATGTTCGGTGTATTCGCCGGAATCCCCTGCACACTCGGTACACCCTCCGTATTCACTAAGTACGGTGCTCACATCGACCTCAGCGATTACCTCGTTGTAGGTGTATCTCAGTCCGGTAAGGCTGAAGACGTTCTCGCAGTTCTCGAATCTGCTAAGAAGGACGGAGCTATCACAGTTGCTCTCACAAACAACACAGAGTCTCCCATGGCTAAGTGTGCCGCTTACCACCTCTTCTGCGGTTGCGGATTTGAAGCAAGTATTGCCGCTACAAAGACATTCACATCTCAGATGATGATTCTCGGCGTTATGGCTGCTGTATGGGGCGAAAACGAAGCTCTCCTTGCTGAAATGAAGGGTGTTGGCGATAAGGCTACAGAACTTCTCGATACAAAGTTTGCTGAAATCGAGCTTCTCGCTAAGAAGTATCAGAACATGACAGGTGCTGTTATTCTCGGTCGTGGTATCTCCTATGCCATCGCTCTCGAAGGTGCACTCAAGATGCTCGAAACAAACAAGCTCAAGATGAAGGGCTATCCTACCTCCGACTTCCACCACGGTCCTATCGCTCAGATTAAGCCCGGTGACCTCGTATTCGTTATCTCTCCCAAGGGACAGACAGAGGACGACTCCGCTGAAATCATCAAGAAGCTCCAGAACGTAGGTGCAGACGTTGTAGTTATCACAGACGATGCAGCTCAGGCTCCCGCAGCTACAACTCCCGTAGTTCTCCCCTCCACAGGAAGCGAATTCACATTCACTCACATGGCAGTAATGTTCTTCCAGCTCCTCGCTTGCGATATGACAATTATCCGTGGCATCGACCCCGATAAGGCAGGCGTAATCAACAAGATTACAATCACAAAGTAATTTAAGTAATAACAAAAAAAGCTGTCGTATTCGTTCAGTCAATTGACTGGCAAATACGGCAGCTTTTGTTTTTTACTTTTTCTTTTCCTCGGTATCGTCGAAAAATCCGGGCTTTTTCTTTCTTTGACGAACGCATTCCGTCAAAAGATATTCTATTTGCCCATTCAGTGAACGAAAATCATCCTCCGCCCACTGCATAAGCTCTTCGTAAAGACTTTTCGACAGCCTTAGAGGAAGCTGTTTCTTTTCCTTATCGGCCATATCAATATATGCTTCCGGAATTGATTATCGGCTGTGCGTTTTGGTTTCCGCAGAGTACAACAAGAAGATTTGATACCATCTGTGCCTTGCGTTCATCGTCAAGCTCGCAGATATTGTCTCCGTCTATCTTTTCGAGTGCCATCTGAACCATTCCGACAGCTCCGTCAACTATCATCTTTCTTGCATCAATAATAGCGGAGGCTTGCTGTCTCTGTAACATTATAGCCGCAATTTCGGAGGCATATGCAAGATAGGTGATTCTTGCTTCGATTATTTCGATTCCGGCAAATCCTACCTTTTCTTCGATTTTTTCGCGAATACGACTTGCGACTATTTCACT
This sequence comes from uncultured Ruminococcus sp., assembly GCA_964457685.1. Lineage (GTDB taxonomy): Bacteria > Bacillota > Clostridia > Oscillospirales > CAG-272 > UMGS1696. The sequence goes on along the minus strand of CAYWFS010000003.1, from coordinate 24,850 downwards.
GGAGCCTCTGAGACTGCCCTCGTCTGCGATACCGTCACCCGTTGTGTCAACATTCGGTGCTACGTCATATGGATAAATGCGTACTATCTCACGGAGTGCGGCATCACATTGGAGTGAGAGATATTCCTTGAAGTTGTCTACGTTGAATACAGCCTTTGCGGTGTCACTTACTCTCCACATTACCGCAATTCCTATTTCGATTGGATTGCCGAGACAGTCGTTTATTTTCTGACGGTTGTTGTTGAGCGTCATTACCTTGAGCGAGATTTTCTTGCTGGGCATTTCAGCCGATGTGCCGAGTGAAATCTGAGCAGAACCGAGATTCAACTGAGGTGCCGCACCCGAAACATCTCCGCTTTGATTGAGCTTTGTTTTTGCAGCCGGATTGATAGCGGTGCAGAATGGGTTTACAAAGAAGAAACCATCCTCTTTGAGCGTTCCGACATATTTACCGAACAGCGTAAGTACAAGTGCTTCGTTCGGTGCCATTATCTTCAGACCGAGCCACCATATCCAGCCGATGCCAAGATATACAGTGCAGACAACGAACAGTGCAATAAACGGGGCTTTGTTGTTGCCTTCCATGCCGATTCCGCCGAATACGGTACCGACAATAGCGGCAATGTAAGCGAGAATCGATAAGATAAGTACAGTCCAACCGTTTTTTGCTTTCAGAATTATTTCCGAAACCCCTTGATTTTTCATAATGACTTTCTCCTTGTGCATAATTTGATATCAAAATGATATCACAATAATATTGTACAGCAAAAGGGTATATTTGTCAATATACTTTACCGAAAAAATTGATATTAAGGTACCTTACTACTTGACATGATGTAAAACGTGTGATATAATTGAGAAAGATAAGGTACCTTACGAAAGGAGGTCGTCAATTGACGAAAAACGAAGAAATACTGGGGATGTTTCATAAGTTCAACGCAATGTCGAGACGTGGAAAGAATCCACCGGAATTTATGCCGCCGCCTCCGCCGGAAAGAGACGGTATGCCGCCACCCCCACCACCGCCGCACGCAAGAGAGCATGGCAGAGTAAGACTTATGAATATGCTCATGGATGAGGGTGAGATGAGCCAGCGTGAAATAGCACAAAGACTTGAAATCAGACCGCAGTCACTTTCGGAGCTTCTTGTGAAGATGGAAGGTGACGGAATGATAACAAGACGACAGGACGAGGAAGACAAAAGAGTAAGCGTTGTTGCACTCACTGAGCAGGGAAAAACACAGCTCTCTGTGCTCAGGGAAGCAAACAGAAACCGTGCAGAGCAGATTTTATCCCCGCTCTCGGAGGA
>CAYWFS010000003.1:19792-23441 GCA_964457685.1 uncultured Ruminococcus sp. | reverse complement strand
CCGTGGATTCTGTTTTTCATGGTGTTCATGGCAATTTGGAACGGTGTTACACCCGTTATATCATCACTTATCGGAAAAGAGCTGCTTAACTCACTCGCTGACGCTTATACATCGGCAGTGCAGGGAAACGGCAATATGTTTGACACGGTAATAAAGCTGCTTATCATTCGATTCGGCTTTAACTTCCTTACCGGAGTTGTCAGCCGTGTTTCAAATATATTCAATAATATTGCAAATGAGCTTGTTGTTAACCACATCAACCTTAAGATAATGTATAAGGCTCGTGAGGTTGACCTTGCAAGCTTTGACCTGCCCGAATTCTATGAAAGATTCGAGAATGCAAAGCGTGAAGCAGGTAGCCGACCCATTCAGATACTGAACAATAACTTTACCATAATCAGTACCGTTATCAGTATGCTGTCGTTCATAATCATACTCGGTGCGGTAAGTCCGTGGGCTCCTGTTATCATAGCCGCAATGAGTATTCCCACGGCAATAATCAACTTTGCATACCGTAAAAAGAACTTCTGGTACGTTAAGTTCCATTCTAAAGAACGCAGACAGATGTCATATTATTCCGAGATAATGACCAATAAGGATATGGTAAAGGAGGTTCGCCTCTTTAATCTGTCGGATCTCTTTATCGGAAGATACCAGGAAACATTCCTTAAATACTTCGGCGGACTTAAAAAGCTGTTTGTCGGTGAGGGCCTTTGGAATATCCTGCTCAACCTTATTACGACTACCGTAAACTGCGGTCTGTTCATCTACATCGCAAAGGGTGTAGCGGAAGGTCGCTATGAAGTCGGTGACTATTCTCTTTATACGGGAGCATTGTCATCCATTGCAAGCGGTATCGGTACTATAATTTCCACCACAGCTTCGATTTACGAGGGAACACTGTTTATCGACAACCTTATTTCGTTCATGAACGAGGAAAGAAAGATAGTACCTCTTCTTGAAGCCCCCAGAAAGATAGACCACCACGCTCCTCATACTATAGTATTCGACGATGTTTCCTTTGCATATCCCGGAACAGAGCGTAATGTTATCAACCATGTAAGCTTCACTCTCGATCCCGGAGACACCTGCGTTCTTGTCGGATTGAACGGTGCCGGTAAGACAACGCTTATCAAGCTTCTTACGAGACTTTATGACCCCACCGAGGGACGAATTCTTCTTGACGGTCATGACATTAAAGAATACGATACGGAAGACCTTTACTCCATGTTCGGTATAATATTCCAGGACTTCGGAAAATATGCCGTAAGCGTAAAGGAAAACGTGTGGTTCGGTGAGATAGACCGTGAAATGAACGATGAGGATATAGTAAATGCCGCAAAGCAGTCCTCAGCCGACGGATTTATCGAAAATCTTCCCGGAAAGTACAACACTCCTCTTATGAGATACTTCGAGGAAAACGGTATAGAGCTTTCTATCGGTCAGTGGCAGAAGCTTTCTATCGCCCGTGCTTTCTATAGCGACTCCGATGTAATAATCCTTGACGAGCCTACAGCAAGCCTTGACGCAATCGCAGAGCAGGAGATATACAACCAGTTCGACAGACTTCGTAAGGATAAGACTACTATATTTGTTTCTCACAGACTTTCTTCCGCAACAGTTGCAAATAAGATAATCGTTCTCGAAAACGGTGCAGTCGTTGAAATGGGAGACCACTCTGAGCTTATGAAGAAAAAAGGCGTTTACTACGACCTCTTCACAACTCAGGCAAAGCGTTATATAACTCCCATAGACGGAATGTCTGCCGAGGACTTCATCATAGGCAATGAGACTGCAAGAGAGCTTAACCGCGGTATGCCGCCCATGCCACCTCAGGGAATGCCACAAGGTGACGGAAAGAGACCGCCCATGCCACCTCAGGGAATGCCTCACGGAGACGGAAAGAGACCGCCCATGCCACCTCAGGGAATGCCTCACGGAGACGGAAAGAGACCGCCCATGCCACCTCAAGGAATGCCACAAGGCGACGGTAAAAGATCTCCGATGCCCGAAAAAGAGGAAGAACCTCAGATGAAATAAAAAAATTGACAGCTTGTGCTGTATGCACCGCAAATGAGATTTGGAGCATATAAGGCATAGGCTGTCTTTTTGTTTTAAAATTGAACTACGCTGTACGAAAAATCCGATTCGTATGCAACTGCGGCATAAAGCTCACTGTGGTCGGGCAAAGCTATTTCCTTTACGGTGAAGTCGCATGAGAACGTGTCTGTCATTGCAAAGCGTTTGTCGATCCCATACCCGAGAAGCTTGCAAACGGCTTCCTTTCTCGTCCAGACGGAGTAGAAATCATATCCGTTCCTCCAAAGCTCATATTCATGTGGATGAAAGTATCTTTTGGCTACCCTCTCCTGCGAAATTTTTGTGCCGCCCACCTGAATATCGAGTCCGACCTCAAACGGAGCAAACACTACCGCCCATGTGCTTCCGCTGTGGCTTATTGAAAAGTGAATGTCGGGGTGAGATGTAAAATACGGCTTTTTGCCATGTTCACGTTTTACATTAAACTCACTTTCATTCAGTCCAAAGCACATCGAAGCAGCCCGAAGAAGAAGCTCGCCGGACGAAAAAACCGAGAAATCCGTGCTGTAAATCTTTAAAATATCCATATGTCTCCAAAAATACCAATAATCATTACTATGATAATACCACAAATATATAAAAAATGCAAATTAAAAAAATTTTTCACGAATAACCACTTTACTTTACGAAAAAAATGTGGTATAATATTATAAAAACACCTTTAGGAGGAATTATGTTGAAGGAAGAAAGAAGAGACGACGCTAAGGATTATCTGTTCCAGGCTATACTCTCACTTGAAACTATTGAGGACTGCTACAATTTCTTCGAGGATCTGTGTACGGTCAAAGAGCTTGATGAAATGTCAAAGAGAATGTGCGGTGCAAAAATGCTTGATACCTGCAAGGTGTACACCGAAATATCAGAAAGCACCGGACTCAGCACTGCGACAATAAGCCGAATCAACCGCTGTCTCAAATACGGCAATGGCGGCTATCGTGAAATAATCAGAAGACTCGACAGACGCGGCATAAGACTGCCCGAAGACGATTCCAAGTTCAGCTTCTGAGGTAAAGTGTATGTCTGATAATATGGCAAACGGTTATTCCGTTCTTGCACCGGTGTATGACAGACTGAACGAAACGGTCGATTATGCCGCATGGGCAACCTTTATCGAGAAATGCTTTAAAAAATATGCCGATAAGGATATAAGCTCGGTTCTCGATATGGGGTGTGGAACGGGAAGCATGACGCTGGAGCTTGCACGCAGAGGCTACGACATGACCGCCCTCGATATTTCGGAGGAAATGCTTGCCGTGGCTGACAATCGTGTCAGAACAGAGGGGATCGGTAATGTGCTGTTTGTTGAAAGCGATATGTGCGGCTTTGAGCTTTACGGAACGGTTGACGCTGTTGTGTGCTGTCTCGACGGCATAAATCATTTAACCACCCGTGATGAGCTTCTCAGTTGCTTTTCGCTTGTCGCAAACTATCTTGAAGACGGGGGAGTGTTCGTGTTCGATTTGAATACTCCGTACAAATTCAAGACGGAATACACAGACCATGACTATATCCTCGAGGAAGACGGCGTTATGTGCTGTTGGAGAAACAG
>CAYWFS010000003.1:0-19692 GCA_964457685.1 uncultured Ruminococcus sp. | reverse complement strand
TGGTAAAACGTGAACAAATACGAAGTATTACAGGAAGTCTTCGGACATAGCGAATTCAGGAAAGGTCAGTCGGAGATAATAGACGCTCTCTGCACGGGAAGAGATGTTCTCGCAGTAATGCCAACGGGCGGCGGAAAGTCGGTGTGCTATCAAATACCGGCACTCATGAGCAGTGGCATTACCATAGTCGTTTCTCCCCTTATATCTCTGATGAAGGATCAGGTGATGACTCTCGTTCAGTCGGGGGTCAGAGCCGCTTATATAAACTCCTCGCTTACATACGGGCAGTATCTTAAAGTACTTGCCAATATGCGTGCCGGAGTGTATAAGATAATCTACCTTGCACCTGAACGGCTATTTTCCGATGACTTTTTGTCGTCATGTGCCGAACTTGATATAAGCCTTGTAGCCGTTGATGAAGCACATTGTGTTTCGGGATGGGGACAGGATTTCAGACCGGCATATCTCGGAATAAAAAATTTTATATCATTTTTAAACAAAAGACCCACAGTCGGAGCATTCACCGCAACAGCTACCGAAAGGGTCAGAGAGGACATAAAAAATCTTCTCGAGCTTGACTCACCCCTTGAGGTGACAACGGGATTCGACCGTCCGAATCTGCGTTTTGAAGTCATAAAAACCATGAAGAAAACAAAAAACGATGAACTGCTCAGGCTGATCCGCAACAGATATTCGGATAAGGTCGGAATAGTTTACTGCGGAACGAGAAACGGAGTTGAAGCTGTTGCGGAGCTTCTAAACTCAAACGGATTTCCAGCACTTGCTTATCACGCAGGGATGGATGACTCGGCACGTCATAATGCACAGGACGATTTTATTTACGATAAATGTAAAATAATGGTAGCAACAAACGCATTCGGCATGGGAATCGACAAATCCAATGTGTCGTTTGTTATACATTACAATATGCCGAAAGATGTGGAAAGCTACTATCAGGAGGCGGGACGAGCAGGTCGTGACGGAGAAAAAGCGGAATGTGTTCTTCTTTGGAGTGAATCCGATATTGTGCTGAATCGCTTCCTTATCGAAAAAAGCGAGCCTGCCGAGGGGATTTCACAGGAGGACAGAGAGGTGCTTCGTCGTCTCGAGCTTCTCCGTCTCGATAAAATGGCGGACTATTGTAAGACGATGGGCTGTCTGAGAGCATATCTTCTTCGATATTTCGGTGAAGAAAGCACTTCGGAAAGCTGCTTGGGTTGCTCAAACTGCGACGGAGACTTCGAGCTGAAGGATATAACCGAGGATTCGAGAAAAATAATGTCGTGTATAGCAAGAACGAACAACACCTACGGCAGTACTACTATATGCGAGATTCTGAGGGGGTCAATGACCGAGCAGATAGAAAAGCATGGTCTTGATTCTCTTTCAACTTACGGCATTATGAAAGGCTGTACGGCAAAATATATCAGAAGTGTCATTGATTCTCTGAGAATGCAGGGATATATAAGCATAGATGACAGCTCTGTATATAAGATACCGTCCCTGACTCCGAAAGCAAGAGATGTTCTTCTCGGAAAAGCTCAGGTGTTCATGCGTGAAAATCTCACACCCGAAAGAGCCGTTGTAAAGGAAAAACGTCGTATTGCAGAGGAAAGTATGCAAAACGGCGGACTTCTCGAACAGCTCAGAGCGGAGAGACTTCGCCTTGCAAGACAGCTTTCTGTCCCTGCATACGTCATTTTCACCGATGCGGCACTTTACGATATGTGCAGAGTAATGCCGAAAAATATGGAGAAATTCATGACGGTCTCCGGTGTCGGTAAGGTCAAGGCAGAAAAATACGGAGAACTCTTTATCGAAATAATAAAGAAATTCTCCGAATGATTTTCATTTATGCTTCCGCTTTTTCCTTAAGCTTGAAGCGTGAAATAATGCCGATAAGCTGTCCCGATACGATTACGGTGAGCAGGGAATACGCAATTCTTGTGAGCGGAATATAGCTGAGAGATGCTACAAGAACAACGAGATCCGATACAAGATATACGCTTTCAAGCTTGAGACCGGTGATATGCGAAATTGACATCGAAAGAGCATCGTCCCCTCCGGATGCCGCCCCAACTCTTACGCAAAGACCGACTCCGACTCCGACAAAAATCGCACCGACCACAGCGGAAAGCAGAGGATGGTTTGCAAAACCCGGGTAAAACGGCGGAAAAAATTCAAATATCCTGTAAGAAACGGAAAATCCCGCACTGGATATAAGTGAGTATACGATGAATTCGTTGCCGAGCGTCTTCCAACCGAGGATGTAGCAGGCGGCATTCATTATAAATCCGCTGATGGCAGGAGATATACTCAGCCAGTGGTGCAGGAGAAGTGTAAGTCCGAGAACACCGCCTTCGGTTACGTTCGATATTGAGTGGACATTATACAGTCCGAATGCAAGTATAGCGGAGCCGATAAGTGCCACGACAATGTTTTTCGCCCTCAGATTTTTCAGTATTGACATGAGAGAGGACATTAGCTTGTTTTTTGACAATTTCGATTTTTTCCTTTCTTAATGCAATAAAAAAGTCCGCCTTATCGTAAAAATTTGCGACCTGTGCGGACTTTTTTGTCGATGTTATTTTTTCTTCGACTGTTTCGGCTGCTTCAACTCAAACACGGATAAAATACGCTTGTTGTTGAGTCCGAGCAAATAACCGAAGGTCGTTACGGCAATGGCAGGGAATATGTAGAGCAGATGAATGAGAGGATTGTGAGGGGAGAAGTAAGAAACAAATCCCTGATACATTCCTTCCCAAAGAAGACAGATAGCTCTTCCTGCCACATTGAGCGTTGCCGCCCATTCGTGAGTTGCCTTTAACGGATTGGAAATAATTACGATAAGTGCAAGTATGAAGTTGGGTATGTTTGCGATAAGAGAAATCTTCAGACCCTTTAAGGAGTCTTTAACCGCACGTCCACCGTCGATCCTGATTCTGTCCTGACCGCCCTTTTCCCAAATAACATTGTAGACGAGAAAGAGGTAGAACAGGGAGGCAAATGCACTTGCGAACAGCATGAGCCATGCCTTTTGACTTTGAGCGGAAGAGGCGGCGGTAATTACCATAATTCCGAGGAAAGTCGAGCCAAACTGGTTTAAAATAATCTTGCCTATAATTTTCGAGTTTTCACTCCAAAAATCTTTCATAAGTTCTCCGGATAAATAATTGTGATAACGCAATGCTTGTGCGTGTAAAATCTGTTACACATATATTCTATTGTTTTTTCGCTTCAATTACAAGAGTATCAAGCGAAAGTTTACAATCTATCATCAAAACATTAAAGAATAAATCAATTTACGGATGGAAAAATCGAAAATAAAGAGCTATAATTATATCATGGAATGCGAGGCGATACAAAAAGTATGGATGAAAAAGAATTCAGAAGCGAGTTTCCCGAGCTTATTCGGAAGTTCGCAAATTATAAAGAGGTCGTTCAGGGGTGTTCACAGAAAACGGTGACGGAATACCTTTTTGACCTCAGAACATTCTCGAAGTATCTTTATGCGGATAAAAATTCGATTCCGCTTGTCGGCGAAGAGTTTGATAATATCGACATAAGCGGACTTGACTCTGATTTTTACGCTTCCGTGACAAGTACGGATGTGTATTCCTTTCTTTCGTATGTGAAAAACGGACGTGACAACAAAACCGATGCAAGAGCAAGAAAGCTGTCTGCGATAAAGCAGTTTTATAAATATTGCAACAGCAGAATAATGGTGTTCGAGAACAATCCCGTAGCAAATATAGAAGCACCGAGACAACCGAAAAAGCTCCCCAAGCACCTTTCCGTAAACGAGTGCGTAGATCTTCTTGACAGCGTTACAAACGATACGGAGTCAAAGACAAGGGAGAGGGACTATTGTATACTCACGTTGTTTTTGAACTGCGGACTTCGTTTGTCTGAGCTTTGCGGAATAGATACGACAGACCTTGACAAGGATCTGAAAATGATGAAAGTCATGGGAAAGGGTGCAAAAGAGAGAATAGTCTACCTGAACGAAGCCTGCCGTACCTCACTTGAAGCGTATCTCCCGAAAAGAATGGCGGAAAAAACAAAGGTCGGAAGTGAAAAGGCACTGTTTCTATCGAGACTCGGACAAAGAATATCCGTAAAGACCGTTCAGTGGATGGTAAAAAAATATCTCGGTGAAGCGGGACTTGAATACAAAAATTATTCCGCACATAAGCTCAGACATACCGCCGCAACTCTTATGTATCAGTCGGGGGAGGTAGACGTTCGTGTGCTTAAAGATATTCTCGGGCATGAACAGCTTAATACCACGCAAATATACACGCACGTCTCCGACTCACATATGGAGGAAGCCATGTACAGAAATCCGTTGTCGTCAATAAAGCCAAAGAAAAAAGAAGAGCGTCATGACGATGATGAAGAAGACATATAAAAATCAATATTATCGGAGTTAAAAAATGAAAAGAGCAGTAACAATACAGGATATATCATGCTTCGGCAAATGTTCGATAACGGTGGCACTTCCCATTATTTCGGCAATGGGGGTAGAGTGTGCCGTTATACCCACAGCAGTTCTTTCAACTCATACGGGAGGATTTTGCGGATATACCTTCCGTGACCTCAGCGAGGATATACCGAAAATTACGGAGCATTGGAAGAAAGAACAGCTTCACTTTGACGGAGTTTACACGGGTTATCTCGGTTCACCGGAGCAGGCACAAATGATAGAGGACTTTATAGACGATTTCAGACCCTCTCTTGCGTTTATCGACCCTGTTATGGGGGACGATGGTAAGCTTTACGCAGGCTTTGATATGAGCATTGTGGAGGCTATGAAAAAGCTTTGCTCAAAGGCAACGATAATCACTCCGAATCTTACCGAAGCGTCACTCATGCTTGGCGAGGAATACAGAGAGAGCGGCACATACGATGAAGAGTACATAAAAAATACTCTTGTGAAGCTGACGGAGCTTGGTGCAGAGTCTGCCGCAATAACAGGGGTAAGATACAGCTCAGATACAAGCAGGCAGGGTGTAGTCGGATATAACAGAGCAAGCGGTGAGTTTTGCGAATATTTCTCCGAAAATCTTCCGATAAGCTGTCACGGCACGGGGGATGTGTTCGCTTCTACAATGTTCGGCGGACTTATGCGGGGTATGAGTCTTGCGGAGGCACAAAAGACGGCGGTTGATATGACAGTCTCCTGCATAAAGCGTACAATGGGTGACAGTGACCATTGGTACAGCGTAAAATTTGAAGAATGCATTCCCGAGCTTGTTGAGAAAATAAAATAATCAAAAATTTTTTTGAAAAAATCTTATTTTCGGGTGGAAGTTTTTCGGAGAAATTGTATTTAGTATAGTAGAAGGGCAGACAATAAAAGCCTCCCTTTTGAGGATTCCCCGAGCTTTGTTGCGCAGAAGTACGGTGGACGAAGCATCGTATTAAAAGCACGGCGAACCTGTCTCCGATTTTGAGTCGCACGACGGCTTAACAGCGATTCAAAATCAAACTGAAATATTGTAAAAGGCTCCGACGACATTCCTGTAGTGGGAAATCGTTCAGAGCCTTTTGCTTTTTCAGCTTTGCTTTCTTTTTGAAACGGAACGCATTATGAGTGTGAATAATCCCATTACGCACAATGCACCGAATGCACTTCCGCAGGTGTCGAGTAAAACATCCCGTACCATGCCTGCACGCCCGGGAACAAAATATTGGTGAAGCTCATCAGATGACGCATATATTGCCCCGAGAAGAACGGCAAAGGCATACGACTTCTTTGATTTGCAACCGAAAGAAAGTACGGTGAGATACAGAAGTCCTCCGAGTATGGCATAGATGGTAAAGTGAGCGGTTTTTCTTACGAAATGGTCGTATCTCTCGACTATTTCCGTTTGCTTTTCCGCAGATAACGAGTCAAAATCCTTGTCGATGAGGGAAATAAAGCTTTTAATAAACCCTCCCGAGGATTCCGCCGATTCTCCTCCGTTTTCGCACGAGAAAGAAAAAATGACTCCCATCCATGTGACGGTAAGTGCGATAAGAACTGCCGAAATAAGTTTTCTTTTCATATGTACTGCCTTTAAATATTATCGTATACAGATATTATACATCAAATCCGTAGGGTATTCAAGGGGCATAAAAAGCTCATTTCGGTACATTTTTTGCTTTCTCCCGTCTACAAATGTAGTGAATTCCGAAATCAGTATACAAAAGTTATAAAATAATCTTGACAAACTCAGGCATATATTGTAAAATTATTATAATTAACAAAGCTCTATAAAATTTTACGGAGGTATTGGTATGAAATTTTCGGCAGCAGGCGGCTGGTGGGGACACGACTGGTACAGCAGAGTTCAGCTTGGCAGTCGGTACGGCTTTTACGGAGTTGAGCAGCTCGGTTGGCTCGGACTCGACTTCGATAAGGCAAAGCAAACTCTCGACGAAAGCGGAGTAGTCTCTACGGCTATAATTATTCAATCCGAGAAAAAGGAAAACAATGAGCTTACCGCATGGGGACACGGCATGGTATGGGAGGATTCGAGAAAAGCGTTCATCGAGTCGTTCCGTGAGTCCGTTGCGGCAGCTAAGGCAATGAATGTTCCGAATATCATCGCAACGACAGGTAACGAAAGATTTGATGTTTCCCGTGAGAAGCAGTTCGATATTTGCGTTGAAACCCTTTCCGAAATGTCGCACATCGCCGAGGAAGAGGGAATAATGATAGTCCTCGAACCTCTCAATGTCCTTGTAAATCACAAGGGATATTTCCTTGTAACGACCGAGGAAGCGATAAGAATGCTTAAAGCGGTTGACAGCAAGAACTGCAAGCTTCTTTTCGATATTTATCATCAGCAGATTTCAGAGGGAAATGTTATCCGCAACATCACGGAAAATATCGACATGATAGGTCACTTCCACATTGCCGATAACCCCGGAAGAAATCAGCCCGGTACAGGTGAGCTTAACTACAAGAATATCTTCAAGGCTATTCAAAGCACGGGATACGACAGATGGCTTGCATTCGAGTGCGGCAGAACAGTTGATGTACCCGACCTTGTAAGAGATATGCACGTTCTCATAGACGAATTCAGATAAAAATAGACCTCATATGTAATATGTAGCCGTTCTTTCTTCGGAGAGTTCGGCTATATGGTTTTTTCAGAGCTTTTGTTAAAAAAATCGAGCCTATTTGATAATCATACATTAACAAAAAACGGAAATTGTTCCGCTCATCGGAATTTCCGTGCATTCCATTCATGTGAATTATAAATGAAAAAAATATTTAAACTGCTTCTTGTCTCATTTATGATGGCTTTCTGTGCGATTTATTCCTATGCGGGCGAATATACACCGTCACCGTACAGAAGCACAATAAAGAACTACGATGAAGCATATCTTGCAATGTACGACGCTGTTTGTGCAGGTAAAGAATACGTTGATATTACCGAGTACAAGATAACGTCTGATGAGATTATAAAGATATACGGAGACCTATATCAAACCTCGCCCGAGCTTTTTTATCTCGATAAGCAGATAAGGTACTACTATAACGACACAGGACTTATTCATTACGTTACGAGAATATATTTCTCATATACAATGGAGCTTGACGAGAGGGAAGAAGCGATTGCTGACTACGAGACCGAAATTACATATATTACTTCTCAAATAGATGTGGGCTTGTCGGATGCGGAAAAGGCTCTATGGGTACACGACTATTTTATAGCTTCGTTTGAATATGACGAAAACGAGAAAGTATATGACGCATACAGCTTCCTTAAAGAAAGACGCGGTGTGTGTCAGGCATATTCACTTGCTTATATGGCGGTTATGCGTGAGATAGGCATAGACTGCTTTATGATAACCTCGCAAAAGATGAACCACGCATGGAACATAGTAAAAATAGATGACGAGTGGTATCACATAGACATAGTTTTCGATGACCCCGCCCCGAACAGAATAGGCAGAGTAATGCACGAATATTTTCTTCTCACAGACGAAGAGATAGAGAATGCCTCCACTCCGCATTACGGTTGGGTCAGCAGATATTCCTGCGACTCTACAAGGTTTTCAAGTAGCTTTTGGAAAGGGATAAACTCCCGTATGCTGTACTATAACGGAAGATGGTACTATATAGACAGAGACGGACTTGCTCTCAAATCACGAAAATATTCGGATTCCGAAAGCGTCATGAATGTAATCGACTTCGATGAAAAATGGTATAAGGATGAGGAGGACGGAGAATACTGGGTCGGAGTTTTCTCGGGAGTGTCAAAATTCCTCGGTTATATATTCGTGAATACTCCGAAAGAAATTTTGGCATATAACGCAATGACGGGTCGTGTGAGCGTTTTTGCGGAAATTGAAGACGGGTATATTTTCGGCTCAAACGTATACAAAAATACTCTCGAATACGGTATAGCAAGGTCTCCGCTTGATGAAGAATATGAAATAGTCAAATTCGAGATAAAGGACTTTACCGTTGAATATACGAAAAAGGTATTTCCGTTTACCGATGTAACAAAGCTTGATGAGGAATATCCTGCGATAAAATACTGCTATGACCACGGACTTATGAACGGAGTATCATCAACGAGATTTGCACCTGATTACAGCCTTACAAGAGCAATGTTTGTGACAGCTCTCGGAAGACTGTGTGAGGTGAATACCAAAAGATACGATACCGTAAGCTACAGCGATGTGAAAAGCGGATATTGGTATTCTCCGTACATCGAATGGGCAAGCAGTATCGGACTTGTTTGCGGAGTAGGTGACGGAAAATTCGCTCCCCTAGATATTTTGACCCGTGAGCAGATGTATAAGGTCACATTCGAGCTTTGCAGACTTTGCGGATACGGTGACGGTGAGCTTGACGATGTGGAAATAGCATATTCGGATGCCGATGAAATATCGGACTGGGCAGTTGAGGGAGTAAAATACTGTATAAAGAATAAAATAATAGACAACGATGACTCTCATATGATGCCGCACTCATATGCAACGAGGGGAGAGGTTGCGGTAACATTATACAGACTTGCGGCAATGGTGAACGCAAGCTGACGGAGGTAATTTTGAAAAAAAGAATTGCATTAATGCTCTCGACAATGCTTCTTGCACTTACATCCTGTGAGACGGAACAGACCGAGATTAATCCGGATGAGCCTATACAGTCGGAAATAAAAGAGGAGCATATGTCAAGGGAATATCACGATGACTGGAAAAATATAGAACCGAGCGGAGAACATAGTGTTGAGATAATGTTCGTAAATGTCGGAAAAGCTGATTCCATCGTCCTCGATATAGACGGAAGCTTCTATATGATAGATACGGGAACAAGCGAATCGGTGCCGTATACCCTTGCCGCAATGGAAAGCTTCGGTGTGACTGAGCTTGAAGGTGTGTTCATTACCCATCCCGACAGAGACCATGTGGGTGGATATACGGCGGTAAGAAGCGAATATGAGGTGGGAGCTGTCTATTCTTCGGCGATATGCGGAGATATGTATGTAATAGAGGGAGCGGCTGTTAACGACACTCATGTTAAACTTGAACCCGGTGAGACGGTTGAGCTTGCGGACGGAGTTTATTTTGAGGTTTTGGCTCCGTATGAGTACAACGCAGAGGACGACAACAATAACTCCCTTGTTATGAGACTTCAAGTAAACGGAGTCAGCGTACTTTTTGCAGGGGATATGAAAAAGGAAGAGGAACAAAGCCTTCTTTCAGCCGATGTGTTAAGCGAGTGCGATATATTAAAGGTAGGACATCACGGAAGAAAGGACGCAACCTCGGAGGAGTTTCTCAGTGTCGTAAAGCCGAAATATGCCGTTATAAGCACTTCTGTTGATGAGGCAGACAACACCGCTCACAGAAAGGTTCTCGACCGTCTGAACGATTGCGGATGTAATAACGTATATATAACCGAGGATTATGACCTTGCTCTTGTTTTGAGTATATCCGAGAATGGGGAAATAAAATTCGGCAATCTCGAAACCTCCCGTGACGGCGAAATGATAAAAATCGACAGCGTGTCAAAGGATGAGCAGACGGTCGTTCTGGAAAATAAAAATTCGTATGACGTTGACCTTTCGGGATGGTATCTGACTTCCGACAGAGGCGGCGAGATATTGCGACTTCCCGACAAAACGACAATAAAAGCGGGAGAAACGATAAAAATATCCTGCAAGGGCGGTGACGGAGACGTAATTTGGAACGAGTCGAGTGTATGGCATAAATCAAAGGATGACAAAGCCTCACTTATTGACTGCTACGGAAATCTCATAGACGAAAAATACAGCGAATAAACAAATAAACAGCGGAAATATTGCTCACGGAGAACAATACAACCGCTGTTTTTGTTTTGCTTTAGTAGTTTTCGGCTTTTATTTCAAAGAACGCTTTAGGCTTTCCGCATACAGGACAAAGCTCGGGTGCCTTTGTTCCGATGTTTATATGACCGCAGTATCGACAAAGCCATATTTTGACCTCACCTCTTTCGAATACCTCTCCGTTTTTCATGTTTTCGATTAGCTTGCGATAGCGTTCCTCATGCTCCTTTTCGACTGCGGCAACAAGTCTGAATTTTGCGGCAAGAGAACGAAAACCCTCCTCCTCCGCAACCTTTGCAAAGCCCGCATACATATCAGTCCATTCGTAATTTTCTCCTGCCGCCGCAGATTCGAGATTTTTCAGCGTTCCTCCGATTCCGTTAAGCTCCCGAAACCAAAGCTCGGCGTGTCTAAGCTCATTTGATGCCGTCTCCTCAAATATCTCCGCAAGCTGTTCATAGCCGTCCCGACGTGCCGCTTCCGCAAAATAAGTGTACTTGCTCCTTGCCTGAGTTTCACCTGCAAAAGCCGCTTCGAGATTCTTTTCGGTCTGCGTTCCTGCGTATTTTGTGCTTGATTCCTCTTCCTCGATAAGCTCGACATCATCGTTTCTTGCACCGCATTTCGGGCATATCGGGTCAACACCTCCCGCAACCTCAAAAATCTCTCCGCATACCTTACATTTCATTTTACGCATAAAAAATACCGCCTTTCAATGATATTTACCTGATTATTATTGTTGCAAACAGGTGTAAATATTCATCGAAAAGCGGATATTTTAAAGATGTTTAAAAATCAGATTCTTATCCAAACATTCATTTCTCTTGTGTCTTCACGGTTATCCCAGAATGCATAGGGGAGTGCCTTTATTTCGACAGGCTCTTCGTTTGAGGAGTCAATTGCACGGTAGAGTGCGTCTCCGTCCTGCCAGGCCTTTCTCTTCATTGCAGTACCCTTGATATATACCGCACCGTTAAAGAGAGAATCATCGGAATAAGTAGAGAACGCGGAGAAATCGCTTATTCTGAGACTGTCGAGAACATCTCCGTTGTCGGCGGATTCAATGCAGTATACAACGGGTCCTCTCATTATCGCAACTTTTCCGTTGTCTTCGCGGAGCAGGGGATTAGCTTCAACAAATTCGATGGGCATGGGGAGAGTCAGCTCGATAACGTCTCCGTCGTGCCAGTCTCCCGAGATATAAGCGTAGCCCTTTTTAATTTCGGGGTGTATCTCTTCGCCGTTTTTAAAGATTCTGAAGTCTCTTGCCCATGACGGGATTCTTGTTGCAAAAATGTAGCTTCCTTCTCCCATTTCAAAGGTGATGTTGCCGCTCCAGGGGTAGTTGCCTTTCTGCGTCAGCTTGACGTTCTGATTGCCGACCTCTATTTCAGCCTCTCCTGCGATGTAGAGATGGTTAAATATCGTTGTTTCGTTTGAGGAATAAATATAGCTTCCGAGGGAGGTTATAAGTCTTGCGAGGTTGGGGGGACAGCAAGCACAGCCGAACCAACCCGGACGTTTACTCTGAATGTGTGAGCATACCCCTGCTCTTTGTGTAGCTTCTTCCCAAACCGAAAGGGGATTGGTGTAGAAGAAGTGGTGACCGTCGAGAGCCATGCCGCTTATCGTTCCGTTGTATATAAGTCTTTCGAGAACATCGGAGTATTTGCGGTCTGCATCCATTCTGAGCATCTGCTTTGCCATGAACGCAAACGAGATTGCCGCACAGGTCTCCGTGTATGCCGTGTCGTTCGGGAGATGGTAGTTAAACGAGAACGCTTCACCGTATACCTGAGAGCCTACACCGCCCGTGATGTACATCTGCTTGCGTACAGTAGAATCCCAAAGAGTTTCCATAGCCTTTTTGAGACTTTCATCCCCTGTTTCTGCCGCAAGATCTGCCGCTCCCGTGTAGAGATAGCCTGCTCTTACGGAGTGTCCGATAGGCTCTGTCTGCTCACGGAGAGGCTTGTGTGCTTGACAATAGGGGAGATCTACA
Source organism: uncultured Ruminococcus sp. (assembly GCA_964457685.1). GTDB lineage: Bacteria > Bacillota > Clostridia > Oscillospirales > CAG-272 > UMGS1696. Next base: position 7,380 of record CAYWFS010000003.1, on the reverse strand, counting down.
TGACGCTGTTCGTGACCGCCCCAAAAGCTCTTGTAATCCCTTGCTTTAAGCTCTTCCATGAAGAAGTTCGGGGCTTTACCTCTTTCGTTTATCATGTATTCGCAAAGCTTCAGGTATCTTTTGTTGTTTGTCGCACGGTATAGCTTCATAAGTGCAAGCTCTATTTCGGGGTGACCTGAATATCCGTGGAGCTTTCCTTCCTCGGGGCCGATCTTTGAGTCTATAAGGTCAACGAACTTGCATACGACACGGAGAAGCTTGTCCTTGCCCGTAGCTTCATAATATGCGACAGCCGCCTCAGTCATGTGACCTGCACAGTAAAGCTCATGACAGTCGCAGAGGTTTGTGAATTTCTGATCGGGGGCTCTGAGCTGGAAGTAGGTGTCAAGATAGCCGTCCTCGTCCTGTGCCTTTTCGATTATTTCGATAAGCTCGTCCGCTGTTTTTTCAAGCTCGGGATTCGGAGAAACGGTAAGGCTATACGCTACTGCTTCTATCCATTTTGCAACGTCGCTGTCCTGGAATACATATCCCTTGAACTCACCCTCCTCAAGTCCTGCCGCAATCTTAAAGTTTTTGACTGCGTGGCTCGGTTCGGTGTCGGGTACCTCGTCGTTTATCGCTTTAAGCTGATACGGAATTATTTCGTTGATAGCGATATCTGTATAACGTCCCCAGAATTTATCGTTTATCTTTACGTTTTTCAGTGGTGTGAAGCTGCTTTCTATGAGTTTCATGTTAAACCTCCATAGTTTAATAATACTGTTGATATTATAACAAATGATAATAATTTTAGCAATAGGGATATTGAATTTAATCAATTTTACCATTCACCTTGACCGTAAATTAAAAACGGAAATCTATTTTGTACTTTTGACCTTGCTTTTGAATATCAGCGAAAATACAAGTCCGAAAAATAAAGCCGCAGTTATCCCTCCCGAGCTTGAGGTAAGTCCTCCCGTAAGCACACCGAGAAGTCCGTCCCGGTCAACAGCTTCACGAACCCCACGACTGATAAGGTAGCCGAATCCCGTAAGAGGCACACTTGCACCCGCCCCCGCATAATCTATCAGAGGCTCATAAACTCCTATCGCACCGAGAAACACCCCTGCGACAACGTATGAGACGAGTATTCTTGCCGGGGTGAGAGTAGTCTTGTCTATTAGAATTTGAGCTATGACGCAAAACAGACCGCCTACAACGAACGCACGAACGTAACCAAGAAGTATATCCATATTATTTTTCCTCCTTGAATTTGTTTTTGTAACCTGCTATTTCCACGAGATGTGCGATACCGGGTATGCTTTGACCTTGATTTACCGATAAAGTGTTCATTATCGCTCCCGTTGCCGCAAATATAATCTTTTTAAGTCGCCCCGTTCGTATGTTTTCGAGAATATCCGCCGCCATTACTATTGCACTGCAACCACAACCCGATGCACCTGCGTGAGTGTCGGAGGAGTCGCTTGTATACAGCATCATTCCGCAGTCAACGTGATTTTTTGAAATATCGATTCTGCGAGCCTTCAATAAGTCGATGAGAATCGCACTTCCTTCACGACCGAGGTCTCCCGTAATAATAAGGTCATATTCGTTTGGGGAATGTGTCGTGAAAAAGCTTTCAAATGTGTCTACAGCGGAAGGAGCCATTGCCGCACCCATGTTTGATGAGTCCTTTATTCCGCTGTCAATAAGTCTACCCGGCATTACCGAGACGATTTCGGGGATATAGTCGTAATTTATACGTCTCAGGTCGTTTTCGTCGGATGAGAAGATGAATGCACCGCTTCCCGTAGCTGTCCACTGCGATGTCGGAGGACGCTGACCGCCGTATTCGAGAGGGTATCGGAACTGTCTCTCAGCTGTGCAGAAATGGGATGAGGTAACCGAGGCACAGCGTTTGCATACGGATGAAGCATACACGGCACTCATTATCATTCCCTCTGCGGAAGTGGAGCAGGCACCGAACAGCCCTAGAAAAGGCAAATCAAAAGAAATAAGCCCGAAGCTTGAAGAAATACACTGATTTATAAGGTCTCCGGCGAAAATTAAGTCTATATCTTCTCTTTGAATACCGCTTTTGTTTATGGCTACGTTCAGTGCGAGACGTTGCATTTCGGATTCCGACTTTTCCCATGTGTCTTTTCCGAATTTATCGTCACCCGAAATATCGAAAAGCTTTCCGAGAGGACCGTTTTTTTCCTTTTGTCCGCACACAGACCCCGAGGACAGAATGAAAACTCGCCGAGAGAGAGAAAATCCGTTATTTTTCATAATACTTCTCCAAACAGTGATTTTGTTGTACTCATTATTATGCTCATAAAAGCACGAGTTTATCCCGTTTATTTGTTTGAAATGACAATATAGAATGTGTGTTCGCTAAAAACGGCTTAAAAACGCCCGTTATATGTTGTGGTTGCACAAAAAACGGGTTCAAAAATTGTGCAAAAGCAACAATCGCATTTTTCGCTCGATTAGCCGATTAGGTCAATACGGAGAACATGTTTTTTACCCCTTGACTTTGAGAAAAAAATGAGTATAATATAGTTCGGCAAGGGGAAATAAAGAAAAATCCCGAAGCCGAGATTAAAAATTTTGTCAGATTGTCAGAGAAGGCAATCAATGTAACGGAGGTTATCTTATGATCTGCAACAGCAAATATCTTTACAAAGTTGAACTTGTTACCACAAACGATATTCTCGAATTTGCACGCATTGCATCAAAGTGTCCTTACGATGTTACACTTGTAAACGGTAAGCACAGACTCAACGCAAAGAGCTTCCTCGGCGTAACCCTCGCAAAGGTTTCGTGGGATGAAATCTACGTTGAAACAGAGCATGACTGCTACTTCGATTTCGAAAAGTTTATAAAGTAATTTAAAGTTTAGCAGAGAACCGTTTTAAGTAATGACGAAAGAGTATCAGAGAGGATACTTTTTCGGGTAGTCGTATGCCCCTTTATTGGGAAAACAACAGCCGTAAGGCTTTTTGATACATTATCCACTGTCGATTAAAATCGGCTACGGATAAGCTTAAAAAATATTTGCTCCGATTTACAGCGTCTTATGATGGCGTGGTTCGGAGCAATTTTTGTTTTTATCGTATAAAAGAAAAAAACCATTCATGTTGCCGTTTTTTTAGGCTTCACGGATGGGATTTTTTGTTTAAAGCTTATTCTTCGTTCGCACTTATGCTCTGACGCTTTATCTTGTTTGTGGTAGTCTTGTCGAATTCCTTTGTGCGAATGACAATCTTACCTATATTTTTGTAAGAGGGAAGTGCGGAGGTTGCGTTTGAAATATCCTTTTTCAGCTTCTCGGCAGGCTCTGTTATTCCAAGCTCCTCAAGCTTTTCGGCATTCAGGAATACCTCGGCACAAAGCTTTGTCTCTTCGCCGAATTCGTTTTTCAGACCGTATACAACAACTTCCTTGACATAGGGAATATTCTGAATGTAGTTTTCGATTTCTTCGGGGTAAATATTCTTTCCGTTTGAAAGTACAATAATGTTCTTCTTTCTACCGGTGATAACGAGCTGTTCCTTGTCGTTTATCATGCCGTAGTCGCCTGTTCTGAACCAGCCGTCATCGGAAAGCACCTCGGCAGTTTCGGCAGGCATTTTGTAGTAGCCGAGCATTACTATATCACCCTTTACGCAAATCTCGCCGATTCCGTCAGGGGTTACATCTTCAAGCTTCAGTTCACAGCAGGGAAGAACACAGCCGACAGTGTTGCAGTCGTTGAAGAAGTCACGGTTAGCCGCAACAAGGGGAGAACATTCGGTGATGCCGTAGCCGTTTATGAGGTTGATACCGATGTTGTCGAAGAATTCGCCTATTTCGGGACGAATGGGGGCTCCTCCGCATACTATTTTCTTCAAATTTCCGCCGAAGTTTTCGTGAATTGTCGAGAAGAACTTGTGACGCATATCAATACCGACCTTGCGGAGACTGTTGCTTGTTTTGATAAGAGCCTTGAGTCCGCTTTCCTTGCCGGATTTTTTTGCCGTAGACCAAATTCTGCGATAGAATTCCTCGGCAAAGGCAGGAACAAGGTAAATGTAGTCGGGTTTGTAGGCGACAAGGTTTTTCATAACGGTTTTGAGGTTCTCGTTTATGCAAATCGTTGAGTGATGATGGAGGGAAACAAGAAGACCGGCAACCGCTTCATAGGTGTGGTGATAAGGAAGCACGGAAAGGTATGTTTCATATACAGTAGATACCTGGAGTCCGTAGTAAACGATGGAGATGAGGTTGTGTTCACAAAGCATAACACCCTTTGCAATTCCCGTTGTGCCGGAGGTGTATACTATCATTTTGAGGTCGTGAGGTTCACTGTGACGCTTGAGATATTCGTCGTAGCCACCGTCGATAAGCTCATAACCATGCTCCTTGAGCTTTTTAAAGGAAAGGAAGCGAGGGCTTGTCGCAAAGTATTCTGGAATTTCGTCTGCCTTTTCTTCGTTGTTGCAGATTCTTACGAAATAGTGGAAATCGGCAAGCTCGGAGGACGCATTTTTTGAAACGAAATCATCGTATTTGCTTGAATAGAAAAGAACGGAGGAATCGCTGTGCTTTAAAATGTTTATAAGGTCGCATTCGGGAAGATCCTTGTCTACGGGAACATAAACTCCGTTTCCCGCAAGCACGCTGAGATATACGTTGATCCAGTTGTAGCTGTTTTCGCCGATCTGAGCAATGTGTTCGCCGATAACACCAAGCTCACAAAGTGCGGAGCCGATTGCATTAACGTCACGGATAAATTCCGTATACTTTATTTCTTTAATGTTATCGTCCTTGATTCTGTATTTAAAGGCAATTTTCTCCGGAACCTCGGCTTCTGCAATGTCGAGAAGTTCACGGATAGAATTTACCGGTATTACTTCGTAAAGAGGATAATTTGTTTGTTTTTTCAAGATGATGCCTCCTGTTTTTTAGCTGTCATTATTTATACAAAATTAGTCACAGACTCATTATATATCAAATTTACACATAAGTCAACCGAAAATGGGGGAATAGTCTTTGTAAATTACTTAATAATGCAGACGTTTGTAAGATTGCCGGGAACATTCAGCTGCATTACCGAGACTTTTTCTCCACCCTGCGGAGCGTGTATGACATAATATTGACCGTTTTTCGAGCCGAGATACAGCATGACATGACCTTTTCTGTGAACCGATGCCGGGACTCTTATTTTGTCAAGTGCTTCTGCGGCTGACACGGATGCAAATGATACAATCTCACCGTTGTATTTTTCCTGCTCTCCCGTATTTCTCGGAAGATAGATGCCGAAGGTTCTGAATACGGCACACACAAATCCGGAGCAGTCAACACCGCCGCCCTCTCCTCCCCAACAATATGGAGAATCGAGATAAGCAAAAGCCTGACGGTAGTAGTTTTTCATTGTGTATTCGAGGTTGCCGTAGCAGGAATGAGCCTTCTCGATTTTTGCTTCACCGAAATAAAGCGAACCGTTGTCGTCTCTTTTGGGAAGCTTCACGGTGTATGAGGACATATCCTCGGAGACATACTCAAGCTTGCACCCCATTGACAGAGCAGTGCCGTCCGTTTTTATCTCGGGTTCAAGCACTGTTATAAAGCTGTCGGGGAATGCGGTACTCAAATAAGTATCAAAATCGGACTCGGCGGCACAGGATGACTTTATCCAACCGGAGTAATAGTAGGAACGCACGAATAAAAAGCTTTTGTCGCTGCTTTCGTGGAGAATAAGGACGGGAAGACCTGTTATAAGCTCGCATTCCTGTATTGCACTGTAGTAACCCGTTTCCCCGTCGTAAAAGCCAAGCTCTGTCGGGAAACCCCTGAGGTCACATCTGTCGGTGATTATTCCGTATTTCACTTCGATGTTTTCCGGGATGTTGTCGAGGTTGCGGTTGTCGCCTATCTTTTTCCTGTCGTCATCGTTTATTTTGTTTTTGTGCTTGTCGTATTTGTCTCCGTTCGGGAAAGAATATCTCTCGATTTCCTCTCTGACTTCCTTACCCGTAACAGTTTTCGGCGGAGCTTTCATATCGTGCAGAGAGGGACAGCTTTCAATCAAATTGTGATTATATTCTTCAATATTGTAGCTTGAAAGGATGAGCTTTTCGGCGGCATTTTCACCGTATTTCTCGTTGTACAGCTCAATCCATTCAACGGCTTCACTGCGTATTGCTTTCTCGATGTTCATGAGCGTCTCCTTGTCGTCTATTTTGTTTTCACTCGGAACTATCCTGTCGTTTTCCATTGTATCGGAAAAGTCGCTTATTATTCCGTTTTTTTCGTTCGACTCGGCTTCGTTACTCCGCAAAATCGAGCATGATGAGAGCGAAAATAATGACCCCGTGATAATCAAAAAAGTGAGGATCGTATTAAAAATTCGGGGTCTGAACAGCATATACACTCCTATAAAAACAAAAAAATCTACAAAATATATGATACCATAAAATTATGCAAAGTCAAGTGGTATTTGTGTCGGAATGGAATCGAAACTCAATCGAGGAAAGAAAAAATAGGTGTATTTCACGAGCTCTCTGAGAAAAATAACGATGCACGGCAAAAATAATGATATGGGAGGAAAAATATGGCTTCTGTCAAAAAAACGATTGCTGTTGTCCTTTCTTGTACCTTGATAGCGGTGGGAAGCTTCGGTGAAAAAATAAAAGGTATCTTTTTCCAAAGTGAAAGCTCAGAACCCGAATGCGAGGACATTACTCCGAAAAGAGGGAAGAATGCACCCACAAACAAAAACGACGCTACTGCTGCGACCTTTTGCGAGACCTGCAATGTCATGAGCGAGGGGGTGGGGTGGTACTGCAAGCACATGAACGATGGCTCAAGACCACCGCTTCCTACCGAAATGAGCTATATAGGTGAGCATGACGGATATTATCTGGGAGAGGACGAGCGTGTGATATATCTGACCTTTGACGCTGGCTATGAAAACGGGAATGTTGAACGGATACTCGATACGCTTCATGAAGAAAATGTTCCCGGAGCATTCTTTATTCTCGACAATCTTGTGAAAACAAATACAGACCTTGTTCGGAGAATGATAGATGAGGGTCATACCGTGTGCAATCATACGGCAAAACACAAGGATATGACAAAAATGAACAGCATAGATGAGTTTTCAGCCGAGCTTAAAGCAATGGAGAAGATTTACCGTGAGACTATGGGAACGGAAATATCGAAATACTACCGACCGCCCGAGGGAAGATTCAATGAAGAAAATCTTTCGTGGGCAAGTGAGCTTGGATATAAAACAATATTCTGGAGCTTCGCATATGCCGATTGGGATAACGATAATCAAATGTCGTGTGAGGCGGCAAAGGAAAAAATAATATCGAATACTCACAACGGGGAAGTGATACTTCTTCATCC
>CAYWFS010000002.1:55911-71265 GCA_964457685.1 uncultured Ruminococcus sp. | reverse complement strand
ACTTCATGATCGGTGCCCCCGACCTTTCAATTGACGCTGTTCGTGCTGACGGTAGTATCGTACCGATCTTCAGAAACGGCAACTGGGCATTTTAATTTCAATTGAATAACAAAAACGAGCAGAATCGTCTGAAACTGCCCGTTTTTTTGTTTATTCGGATATTATTTTTTTGAATTCATCGTTTGTACGAATGCTGTCGAAATCATTTGAACTCAGCCATTTTGTGCGGAGTATTTCCGAAAGAGTGCGAGAGTCGTCTGTTTCAAAGTCGTTTTTGTGTGTTGTTGTCTCACCGATAAGAAGGGAAGACACGGTTGTTACATCGGGACGTGCGTCAAATTGTTCTGCACTTGCGATACTTTCTTTTATCTCTGCAATAGCTTCATCATTTCTTCCGAGACGTGCTAAAGTTGCGGCTTTGTAGCAGTGGAATCGTGCATCACCCCAGCTTGATGTGGGAGTGTTTCCGTCATATATAAGCTCACACAGCTTTGTTCTCTTGTCGCATACGGAAAGCAGTTCTTCGTCTGACAGGAGACGTTCCGACAGAATTTGATAAATGCCTGCCATGATAAAATCGTAACCGACATTTACCTGATTTCTTGCGTAGGGAAGCTTTTCGGTGTCTTCGAGACAGTACCACATTGCGTTTTCTCTGCAAAAATCACTTGACGGAAGTGTTTCAAATATCTTGCGACCGATTGCTTTTCTTCCCATTTCACAGTGATTGAACGCAAGTCTCCACGTTGCTTCAAGTCTTATATCGAGATTCGGGCAGTGCTTGATTATTTTTTCGCCGAGAGCGGTTATTTCGCTGTCGTATTTTACTTTGTTTTCTTCAAAATCGGGAACATTTCCGTCATCGTCACCCGAGAGGAAAAGTGCTTCCATAAGCTTGTTTAAAAGCTCATAGTTGTTCGGGTATTCCTTTACTCCCTCTCTTGCAATCTCAATGCATTCGCTTATATTTCCGCATGACAGAGCGTTTTTATATTTTTCCAGATATTCCGCAACGTGCATACGCTCATATGCTTCATTTATTCCGATTAGCTTATCTACGGTAATTCCGAATACCTCCGAAATTGTGGGTAAAAGCTCGAGGTCGGGGTAGCATAAGCCGTTTTCCCAACGTGATACCGATTGACAGGATACTCCGATAAGCTCCGAAAACTCCTCCTGAGTCATGTTTTTTTCACGGCGAAGAAGCTTTATGTTCTCTCCGATGTTAAGTTTCATAATAATTTATCTCCTTGTTTCTTTTGTATGCCGACGTCGTTTACTGACTATATTATACATACTGCCGACAAGGAATACAACATCACGCTTAGAGAGATTTTTTCACCAAATACGTGAATTTAATCGGAACAAGGTCGATTATAGGTATTTATTATATAAAGGAAAGGTTTGTTCTTGACTTGACGTTGTTTTGGGAGTATAATTAATACGCACACATATGCCCTCAGCGTATAAAGGTGCAAATAAATGGAAAAACGGCGGCGATTTCAAATGAATTATGACGTAATAATTATCGGAGCAGGTCCGGGTGGTATCTACTCCGCATATGAACTTATGAAGCAGAGACCCGAGCTTAAAGTAGCTATATTCGAGTCGGGTCATCCGCTTGAAAAAAGACACTGCCCGATAGACGGCGAAAAAATAAAAAGCTGTGTAGGATGTAAGCACTGCTCCATCATGAGCGGATTCGGCGGTGCGGGTGCATTCTCAGACGGAAAATACAATCTCACAAACGATTTCGGCGGCACTCTCTATGAATATATAGGAAAGAAAAAAGCCCTCGAACTTATGCAGTACGTTGACGAGATAAACATGAGCTACGGCGGAGAGGGAACCCACCTCTATTCAACGGCAGGCTCCAAGTTTAAGAAGCTTTGCATACAGAACAAGCTCAATCTTCTTGACGCATCCGTTCGTCACCTCGGAACAGACAAAAACTATGTCGTTCTTTCAAACCTCTACAACTTCCTGCGTGATAAGATAGATATTTTCTTTGAAACCCCTGTTGAAGACCTTGCGGTTATAGACGGCGGTTATGAGATAAGCTGTCAGAACGGAAATAAGTACACCTGTCGTGACTGTATCGTATCTGTCGGAAGAAGCGGAAGTAAATGGGTTGAACACGTTTGCAAGGAGCTTGACATCGAAACAAAGTCGAACAGAGTTGACATCGGTGTAAGAGTTGAAATTCCCTCTGTTGTATTCTCTCACCTCACCGATGAGCTTTATGAAAGTAAGATTGTCTACCGTACCGCAAACTACGAGGACGCAGTAAGAACCTTCTGCATGAACCCTCACGGAATCGTTGTTACAGAAAACACAAACGGTATCGTAACGGTAAACGGTCACAGCTATGAAGACCCCTCAATGCTCACCGACAACACAAACTTCGCACTTCTCGTATCAAAGCACTTCTCTGAGCCTTTCAAGGACAGTAACGGTTATGCCGAAAGCATAGCAAGACTTTCCAATATGCTCGGTGGAGGAGTTATCGTTCAGCGTTTCGGTGACCTTGTAAGAGGCAGACGAAGCAACGCAAAGAGAATCGAAGAAAACCTTGTAACACCTACTCTTTCCGCAACTCCCGGTGACCTCAGCCTTGTACTTCCCAAGCGTATTCTCGACGGAATTATAGAAATGATTTATCAGCTCGATAAGATTGCTCCCGGATGTGCAAATGACGATACACTTCTTTACGGTGTTGAGGTTAAGTTCTACAATATGGAAATATCCGTTGACGAAAACCTCGAAAGCCGTTACAAGGGTCTTTACATGATAGGAGACGGAAGCGGAATCACTCACTCCCTCTCACACGCATCCGCAAGCGGTATTTTCGTTGCAAGAAAAATCTGCGAAGAAAGACTTTGATGATATAAATCAGAAAAAATTCAGAAGCTGAGAGTGTTCGGACGTTATTATATTACATTGCTTCTGTTATAATATATTATTTTTGGAGGTAAAGAAAAATGGAAAAGCAGAAGAAGCTTTACGTTGTTGCCAATGCCCACCTGGATACTCAGTGGAACTGGACTATTCAGGATACCATTCGTGACTGCGTAAAATCAACTCTCGAAAAAAACTTTGAGCTTATTGAAAAATATCCTCACTACAAAATGAATTTTGAGGGAGCTTTCCGTTATAAGCTCGCTAAGGAATATTATCCCGACCTTTATGAAAAGCTCAAGGGATATATCGCAGACGGAAGATGGACCGTATCCGGCAGTACATGGGACGCAATGGACGTAAACGTACCCTCATCGGAAGCTCTTATGAGACAGGTTCTTTACGGAAACGGCTATTTTGAAAAGGAATTCGGCAAGAAGAGTACCGATATTTTCCTTACAGACTGCTTCGGCTTCAGATATGCACTCCCCTCTATTGAAGCACACATGGGTCTTAACGGATTCTCCACACAGAAGCTTGTATGGGGTGTCGGCGGTCCCGTAATCAATGAAGACGGCTCCGTAACAAAGCCTCAGCCCGTTAAGGATAAGCCCCGTCTCGACCTCGGTAAATGGGTTGGTCCCGACGGAAATTATGTTGTCGGCTCATTCCTCGAGGGTGACTACACATATAAGTTTGACAGAACCGGAAATGACGCTCCCGTTGAATCGAGAGAAGAATTTTTACACAATATAGAGCATAACGAAAAGTATTCCGGTGTTCCCTACAGAGCAATGTACTACGGAACCGGTGACTACGGCGGATCTCCCACAGAAGGCTCCGTTCGTATGGTAAACGAGGCTATCGAAAACAACGGAAACGGTCTTTACGAGGTTGTCGCATCCTCAACAGACCAGATATTCAATGAGCTTACAAAGGAAGAAATAGAAAAGCTTCCCGAATACAGAGGAGAGCTTCTCATTCCTCACGGCTCAGGTGCCCTTACTTCCCATACAATCAACAAGAGATGGAACCGTAAGAATGAGCTTCTTGCAGACTCCGCAGAAAGAGCGGCTGTTATCTCCGCATGGCTCACATCCTCCGAATATCCGGCAGAAAGACTCCTTACCGCATGGCAGACCTTCCTCTGGCACCAGTTCCACGATGACCTCCCGGGTACATCCATTGCATCTGCGTATGTATTCTCCTATAACGATTACGTTATCGCACTCAATATGTTCGCATCTGAGCTTGCAAATGCTGTCGGCGGTATAACAGGCACTCTCGACACAAGAGTTGAGGGAACTCCCGTAATCGTATATAACCCTGTTTCCTACAGCAGAAACGACATCGTTACAGCAGAAATTGACGTAAAGACTCCTTATGTTCGTGTATTCGACGCACACGGAAACGAAGTACCCGCACAGCTCGGCAACGAAAACGGCAGAACAGTTGTAAAATTCAAGGCTGCTGTTGCTCCCGTAAGCTGCACAGTATTCGATGTTCGTGAAAGCGATACTCCCTGCGAAGTTAAGACTTCACTCAAGGTATCCGCAAACACCATCGAAAACGAAAGATATATCGTTACCGTAAACGAAGACGGCGATATTGCAAGCATCGTTGATAAGGCATACGATAACTTTGAACTTCTTGCTTCTCCCGCAAGACTTGAAATCGGTCCCGATAAGAGTACAACATGGCCTTCTTGGGAGCTTGTTTGGGATGACGCACTTGTTGAACCTGCCGTAGTTAAGGACAACTGCAAGATTGAAATCCATGATAACGGTGCCGCTGTTGTTTCTCTCAAGGTAACAAAGAAGTTTGAAGGCTCTACATTTACACAGGTTATCTCACTTTGCGAGGGCGGCGAAAGAGTCGATGTTGCAAACATAGTTGACTGGTATCAGCGTAAATCCAACCTCAGAGCAGCATTCCCGCTCACAGTTTCCAACCCGAATGCTGTATTCGATATGGGTCTCGGTGCTATCGAAAGCGGAAATACAGACTCCTATCCTTACTATCAGCACTGCACTCACCAGTGGGCAGACCTTACTGCCGCGGACGGTAGCTACGGTGTTTCCATCATGAACGACTGTAAGTACGGTATGGATAAGCCGAACGACAACACACTCCGTCTCACTCTTATCCACACACCTCTCGGAAAGTTCCTTAACGAATCCGGTCAGGACTGGCAGGATATGGGTCTGAACATCTTCACCTACTCCATCGCAGGTCACAAGGGCTTCAGAAACGGCACAACAAAGGAAGCCGCAGAGCTTAACCAGCCGATGATTCCGTTTACCGCATCCAAGCACGCAGGCGAAAACAAGTCTGTTTCTTTCGTATCCGTAAGCGATGACAATGTTGTTATCCGTGCGATAAAGAAAGAGGAAAAGGGAGAGAGAATCATTGTCAGAGTTCAGGAAACCTCGGGCAAGGGTAGCGAAAACTGCACTCTCAGCTTCGTTGGAAACCTTACATCCGTTACAGAAACAAACGGCTACGAGGATGAAATAGCTCCCGTTGCGTTTGACGGAAACAAGTTTGAGTTCACACTCACTCCTTATGCCGTAAAGACATTTGCTATAACCGTTGCTCCCGTTGCAAACAAGGCTGAAGCTACAGAAGAAATCCATGTAAAGCTTCCTTATACAAAGAGAGTTACAACCTTCAACTCCGCTACAGTATCCGAAGGCTTTGCAGACGGAATTTCCATCCCCTCCGAGCTTTACTCCGAAAATGTTGTGGCAGGCGGCGTATCCTTCAAGCTTGCACCAGCAGTTGCTCATAACGCTGTCGTAGGCGAGGGTCAGAAGATAGCGGTTCCCGCAGGTGTAGACAAGCTCTATATCCTTGCCGCAAGTGCAAACGGAGACAAGACCTTCGACTTCACTGTTGACGGAAAGACAGTTCCCGTAAGCGTTCAGGACTTCCGTGAAAATGTAGGTGCATGGGAACAGCTCGTTAACGGTAAGACTCCTCTCGTAAAGCGTGATGAAATTGCCGTAAACTACACTCATACTCACGACAAGAACGGCGACAGACTCTATCTCTTCGCTTACCTCTTCAAGTATGCTATTCCCGTAACAGGAGCTACAGAAGTAGTTCTTCCTTGCGATAAGGATCTCGTTGTTATGGCTGCAACCTTTACAAAGAGCGGTAACGATGATACTACACCTCTTGCACCTCTCTACGACAGAGTTGACAGAAAGAATGCACCCCTCCGCAATATCACAATAATCGGTATCGGCGGTAAGGAGACCGTAATTTCCCGTGAAGAGGGCAAGGCTGCTGTAATCAAGACCGACAGCTATTCAAACGGCTATCTCTTCAAGGGATGGGACAGCGAATATATCACAGTTGAATGTGATAACGAAGCTGTAGTAAAGGTTCCCGACCACGATATTACCGTAAAGGCTGTTGCAGAAAAGCTCGGCGAAAATGTTATTCTCAATAAGTCCTGGAAGACAAGCAGTGACTTCAACGAAAGAGAAACAGGAGCACACGCTATAAACGGCGATCCCAATACAAAGTGGTGTGCGGCTTCCAAGGATAATATCAGCTGGCTTGAGGTTGATATAGGCGAAGTAACCGAAATCGGCGGCTGGTTCGTAATGCACGCAGGTGCTCAGGAATCCGCAGGCTACAATACCAAGGACTTCAGACTTGAATATAAGGCTGACGAAAACGATGAATGGAAGACAGCGGACTCCGTAACCGGTAACTCCGACAACACAACACATCGCTCGTTCGCACCCGTTTCCGCACGTTTTGTAAGACTTTACATCACAAATGCAGAGCAGAATAACGGTCACACGGTAAGAATCAATATGTTTGAAGTATTCAAGGCATAATTTTCCAAAATTTCTCTGAATATGGCAGGGATGTAATTATCTTGCTGTCTTTTCGGAAAAAATAACAAAGCTCCGTATGATATTGGTGTAAAAACCGTATCATGCGGAGTTTTTTGCTGTTTTTGTGAAATCAAATTACCCATTTTCGGAAGATATTACCTGTTAAAGAACTACCGCTTCTGTGTTATAATGGTGTCATGCCCCAATGAAAGATTTCCACACCAAAAATGAGGCAAGTTTCTGAGAAAGGAATGGTTTGAAAAATGAAACTGATAATTCGATGTATGCTTCTTTTGACTTTTGTGTCGGCACTGGCTGGCTATGTATCCGCTACAGACTTTGAGAGGGAAAACTACAGCGGTGAAACAGAATACAGTATGCTTGTTGACGGATATGCCTACGAGGGAGAGATGGTGTTTGTAAACGATGTAACATATGTTGCACTCAGAGAGTTTTCGTGTATGGCGGATAATTCCGTTGTCAGCTGGGATGAGAAAAACGAATATGCCAGAGTAAAAACGGATTCGCTTGACCTTACTGCCGAGGACGGAGGAGAATATATAAATGCAAACGGCAGAATTCTTTGGTGCTCCGAGGGAATATTTACTTACAACGACAGAATGTATGTCCCCCTACGACAGATAAGTGCGGCATTCGGCTATGACGTTTACTACAGCGAGGAAGAGCATACAACCTATCTTACACGAGAAAGCTCTGCGATACTCTCGGACGACGAATTTTACAACGAGGAGGAGCTGTATTGGCTGTCGAAGCTGATTTATGCGGAATCGGGAGGTGAGCCGTTTCTCGGTAAGCTGGCGGTGGGAAGCGTTGTTATGAATCGTGTTGATTCGGAAGATTTTCCGTCAAGCATTGTGGATGTGATATTCGATAAAGAAAACGGGGTTCAATTCACGCCCACTGTAAACGGTGCGATAGAAAAGAACCCCGATGAGGACTCCGTTGCCGCCGCCAAAATATGTCTTGAAAACACAAGGCTGTCGGAGGAAATCCTATATTTTCTTAATGAAGAGCTTGCGTCAAGCCTTTGGATAGTTGAAAACTGCACATACGTTATGACGATAGGCTGTCATGATTTTTATGCGGCTTAATATCAAGTGACGAAACACGCTTTTTAATCTGTCTTACATCTGAGAGCATTTTTATAGTGTCGGAAAGCAGATTTATCTTAGAGCTTCGGTGATTGATTATTGTTACGGGATATTCACGGATTCCGTAGCCGAGCTTTTCCGCTATCATCAGTGCTTCAAAATCGAACGACCAGCCGTTTACAATGCAGTTTGAGAAAATATCATGTGCAGCGTCTCGGCGAAATATCTTAAGACCGCTTTGGGAATCGCTGTGTGAGAAGCCTGCGGTAAGACAGAGCAGCATTTTGAAGATTTTTGATGCCGCTTTTCTGAGAAAGGTGTAGCCCGCATATCCGTCTTTTGATATTGCACGGGATCCTATTACTACCGCACTTCTGCTGTCACGCTCTGACACTTCCACCGCACATCGAAACATTTCCGGTATAACATCGACTCCGTAAGCAAGGTCGCAGTCTGTAAAAAGAATGTAGTCGCCGTCGGCAGATAGCATCCCGTGTCGCACCGCACTTCCTTTGCCCTCGTTTTTCTCCGAGGTGATAACGCTGACCGTGCCGTTTGTGGGAGAATTTTTTGCGACATAGCTACGCACCGTATCTCCGCAACCGTCGGTAGACCCGTCATCCGAGAATATTATTTCATATCTGTACGAATGAGCCAGAGAGTCACTGTCAAGCTTTTCTATAAGAGCTTTTGCACAGTCGGCTGCTATGGCTTTTTCGTTATACATCGGAATTATTACGGAAAGCTTCATTTTATTTTAAATATCGTGTAGTTTACGTTTACCGTTACGTCAAGCGATTCACATGAATAAAGGCGATTTCTTCCTTCTTCGGTGGTCTTGTAGTAGAACGGAGTCATCATAAAGAGATTTTTTATATCCTCTCCCGATTTGATGTGAGCGGTATATTTTATCTCCGTGCTTCCTGCGTTTTCAAACAGCTCATGACCCACTGGGAGAGCATCCGAGAGATTTACCTTGTCGTAGATAAGCTCTCTAAGCTCTATAAGATGATCCCTGCCAGAGGAGAGCACAAGAAGCATACTTTCGGAGTTTTTCTTAAGTATTCTGTAGGCTTCCTCCCACGGAATAGGTGCAAACATACTGAGACATACGTCTGCCGAAGCATCGCATATGGGAAGCGAGAAAATATTGGCAGGGAAGAACGCAAGAGAAGAAGTGGGAGGTGTAAACGGATTTTTTTCGCACAGTCCTGCCGCCCGCGACTTTTTCATTCCGCATTCCGAAGCGTATTTTGAAGCGTCAAAGCCGAGAGCGAGAACATTTTTGCCGTGCTTTATAAGCTCATTTGCGGTTGTAAGAGTGTGTCTGCCTTCTCCGGCTCCCATATCGATAAGAGTAAGCTCATCGGATTTAATGTTTTCCGAGATAAGCTCTGCCGAACGCATATCAAGCTCGTCATAATATCCGCAGGAGAGAAAATCCACTCTTGCACGAACCATGTCACGCTCGTCACCAGTGTGTGCGTTTTTTCCTTTTCCCGGAGGAAGAAGATTTACATATCCGCTTTTGGCAATATCAAATGTATGGCCGAGTGAGCATTTCAGTGAATTTTCTTCACATGAGAGCTTGCCGTGACATAGCGGACAGATAAGTATATCGAGAATATTTGTCATTTTTTATATCCTTACAGTGTTAATCGACTATTGTTTTTACAAGTCTTGCGTGTAATGCGTATCTCTCGGAGTTTATTATGTTTGTGCAGGTCGAGAGAGTAAGCACACGGTCGTTTTCGGTGAATTCTATATCCTTGGTGAGAGATGAGTTTCCCTGTATTTCATCCGTAAACGCAATGAAATCGTCTGCCGAGGAAAATCCCGTGCGGAAATATTGGTAGTCGTATTTGGCTTTGTATATAGCAAACGGCTCGTAGTAGTAGATACCGTCCATTGTATATATAACAATATATGTGTTGTTGAACATCTCCTCATTGAAGAATTTTTCAACATCATGGAACATTGTGCCGCTTGTTATGTTGTGACCGTAGATAACAGTGTTGTAGTTCTTTGTGATACTGCGGTTGTTTCTGTAGTCAACGAATATTGAGCCTATGGGAAGATAATCTCCCGTATATGCATGGTTCAGGTAGTATGAATTGTCGTCTCCCTGAACTATGGGATAGTTTATGTTTGTTCCCTCGACTGTTATCCAGCCGTAAAGGTCTTCGTTGGTCTGAGAAAGAGAGGAAAGCTTTGCACGAACCAACTCAAGTTCTTCGTTGTATTGCTTTTGTGACGTGTCAATATAGGATGAGCTTGAAATATCCCGTATTGTGTCGCTCATGCTTGTGAGTGAAAGCTCCGCACTGTCCTCTGTAAGATATGATACCTCACCGTCCTCCGGTCTGAATGCGGATACCGAGTCTACAGTAAAGCCGTCGGAGAAAAATTCCGCTTCAAGCTGCTTGTATATTTCTTCGCCTTTTTGCTTGTCTATAAGATTTTGGATAAGCATTATACAGCTTACCACAAACATTGCCGAAAAGAACACAAACATTATCTTGCGAATTATTTCAGAGGATGAGTTTTCACGCTTTCGAGCTATCTCGCCGGGAGTTATGTCATCCTCCGTAAGATTATCGAGGGAGTTAATAAACTCTCCCGATATAAAGTCTGCGTCCGTCTCGGTGGTGTCGAGAATAAAATCATCGGTCGCACTGTTCGTGTCTTGCTTGTTATGATTATAAAAATTGAATTTACTCATTGTTTACCGTGATAAAAAAAGATTCCAATAAAACATTATAACTCAAATTTCGTACTATTCAATAGGAAGATAAAATAATTATCCGAATATTAACCGAGTTTTTACAATTTGAAGTGCTTTGGAGTCGTTTTCCGCACACTCTGCAATAATTTACATCGAAAGTTAAAAAATGCTATTGCATAAGAGAAAATTATATGCTATAATAGCCTTGAAATAAAGAATTAGGTGTAAAGCATGGAAACAAGAGTTGCCGTGATAAGTATTATCGTTGAAAATGCCGAAAGTGTTGGCAAGCTTAACGCTATACTGCATGAGTACGGCGAATATATTATCGGCAGGATGGGTATACCGTACAGAGAAAAGGGTATAAATATCATCAGTGTTGCCGTAGACGCACCCCAGGATAAGATAAACTCCCTGACCGGACAAATCGGAAAGCTTGAGGGTATCTCCGCAAAGGCTGCGTATTCAAAGGTTTAAAATAAATAAAAATTCCCCCTGACATCGAAATCGTTTTTTTAGATTAAGGTGAAAGCTGTGGATATAAGGTGTTTTTTCAGCGTCTTTTTATCTCTTTTTCGGGGGATGAAAGGACGTTTTGTTTTGAAAGACGTTTTTGAACTGTTAAAACGACTTGACAGCGGCGAAAAGCTTTGTCATGACGAATATAAAAGGCTTATCGAGGGAAAAAGCAGTGAGACGATGGAATATGCCGCCTCTCTTGCCGTAAAAAAACGCACGGAAATATATGGAAACGACGTATATATACGAGGACTTATCGAGATAAGCAATATATGCAAAAACGATTGTCTCTACTGCGGTATCAGACGAAGCAATAAAGCCTGTGAGAGATACAGACTCACAAAGGAGGATATTCTCTCTTGCTGTGAAAGCGGATATGAGCTTGGATTTCGGACGTTCGTAATGCAGGGTGGAGAAGACCCGTACTACACCGATGAAGTGATGTGCGATATAGTAAGGAGCATAAAAAGCCTTTATCCCGATTGTGCAGTTACCTTATCTCTCGGAGAACGAAGCCGTGAGAGCTATATCCGACTGTATGAAGCGGGTGCGGACAGGTATCTTCTAAGGCACGAAACGGCAAACGCGGAGCATTACAAAAGACTTCATCCGTCTGAGATGAGCTACGATAACCGTATGAAATGTCTTTATGACCTTAAAGCTATCGGTTATCAGGTTGGATGCGGATTTATGGTAGGCTCTCCCTATCAGACTACGGATAATATTGCCGCCGATCTTTGCTTCATCGCAGAGTTTCAGCCCGATATGTGCGGTATAGGTCCGTTCGTTCCTCATCACGCAACACCGTTTGCTGGTTTTGTCGGAGGAGATGTTGAAACAACCGTATATCTTCTCTCACTCATCAGACTTATAAAGCCGAGTATTCTTCTTCCATCAACAACCGCACTCGGAACCATACATCCGCAGGGACGTGAAATGGGTATTCTCGGCGGTGCAAATGTCGTAATGCCGAATCTTTCTCCGAAATCTCAACGAAAGAAATACGAGCTGTACGACAACAAAATATGTACGGGTGACGAAGCGGCGGAAAGCAAAAACAATCTTGCAATGCGAATGGAGTCGATAGGCTACCGTATAGTTGAAGCAAGAGGAGATATAATTAAGAATTAAATTTATTCTGAGGGGTAAGTTTTTCTGCCCCCAAAGAAAGGAACAATAACATGGCTATTTACAATCCCAAATCTCTGAAAGCAGAGGAATTTATCAATCACGAGGAAATTCTCGAAACACTGAAATACGCAGAAGAAAACAAAAATAATGCCGAGCTTATCGACAGTCTTCTCGAAAAGGCAAAACCGAAAAAGACCGAGCATGGTGTACATTGTGAAGGACTTACTCACCGTGAGGCATCGGTTCTTCTTGCGTGCGAGCTTCCCGATAAGATTGAAAAAATGTATAAGCTTGCGGAGGAGATTAAGCTTGCGTTCTACGGAAACAGAATCGTAATGTTTGCCCCCCTCTACCTCTCGAACTACTGTGTGAACGGTTGCGTGTACTGTCCTTACCACATGAAGAACAAGCATATAGCAAGAAAAAAGCTCACACAGGAAGAAATAAAGAACGAAGTTATTGCTCTTCAGGATATGGGACACAAGCGTCTTGCAATAGAATCCGGAGAAGACCCCGTTAATAACCCCATAGAATACATTCTCGATTCAATAAAGACGATATATTCCATTCATCATAAGAACGGAGATATTCGCAGAGTTAACGTAAATATCGCCGCAACGACTGTTGAAAACTACCGCAAGCTCAAGGAAGCGGGAATCGGTACATACATTCTCTTCCAGGAGACCTATCATAAGGAAAGCTACTTAAAGCTCCATCCCACAGGACCCAAGCACGACTACGACTACCACACCGAAGCTATGGACAGAGCTATGGAGGGCGGTATAGACGATGTAGGACTCGGAGTACTGTTCGGACTTGAGCTGTATAAATACGAGTTTGCGGGACTTCTCATGCACGCAGAACATCTTGAAGCCGCACACGGAGTAGGACCTCATACAATAAGCGTTCCCCGTATCAAGAGAGCCGACGATATTGACCCCGATGTATTCGATAACGGAATTTCCGATGAAATGTTCCTCAAGCTTATCGCGTGCATAAGAATCGCAGTTCCTTACACAGGTATGATAATCTCCACAAGAGAAAGTCAGTCCGTTCGCGCAAGAGCATTACAGGTAGGTATATCTCAGATAAGCGGTGCTTCCCGTACATCTGTCGGCGGCTACACAGAGGAGGAACGTCCCCACGACTCCGAGCAGTTTGACGTGTCCGACCAGCGTTCTATTGATGAAGTAGTGGAATGGCTTATGGATATGGGATTCATTCCGTCGTTCTGTACAGCTTGCTACAGAGAGGGAAGAACCGGAGACCGCTTCATGAGCTTATGTAAGACAGGACAGATTCAAAACTGCTGTCATCCGAACGCACTCATGACTCTTACCGAATTCCTCGAGGACTACGCAAGCGATGGAACAAGAAAAACAGGCTATGAGCTTATCGAAAAAGAGCTTGAGAAAATACCGAGCGAAAAGGTTAAGAGAATAGCAAAAGAACATATAGAAGATATTAAAAACGCAGGAAAGCGTGATTTCAGATTCTGATTCCTCAGATAAAGGAGTTAAAGTATGAGCCTTAACAGTACCCCGTCCGCAAACAGACTGCATATCGGGTTCTTCGGCTGCCGTAATGCAGGAAAATCAAGCCTTGTAAACGCATTCACGGGACAGGAGCTTGCCGTTGTTTCCGATGTGAAAGGAACGACAACCGACCCAGTTTCAAAGGCGATGGAGCTTCTTCCTCTCGGTGCAGTTGTTGTAACGGATACCCCCGGCTACGATGATGTCGGCGAGCTTGGAGAAAAAAGAGTACGAAAGACAAAGCAGATACTGAACAAAACCGATATAGCGGTGCTTGTTGTTGACGGTACGGTTGGAATGAACGACTTCGATCGAGAGCTTCTTACGGTGATAAAGGAAAAAAATCTCCCGTACATAATCGTTTATACGAAAAGCGACATTGCAGGCTTTGTTTCGCATGATAAATCGGAAAACAGTATCTCCGTAAGTGCGAATAACGGAAATAACATAAATGAGCTGAAGGAACGTGTCGCAGGACTTATGCCAAAAGAGACGGAAAAATCCATAGTCGGCGGCATAATGGAAGCCGGGGATACGGCGATTCTTGTCTGTCCTATAGATGAGTCGGCACCCAAAGGAAGACTTATACTCCCTCAGCAGCAGACAATACGCGATATTCTTGACCTCGGCGGAGTGGCAGTCGTAGCAAAGGATACCGAGCTTTCCTTGGCTCTCGAAAAATTGAAAGATAAGCCGAAAGTAGTAATAACCGACAGTCAGGCATTCGCTCGTGTCGCAAAGACTGTTCCCGATGATGTTCCGCTGACCTCGTTTTCGATACTCATGGCACGCTACAAGGGATTTCTTGAAACAGCTTATAACGGTGTCCATGCGATAGACAGCTTAAAAGACGGAGATACCGTTCTCATTGCGGAGGGATGTACTCATCACAGGCAGTGCGGAGATATAGGAAGTGTAAAAATCCCTCGTTTTCTTGCCTCACACACGGGAAAAAAGCTTAATATTGTCACCTGCTCAGGCACGGAATTTCCCGAGGATCTTACTCCGTATTCTGCGGTCATTCACTGCGGCGGATGTATGCTAAACGAAAGGGAAGTGCAGTACAGAATGAAATGCTCACTCGACTGCGGAGTACCGTTCACAAACTACGGCATATTTATCGCACACGTTACCGGAATACTCGAGAGAAGCGTGGCAATGATACCGGAGTTTAAATAAAATACAAAAAAGACTTCATTTTCACTCGGAAAACGGAGTCTTTCTTTATTGAAAAAATCTATTAAAAACCTACAAAAACTATTAAAAACCTACAAAAAACTGTTGACAACTCATAAAAATGTTTGGTATAATGAAATCAGATAAAAGTTTGATTTTCTTGAAAGGATGTGAACGAGATATGGTATCATTCGGCAGATATTTTGTGTGCCGTCAGAGAGCAACGCATGAGCATAAGACGTTTATGACGTGTATATCATATCCCATGAAACGTATTTTGCAAAGGCACATATGACGGCTGAAAACAGTATCGACATATGTGCTTTTTAATTTAACGAAAAACGAATATAAGCCAAATGACGATATTTCAGTAAAAGGAGTTAAATTATGAAAATCAATAAAAA
>CAYWFS010000002.1:0-55811 GCA_964457685.1 uncultured Ruminococcus sp. | reverse complement strand
AAGCCAAATGACGATATTTCAGTAAAAGGAGTTAAATTATGAAAATCAATAAAAAATTATTATGCGTTTTATTCTCTGTTCTTGTTGTTCAAGGTGCTGTAGGTGCGATAGTTGCGACTGACGGTATTATGCAAGGTGATGGTGAGATTCCTCACGAAGTCGAAGTTAAGAGCGTATACGAAAGACTTGCCGAGATTGAGGAAAGTGATGAATATACTGAAAAACAAAAGGAACTTCTGAAAGAAAAACTGCTTGCAAAAATAGATGTTGCAAATGAAAGAGATGCGACTGACGGTATTATGCAAGGTGATGGTGAGATTCCTCACGAAGTCGAAGTTAAGAGCGTATACGAAAGACTTGCCGAGATTGAGGAAAGTGATGAATATACTGAAAAACAAAAGGAACTTCTGAAAGAAAAACTGCTTGCAAAAATAAATGCTGCAAATGAAAGAGCTGCGGACTATAAATATACTTTAGATGTGCCGTTTTGTGAGCAAGAGACGTACTATTACTGTGCTCCTGCAACCACGAGACAAACATTGTTGTTCTATGAGGTAAGTAATGTGCCGAGTCAGTCTCAAATTGCAAGCGATTTAGGGGTTACGGCAGAGATTGGGCTTCCGGACGCAAGCTATATGATAAAATATATAAATTCATATATTCCCGATAAACCGGAATATGCGGAAGAACATCCCGAAGACGAGGAAGATATGATTCTTTCGTTTAGAACAGCGTGTAAATATTACGGTCCGCCTATTATAAGAATAAATACAGCGAAAATATATACAGAGGAAATAGATATAGAGGAAGATGAAAATTGGGCGTATTCTTCAAAAGGACATTTTCTGAATGTATCGGGGATAAAAAAGAGCGGTAATGAGTGTACGATTACACTTACAGATCCGTATATAACATGGGAAACAACTGAATACCCGGACGGAACATATTCAAAGTCATCAGGTGTTGTTTATAAAGTAATAATGGACCATTGGTTTGGAGGATATTGGTGGTAAGTATGAGAACAACAACTTCAATTGCTATTCTAAAATTTACTCTTTCCTTGCTTTTACTGTGTTTCGTTATTTGCGGTTGTTCGGGTGAGGTAAATGAAGAATCGTCAGTAAACATTGAATCAATCTCGAAAAACGAAGAAAACGAGATATACGATGAATCGGAGGAGGTGAGCGTAGAAACAGAGAATGAATACACTAATTACATAATAGCAGATGAAAATGCCGTAGAGCTTGAATTGTTTGCTGAAATTGATTTGGATGAATACTGTGCTGTTCAAATGCTCCTTGACGATTGCATACTTTATGCTAAGGAGCATTATACTCCAATCAACGAGAAAAACACCGCATACACTGTAGACGATGAATATTTTGTTTACGATATTAAAACCAAGGAGCATAAATCAATCGGCACTATATACAACCCAAATACCTCAAGCGGAGACATACTTTTTGCACCTGACGGGTGTGTTTATACAACATGGGACGCAGCCTTGTTTAAGATTGATATAGAAAACGTGGGAATTACGGAGGTTTACAGCAATGATACCGGACTTCCTTTCCAGTATATATCAGTGCTTGATGACAGTCATCTCGTGGTTTTTGAACCTCATCAGATAGAGTATGGATACAAATACAAATACACAGTAACTCTATATGACTTATACACCCGGGAAACAAAAGTCATATTTGAAACAAACCAAATAAGGGAGGAGGAAGGAAGTATCGGCGAAATAATATCTTCGGCACGGGCATATAACGGGGAAATTTACTGCCTGATGAAGGAGGGGGAATACAGAATCGACGTAATAAATGCTGATGGAGAATTTCTCAGAACGATAGCGTTAGACAATGATGTGATAGATGAAGCAAGTTCAGATGGCAGTAGAAGTTATGGCATTTGGGACATGATAATATGTGATGATGTAATATGGTTTGAGACATTGGCTGATACGATTGTCCCGTTTAGTCTTTCGGATGGAACAGCAATAGGTGAAACGTTAAAATGTTATTTGAGGGATGATTTCCAAAATGTCGAACGAAAAAGCTTGCTTGGAAAGTATGACAAATCTAGAGCTATCTTTCGCCGAGTAGATGATAAGCTTGTAATATATAAGTTGAATTGTGAACTGAAAGGAAGTTCTATTATGTCGTATTCCGGTGATTATATCGGTATAAAATACTATGTTGGAGACGAAAGATATCCTGCACCGTCCAAGCTCGCCCTTTATAAAATAATATATAATTAAAAACCGTGTCTGAATACGGAGAAACGATAAACCGACCTCACAAAAGTTAGATTTTTTTCTGACTTTTGGGGTCGGTTCATTTTTTGACACTGTTTTTATTCAGTTGTATTTTTTCATGTGTTCCTTTATCGCACCGAAAGTCTCGTCGCTTATGATATGCTCTATCTTGCAAGCATCATGTGCCGCAATTTCAGGGTCAACACCAAGCCTTGTAAGACATTCCGTAAGGATAGTGTGACGCTCGTATATCTTCTCGGAAAGCTCAATTCCGACCTCGGTCAGAGTAATAAAACCATCATGATCGACCGTAATGTAGCCGCCGTCCTTTAAAAGACCGATAGCACGGCTGACACTGGGCTTTGAAAAATTCATGTATTCGCTTACGTCAATGGAACGAACGCTGTTGCTTGTTTTACTGAGGATATATATTGTTTCGAGGTACATCTGCCCCGATTCCTGTAATGCCATATTTAAACCTCGCTGTGTTGTGATATACCTATTATATCATGGAAGATATATTAAATCAAGATTAGTATGGGTTAATTTTGTATATCCGATTTGTAAAGACTTGACGGACAGGGTATTAATAGCTGTGATAAAACAAATATTCTTGCAAGATTGAACTTCTATTTACAAAACGTGAAAATCATGCTATAATATTGTAAGAAAAAACGGATAACGGAGGGAAAAATGAATATCCCCAAATTTTCCGCAGGAGATAAGCTGGAACTGAAAAAAAAGCACCCCTGCGGCTCATTTGTATTTATTGTTGTCAGAAGCGGCAGTGATGTTCGTGTGATATGCGAAAAATGCGGACGGGATCTTACGTTGCCGAGAGAAAAGCTTGAAAAAGCAATAAAAAAGGTTATCAAAACAGAGGAAGAAAAAAATGACTGATGTTACGGAAAACGGTATGCTTCCATGCTGTCCCGAAAAAGCGAAAAGACACCGTGATTTAAAGGCTCTTTTGCTTTCGTTTTTTGTGCCGTTTGTCGGGATGATACTTATCTACTCGCTTATCGGAGTTTGGCCTGTTTGGAAAAATTCGGTACTTGTACTTGATTTGAACGCACAGTATATTTATTATTTCGAGAAGCTGAGAAGCATACTTACCGCGGGAGACAGCATTCTTTATACATTTGAAAGAGCTGCCGGCGGTGAATTTATGGGAATATTCGCATATTATCTGTCGAGTCCGTTCTCGCTATTGGTTGCACTGTTCCCGAAAGAAGCAATAACGGAAGCCATGTATTTTATGCTGGTTCTTAAAACAGGCTGTGCGGGACTGTCGTTTTCATATCTGCTTACAAAAAAGAGAAATCTGAACGTGACGAAAAGGATCATGTTTTCAACGATGTATGCACTTTCATCCTATGTGGTAGTGCTTCAGCATAACGTAATGTGGATGGATAACGTGATAGTTTTTCCGCTGATACTCCTTGCCGTGGATGAGCTTATATCAAATGGAAGGTTTAAGCTTTACGTTATCTCGCTTGTGTATTCGATAATGTCTAATTTCTATATCGGATACATGACCTGCTTTTTCATACTTATATGGTTCTTCGTTCGTTATTTCATGCTCTCTCCGAGTGAAAGAAATCCGAGAGGGGAAAGAGAACATTTTGCAAGGTCGTTTCTCAGAATAGGCTTTTATTCGATTCTTGCCGTTGTTATGTCTGCGGTGATAATTCTGCCCGTATACTATTCACTCAGCTTCGGCAAGCTTGAGTTTTCCACACCCGATTTTACACCGTCTCAGCTGTTTGATTTTGCCGACCTCCTTACAAAGGCATTTTTCGGCTCATATGATACCGTAAGACCGAGTGGAATGCCGTTTTATTACTGCGGAACTCTTACGCTGATACTTGCACCGCTGTATTTCTTCTGTGAGCAGATACCGACAAGAAAAAAAGTCGGAATGGCTGTCATTATGCTCGTGCTTGTGGCAAGCTTTAATTTAAGCGTGCTTGATATTATATGGCACGGTATGCAGGAACCGAACTGGCTTAACGCAAGATTTGCTTATATGTTTTCCGCACTCATGCTACTCATGGCGGTCGATGTTTTTGCAAACATAAAAAAGATAGGTTACAAAGCGTTTACCTGTTCGGCTGTAGCATGGTGTGCAATGCTTGTCATCCTTGCTAAGATAGGTTACGACAATCTCCCCGATTTTCAGTGTGTTTGGGTGTGTATACTTCTGTTTGTACTGTTTTCTGCCGTTATGCCGTCATATGTACGCTCACTCGATTCGGGAGTTAAAAGAAATGTCTCGGCAGGAGTTCTTTGCGGTATAGTTCTTGCGGAGGCTGTCGGAAACGGTGTGGTTATGCTGTATGCCCTTGATGAGGATGTGTCATATTCAAAAAGAAGCTCGTACAGACAGATGGTTGACACATATTCGACAGCGGCAGAGACCTTTACGGAAAGTACCGGTGATGAGTTTTACCGTGCGGAAAAGCTGGTTCACAGAAAAAAGAATGACAATTTCGCAATAGGAATAAACGGACTTTCTAACTCGACCTCTACTCTCAACGCAAAGACGGTTGAAGGCTTAAAACGATTCGGATATGCATCAATGTCGCACTGGAGTATGTATGCGGGTGCAAATGCAGTAACAGATGCCCTGTTTGACATTCGCTATGTTATGGCAGACGAGGGTGACGATAAGCCCGTTATGAATTATATCCATAATCTGTACGAGCTTTACGACTCTACGGAGGACGATATTGATATATACGAAAATCCATATGCACTGTCAATAGCGTATGCCGTATCCCCAACCGCACTTGACTACGATAAGCCGAATGACGGTTATGATTCGTACTCCGACCCGTTCACATATATGAATGAGCTTCTTTCGGAAATGGTAGGTCATGACGTAAAAATATGGTCAAAGGTAGATATTAAGGATAAAGAGGAAAGCGGATGCAGTGTTTCCTTTGCGGCAGATCACAGAGCCTTTGAAAAGGACGGAAGTGGTGACACGGCAAAGCTCACCTATGTCCTCGATATAGAGTCCACAAAGTCCGTGTACGTTTATTTCCCATCGGATTACCCCAGAGATGCGGATTTGAAGCTCAACGGAAAAAAGCTTTGCAAATACTTTGACGGTGAGGATTTCTCGATAAGAGAGCTTGGTTCGTTCGATATAGGCAGTGAGCAAAAGGTAGAGCTTGTGATGAAAGAAAGCAAGATGTACATTCGCTCGGGATGCTCATTCTTCTGGTACTTTGACGAAAAGGAATTTGCCGACGTTATAAGCGAGCTTCAAGACGGAACAATGGACGCTCATTCCGAAAAAGATGACAGAATCTACGGAACAATAAACGTGCCTGAGGGAAGTGAAGCCGTATTTACAACGATTCCCTACGATGACGCATGGAAAATATACGTTGACGGAGTTGAGGTTGAGAAAAGAGCCGCACTGAACGAAGCCTTTATCGCATTCGATATAACCGCAGGTGAGCATGAGCTTGTGTTTGAGTACAAACCCGACTGCGTAAAATACGGACTGATTCTGTCACTCTCCGGAACGGCATTGTTCGCTGTCCTTTGTGCGGCGGAGTATTGTATAAAACGAAAGAAAAGCGTGATAAAAATCGAGTCGGAAGAAGTCTCGGAAATTGTCAACGATGAGATTGTAAACGAAGAAATAAACGACGAATGCGACAAAAACGATAATGGAGATATGCTATGATAGAAACGCTATACGGAAGAATATTTGAAATAAATGCCACTCGTTGTACGGTAATAATCGAGTGTGCGGGGGTAGGGTATCACGTTACGGTTACCGCAAACACTCTGTCACATCTGCCGTCTCCGAAGTTTTCGCCTGACGGAAGCAGCTGTGCAGGAGAGATGGTGCGGATATTTACGCATATGGCAGTCAGAGAAGATGCAGTTGAGCTTTACGGCTTCTTTTCACGAGAGGAGCTTGCGATTTTTAAGCTGCTTATCTCCGTTTCGGGAATAGGACCTAAAGCCGCAATGTCAATTTTGTCACGGTTCACACCACGAGGTCTTGCACAGGCTGTTCTTAACGATGACGTAAATGGAATAGCAAAGGCACCCGGAGTCGGACCGAAAACTGCCGCAAGACTTACGATTGACTTAAATGACAAGATAAAAAAATCGTTCCCCGAATATATGACGGCGGAAAGCGGCGAAGATATAGCGGAAATTCAGGTGCCTATTGACGGAAGTAAACTCGATGACGCACGTGACGCTCTTTTGGTGCTTGGATATTCACGCTCCGAAATAGCCGCCGCAATGAAAAACGTAGATCTCAGCGAATCTGTTGAGGATATAATCAAGAAAGCACTGTCCGTACTTATTAAAAACTGAACAGGGGAGGTATAAAAGATGGATGATATAGAATTTGATTTTGAAGACCGAATTATGTCCTCAAATTATAACCCCGAGGAGGTCGAAAACGAAAATTCACTCCGACCTCAGACTCTTGACGAATATATCGGTCAGGAAAAAGCTAAGGCAAATCTCAGAATCATAATGGAAGCCGCAAAGCTGAGAGGGGAATCAATAGACCATGTACTTCTTTACGGCCCTCCCGGACTCGGTAAAACAACTCTTGCTGCGATAATCGCACAGGAAATGGGAGTTAATCTGAGAATAACATCGGGACCAGCTATAGAGAAGAAAGGCGACCTTGTAGCACTTCTTGCAGGGCTTCAGGAGGGGGATGTGCTGTTCATTGACGAGATACACCGTCTGCCCAGAACAATGGAGGAGATACTTTATCCCGCAATGGAGGACTTCGCCGTTGATATAATCATAGGAAAAGGACCTGCGGCAAGAAGTGTACACCTCGGACTTCGACATTTTACTCTCATCGGTGCAACGACAAGGGCAGGTCAGCTGTCAACACCTCTCAGAGACCGTTTCGGAGTTCAGATGCGACTGGAGCTTTATAATCCCGAGGAGCTTGCAACGATTGTAAAACGCTCTGCCGCAATACTTGATGTTCCGATAGACGAAGACGGTGCAATCGAAATAGCTTCACGTTCGAGAGGTACACCGAGAATTGCAAACAGACTGCTCAAACGTGTGCGAGACTATTCTCAGGTTATGAGTAACGGAAGAATAGACCTTGAGGTTGCTAGAAATGCCCTTGATATGCTTGAAATAGATGAGCTTGGACTCGACAAGACAGACAGAGATATGCTTGAAACCATAATAAGGTTCTATAACGGAGGTCCTGTCGGGCTTGAAGCACTTGCCGCAACTATAGGAGAAGAAGCGACAACACTTGAAGATGTCTGCGAGCCGTATCTGCTTCAAATAGGATTTCTTGCGAGAACGCTGAGGGGAAGAGCGGTAACTCACCTTGGGTACGAGCATCTCGGAATACCGTATTTAAAACAAATCGAACGGGAAACACCGGAGCAAATATCATTTTCCGAGGAATAAAAAAAAGGCTCTCACGGAGGACTATCAAAAATTCTTCCGCGAGAGCTTTGTTTTATTTTTCGCCGTCGAGATATTCCTTTATTTTTTTCATATCTCTGTACATATCTTCTTTTTTTGAGGGGTCTCTGAGCAGTGCGGCAGGGTGATATACGGCAGTCATTGCAAAAGCACCCTTGCGTATTATTATACCATGCTCACGAGTTATCTTGAAGTCGGGTTTTATCAGTCGCATTGCCGAAATTCGACCGAGACAAACTATCATTTCGGGGCGGATAAGCTTCACCTGCTCCCTCAGATAGCCTATACAAGCGTCTTCTTCTTCGGGGAGAGGGTCTCGATTGTGCGGAGGTCTGCATTTCAGAATGTTTGCGATATATGTTTCATCCCTGTCTATTCCGACTGCGGTGAGGTATTTGTTGAGAAGCTGTCCTGCCGCACCGACAAACGGAATGCCCTGCTTGTCCTCCTGCTCACCGGGGGCTTCTCCGACGAACATGAGCCGTGCAGAGGTTGAACCACAGCCGAATACGGTGTTTGTTTTAGTCTTGCCGAGGGGGCATTTTGTACAGCTATCACATTCCTTGTAAAGCTCGTCCCAGTTCATCATTTCACTCCTTGCCTATTTATACCGTGTGTGCTATAATAGTTATATTATAAAATATTGATGTGATATTGTCAAGTCACTGCTTTGATTGGAGATAGAATATGACGGAAAAAGAAAAACGTGACAGGGGATTTTTATATAATGCAAATTATGACGGGGAAATATTAGCCGAAATAGCAAGCTGCAACAACCTTTGTCATGAATTTAATCAAATTAAACCGTCTGACAGGGAAGCTCAGACAAAAATACTTGAGAAGATATTTGCGAAAATGGGAAAGGATACTACGGTAAACACACCGTTTTGGTGCGACTTCGGATATAATACAACGGTAGGGGATTATTTTTTTGCAAATCACAATTGTCAAATTCTCGACGGTGGAAAAGTAACCTTCGGAAACCATGTGTTTATCGCTCCGAATTGCCTTTTTACAACAGCTGAACACGCAATTGACGCAGAGCAAAGAAATGCCGGACTTGAGGTTGCACTTCCTATCACGGTGGGAGACAATGTCTGGTTCGGTGCGGGAGTAACGGTTCTCGGAGGAGTTACGATAGGTGACAACACGGTAATAGCGGCAGGCAGCGTTGTAACACATGATATTCCCTCGGGCGTAGTTGCGGCAGGAGTTCCTTGCAGAGTGCTTAGAGAGATAACCGAGGCTGATAAAGAGCGATACCCAATATACAAAGAATAACAAAAAACCTCACACGGCTTTCCGAAATGAAAGTAATGTGAGGTTTTAATTTATGCGTTTAAATTAGCCGAGACGAGCGATAAGTGCGTTGAGTTCTTCGTGAAGTTCAGCGGGAACTCTGTCGCCGATCTGAGCGTAGAATGCCTTGATGTTTTCGCAGTCAGCGAGCCAGCTGTCGTGGTCAACAGAGAGGAGGTCACGGATAGTATCAACTGTGATACCGTCAAGACCTTCGATGTTGATGTCTTCAGCCTTCGGAACGTAACCGATAGCAGTGAGGTCAGCGTCAACCTTGTCTTCGCAACGAGCGAGGATCCAGAGAAGAACTCTCATGTTGTCGCCGAAGCCGGGCCAAATGAAGTTGCCGTTATCATCGGTTCTGAACCAGTTAACGTGGAAAATCTTAGGAGCGTGAGGAATCTTCTTACCCATTTCGAGCCAGTGAGCGAAGTAGTCACCCATGTCGTAGCCTGCGAAAGGACGCATAGCCATGGGGTCACGACGAACTACGCCGACAGCACCGGAAGCAGCAGCTGTTGTTTCGGAAGCCATGATGGAGCCAACGAATGTACCGTGCTGCCAAGATGTGGACTGGTATACAAGGGGAGCAGTCTTAGCACGACGACCACCGAAGATGATTGCGGAGATCGGAACGCCTGCGGGATTGTTGAATTCCTTGGAGAGGCAGGGGCAGTTAACAGCCTTAGCGGTGAATCTGGAGTTCGGATGAGCACCTGCTGTCTTAACCTTGTCGTTCTTGTCGTACTGAGTGTAATCCCATGTTTCGCCACGCCAGTTGAGAGCGTTCTTCGGAGGATTGTTATCGAGACCTTCCCACCAAACAGTGTTG
The DNA here is from genome assembly GCA_964457685.1 of uncultured Ruminococcus sp. Classification (GTDB taxonomy): domain Bacteria; phylum Bacillota; class Clostridia; order Oscillospirales; family CAG-272; genus UMGS1696. Next base: position 45,972 of record CAYWFS010000002.1, on the reverse strand, counting down.
TCATCGAGGTTGTGGCAAACGTTTGTGAAGATGGTATCCTTCATGCAGGTATGGAGAGCGTTCGGGTTGGACTTTTCGTTAGTACCGGGAGCAACACCGAAGAAGCCGTTTTCGGGGTTAACAGCATAGAGACGACCGTCAGCACCGACTCTGAGCCATGCAATATCGTCACCTACGCACCAAACCTTGTAACCCTGCTTTGCATAAACTTCCGGAGGAATGAGCATTGCGAGGTTGGTCTTACCGCAAGCAGAGGGGAATGCAGCGGATACATACTTAACTTCGCCGTTGGGGTATTCAACGCCGAGGATAAGCATATGCTCTGCCATCCAGCCTTCTTTTCTGCCGAGGTAGGATGCAATACGGAGAGCGAAGCACTTCTTACCGAGAAGTACGTTTCCGCCGTAACCGGAGTTAACGGACCAGATAGTGTTGTCTTCCGGGAAGTGGCAGATGTAACGGTTTTCTTCATCGAGATCAGCCTTGGAGTGGAGACCCTTGATGTAGTCGGGGCTGTCACCGAGAGCTTCGAGTACGTTTGTACCAACTCTTGTCATGATGAGCATGTTGAGAACAACGTAAATGGAGTCTGTAAGCTCGATACCGTACTTAGCGAAGTCGGAACCTACGATACCCATGGAGTAGGGGATAACGTACATTGTTCTGCCCTTCATGGAACCCTTGTAGAGCTTGCCGAGCTTTTCGTAGCATTCCTTGGGATCCATCCAGTTGTTGATGTTACCTGCATCCTCTTTCTTAGATGTGCAGATGAAAGTTCTGCCTTCAACACGAGCAACGTCGTTTACAGCGGTGCGGTGGAGGTAGCATCCGGGAAGCTTTTCTTCGTTAAGCTTGATAATCTCGCCTGTGGAGCAAGCTTCAGCACGGAGAGCGTTTGCCTGTTCTTCTGTACCGTCAATCCAAACAATGTTGTCAGGTGTGCAGAGAGCAGCCATTTCGTCAACCCAAGTAAGTATGTGCTTGTTAGTTGTTGTAGCCATTTTAAACTCCTTTATATAAATGAAAAATTTTGCCGATGAATTACGGTTAGGATTTGCCCTAGTCCGCTAACATACATTATACATTAATAAATCAGCTTTTTCAACCGTCATTTAGACAAATTTTTGTTTTTTACATTTTGGTAACAATAAAAGCATAATTACACAAATCTTTTCGTGAAAAATCGTGTAATATAATTATTAACAAAATATATCATAAAAATTCATAATAAAATTCAGAACAATTGTTTACACGATTCGACAGGTGTGTTATAATATAGACATAATTAAGTATCGAAGTGATACCGAGAAATAATGTTCAAAGCGAGGTTGTTATGATAACTCTTGAACCCAAAGAGCAATTAATATTTGATTACATAAAAGATAATATAAGAAAAAACGGATACTCACCGTCTATTCGAGACATTTGTAACGCACTTGATATAAAAAGCACATCTACCGTTCACACCTGTCTCGAACGTCTCGAAAAAAAAGGATATATTCAGAAGGAAACCGGAAAAAGCCGTACACTTCGTATTGAGGGCGTTTCCTATGAGGACGGCGGCGAAATAAAGGACTACTGCAATGTTCCTCTTCTCGGAAAGGTAACAGCAGGACAGCCTATCCTTGCCGTTGAGAATTACGAGGGCTTCATTCACTATCCCAAGGGACTTTATCCGCTTCCCGATAACGATATGTTCGCACTCAAGGTGTCGGGAACAAGCATGATAGAGGCAGGTATTCTCGACGGAGATATTGTCATTGTAGAAAAGACCTCCATTGCCGAAAACGGAGATATTGTTGTAGCACTTATTGACGATGAAGCTACCGTAAAGACCTTCTATAAGGAGGACGGTCACTTCAGATTACAGCCGGAAAACAAGACAATGCTCCCGATAATTGTAAACAGCCTTATGATACTCGGTAAGGTCATCACAAGCATTAGATTCTATTGATATTTTTAAATATTGAAAGGAAGAAAGATTATGGCAAACGAAATTATCGGCGGAATGGGATTCCATCATGTTGCACTTATGGCAACCGATTTTGAAGCCGCTCTGAAATTCTACACAGAGGGTCTCGGAATGAAGTTCTATACCATGTGGGGCGAAGGAAACGGCAGAATCGCAATGCTCGACCTCGGTGACGGCGGAATACTTGAGCTTTTCGCAGGCGGTAAGGATGTACAACCCGCAAATGTAGGATATATTCACTTTGCACTCAAGGCAGATGATGTTGACGCGGCATTCAAGAGAGCTGTTGAGTTCGGTGCCAAGGTAAAGTCCGAACCCAAGGTTGTTCCGCTTGATTCCGCTCCCGTAAAGCTCACTCTTAACTGCGGATTTGTTTACGGTCCCTCCGGTGAAGAGATTGAGTTCTTCAAGGTAGTAGACGCAAAGTAAGGTGAACAGAGTATGATAGCTACACTTGTATTTGTGACCGTAATTCCCGAATATGTGGAAGAATTCGAAAAAATAACCGAGTACAACCACATAAATTCCAGAAAAGAAGAGGGAAATGTCAGATTCGACGTTCTTCACGATAACACAGAAGCTAACAAATATGTGCTTTATGAGGTATATCGTGATAAAGAAGCGGCGGCTGCACATAAGGAGACAGAGCATTACAAGAAATGGAAAGAGACCGTCTCTCCCATGATGCTCGTTCCACGTCATTCTATTCCGACAACTCCTCTTTGTTTTGACTGATACAAAATAATAAACCGATTTTTCCCGAGTATTGATTACGATGTGTGATTTTAACGCTCGGGATTTTTGTTTTTGGTTGTCTACAAGCACGCAAATTGAGGCGTTACGGTAAAAGTGTACAATTTGGGGTCACAATCTTAGACATTGTGTCGAAATCGGATATATAATATTCCTTGGAATTTCATATTATCGTCAAAAATCTCTTGCATTGTGCCTTTATTTATTGTATAATAGAGTTAACGAAAGGATGGATGGACTATGACGGGTAACGAAAGTAAAAACAATTTATTAAACGATTCGCTTCCTATATACCTTTTCCATCAGGGTACTAATTTTCACGCATACGATTATCTCGGAGTGCATAGTGAAGAATCGGATGGCAGAATTAAATATCATTTCAGAGTTTGGGCTCCGAATGCAGTAAGAGTAGGGCTTTGTGCAAGCTTTACAGACTGGGAATACGGCTTTGAAATGAAAAGACTTAACACTGAGGGAATATGGGAGATAACGGTAGAATCCGAAAAATCCCTCGAGGGAGAGTTCTATAAGTACAGGATAGTCGGTAAAAACGGAGTGGCACATATGAAAGCCGATCCATATGCTTTTGAGTCGGAAACACTCAAGAAAACCGCTTCCATAATACCGCATCGCTCTAACCATAAGTGGAAGGACGGCGAGTGGCTGAAAAAACGCTCCGCTACAGTGTGTCCGAAAAGACGTGGGTTTAAGCCTAAGGTGAATCACTACTACAGTGCACCGCTTAATATATATGAAATGCACCTCGGCTCATGGAAAACGAGAGACGGAGAATCAAATAAGGACGGAGAACATTACCTTACATACAGGGAAATAGCGGACAAGCTCGCACCGTATCTTACGGAAATGCATTACACGCACGTTGAGCTTATGCCGATAATGGAGTATCCGTTTGACGGCTCGTGGGGATACCAGGTTTGCGGTTATTATTCACCGACTTCACGCTACGGTACTCCCGATGATTTCAGATATTTCGTCGAGAAAATGCATGAAAACGGAATCGGAGTTATCCTTGACTGGGTTCCCGCACACTTCCCGAAGGATGAGCATGGTCTTTACGAGTTTGACGGTCAACCGCTCTACGAATATCAGGGTAAGGACAGACAGGAAAACAGAGGCTGGGGAACACGTTGCTTCGATGTGGGCAGACCCGAGGTTCAATCATTCCTTATATCGAACGCACTGTATTGGCTCAGAGAATTCCATGCAGACGGTCTCAGAGTTGACGCTGTTGCATCCATGCTTTACCTCGATTACGACAGAGAGCCGGGAGAATGGATACCGAACAGAAACGGCGGAAACCATAATCTCGAAGCAATAGCATTTTTTAAGAAGTTAAATTCACAGATTGCAAATGAATTCCCCGATGTGCTTATGATAGCGGAGGAATCCACCTCATGGCCGATGATAACAAAGCCGGTTTCCGACGGAGGTCTCGGATTCAGCTTCAAATGGAATATGGGTTGGGCAAACGATATGTACGATTATATCGAAACAGACCCTATCGCCAGAAAATATAAGCACAATAAGCTTACATTCCCTCTGATGTATGCGTTCGGCGAAAACTATATTCTTCCCATATCTCATGACGAGGTAGTTCACGGAAAGAAATCCATCGTAGACAAATGCTTCGGAAATTACGATGAGAAATTCGCCTGCATGAGAACCTTCCTTATGTATATGATGACGCTGCCGGGTAAAAAGCTCATGTTCATGGGAACGGAGTACGCACAGTTCAGAGAATGGGATTACGAAAATCAGCTTGAATGGTTCATGACCGATTATCCCCGTCACATTGAAATGCAAAGATATGTCGAGAGACTGAATAAATTCTACCTCGATAACAGTGAGCTTTGGGAAATAGACGATTCGTGGGACGGATTTGAATGGATAGAAGCGGATCTTTCGGAGCTTAATATTATCGCATACCGAAGAAAGAACAAAAAAGGACAGGAACTTATAGTGGTGTTAAACTTTGCTCCCGTCGAGAGAGACAGCTTCACTGTAAAGGTTCCGAAGCTCGGACGGTATGAAGAAGTATTCACAACGGATGAGTACGAATACGGCGGAAAAAATGTGTTAAATTCAAACGGTATCCGTTCACGCTATGTTGCGGATAAGATGGGCGGAAAATATTCCGTTATTGATATAAAGCTTCCTGCTCTCGGAGGAGTTATACTTCGCAAGCAGAACGCAAAAGATACTACCGATAAAAATAATTGATTTTGGAGGAAGATATGTTTAAAAAACAGGAATGCGTAGCTATGCTTCTTGCAGGCGGACAAGGCAGCAGACTATATACACTTACCGAGAAAACAGCTAAACCCGCAGTACCGTTCGGAGGAAAATACAGAATTATCGACTTTCCTCTGTCAAACTGCGTTAATTCCGGAATATATACCGTCGGAGTTCTGACACAGTATCAGCCTCTTGTGCTTAACGAATACATAGGAAGCGGTGAACCGTGGGATCTCGACAGAGTTCAGGGAGGAGTTACTGTTCTTCCGCCGTATCAGGCAAAAAACGGTGCCGACTGGTATAAGGGTACCGCAAATGCTATCTATCAGAATATAGATTTTATTAACAGATATAACTGCGATTATGTGCTTATTCTGTCGGGTGACCATATTTACAAAATGGACTACGAAAAGATGCTTGAAGCACATAAAGCAACGGGAGCCGATTGTACAATAGCGGTGCTTGAAGTATCTCTCGAGGAAGCAAGCCGTTTCGGAATCATGAATACCGATGATGAAATGAGAATCCTCGAATTTGAAGAAAAGCCGAAGCAACCGAAAAGCACAAAGGCTTCAATGGGTATCTATATATTCAACAGAGAGCTTCTCGTAAAGTACCTTGTTGAGGATGAAGCGGATCCGAATTCTTCCAAGGACTTCGGTAAGAATATCATCCCGAAAATGCTCGCAGACGGCTGCAAAATGTACGCATATCCTTTCAGCGGATATTGGAAGGATGTCGGAACAATTCAGTCACTCTGGGAAGCAAATATGGATCTTATCGGAGAGAGTCCGAAGTTCAACCTCAGAGACCGCTCATGGAGAATCCTTTCCAGAAACTATTCCGACCCGCCGCACTTTATCGGAGATTATGCAAAAATTTCCAATTCTCTCATAACAGAGGGTTGCAATATTGAGGGCATTGTCGAAAATTCCGTGCTTGCAAGCGGAGTTAAGGTGTCGAGAGGTGCATACATCAAGGATTCCATCATAATGAAGAATGTAACCATCAGTGAGGGTACGACAATCAACTACTCGATAATCGACAGCGATACCGAAATAGGTGCAGGCTCTGTTATCGGAAGAACAAAGAGTGCAAGCGAAAATATAACAGTCATCGGCTCGGGACTCAAGCTTTCACCCGGAACCAATGTATCCGGCGGAGAAATGGTCAACGAAGAATGGCTCGAAAAGAATAAAAAAGCGTAAATTACGGCAAAGAAAGGAAACATAATAATGTCAGCAACAGGAATTATTTTTTCAAATATCCATGATAATAACATACCGGAATTAACAGCTCGCCGTACAGTAGCGTCCATCCCCTTTGCTTGCCGTTACCGTTTTATCGACTTCACGCTTTCCAATATGGTAAACTCCGATATATATAATATCAGCGTAATAACTCACTATAATTATCAGTCTCTCATGGACCATATAGGCTCAGGTAAGGACTGGGACCTTGCAAGACGTTCGGGCGGTATCAAAATACTTCCTCCGTATATCACCGCATATGCAAACAACGTAAACTCACTTTACACAACCCGTCTTGAGGCTCTGAAAAGCGTAAACTACTATATCAGCCATATTACGGACGAATATGTGGTTCTTTCAGACTGCGATGTTATCTGCAACGTGGATTTCAACGATATGATAGAGTATCACAAAAAGAGCGGTGCTGATATGACATTTGCGGTAAAGAGCTTTGAGCTTAGCCGTGAAAAAGCAAAGGCAAACACAATACTTAAGTCCGACGAAAGCGGAAGAATTACAGATGTACTTGTTTATCCCACAGATTTTGAGGGAACAGCAGATATATCGCTCAATATGGTAGTTGTAAACACATCCTATCTCAGACAGTTTGTAACAGACGCAATAGCACATGACTACAAGAGCCTGTCAAGAGATATTCTCGCAAAGAATTACAAGGAGCTTAACTACAGAGTTTACAGATACGACGGCTATTTCGCTTGTATCTCATCGTTCCTCGATTATTATCAGCACAGCATGGAGCTTCTTTCAAATGCAAAGGCTCGTGAGACTCTGTTTAACGTAGACAACAGACCCGTTTACACAAAGGTAAGAAACTCGACTCCCACATACTACAGCGATAAATCCAGCATAAAAAATTCAATGGTTGCGGATGGTTCATACATCGAGGGAACTGTTGAAAACTCCATCATATTCAGAGGGGTAAAGGTAGGTAAGAACGCTACGGTAAAGAACAGCATTCTCATGCAGGATACAATAGTCGGTGACGGTGCGTTCCTCAATTACGTTATCACAGACAAAAATGTAGTGCTGAGAGACGGTCGTATGCTTTGCGGTGCGGATGTTCAGCCGTTCTATGTAGCGAAAGGAAAAATGCTTTAATTACGAGGTGAAAGACCATGAAAATATTATATGCTGCCTCTGAGGCTCTTCCTTATATATCGACAGGCGGACTTGCGGACGTTGTAGGAGCACTTCCCAAGGCTGTCTCGGGTGTTCTCGGAGAAAAATCCGATGTAAGAGTTGTAATTCCGCTGTATCCCTCTATCCGTGACAAGTTTGCGGAGGAGCTTGAACTGGTTTGCGAAATGAATGTAAGACTTTCATGGAGAAATCAGTACTGCGGAATCTGGAAAATAGTAAAGAATAACATTACTTTCTATTTTATCGACAACCTTTACTATTTTGACAGAGAAACACCTTACGGAAATTATGATGACGGCGAGAGATTTGCGTTCTTCTCAAAGTGCATACTCGAGCTTATGGCGGCAATGAACTTCTATCCCGATGTTCTTCACGCAAATGACTGGCAGACCGCACTTTCCGTTATCTATTTAAAGAGAAAATATTCTCACATTGACGAATACAGAAATATCCGTGCGTTGTTTACGATACACAACATCGATTACCAGGGTGTATTTGACTTCAATATACTCTCCGATGTCTTTGAGCTTGCCGCTTGGGACAGAGGAATAGTTGAGTATAACGGAAATATCAACCTCTTAAAAGGTGCGGTGGTTTGTGCCGATAAGGTAAATACCGTAAGCCGTACTTACTCAAAGGAGATACTCACTGAATATTACGGAAGCGGACTTCACCATATTCTCAGACAGGCTGACGCAGAAGGCAAGCTTACCGGCATCGTAAACGGAATAGATGTCGGATATTATGACCCTTCCACTGACCCCGATATTACCGAAAACTATTCAACGGAGGATATGAGCGGAAAGGCTGTCGATAAAGCGGTTCTTCAGCGTCTTGCGGGATTTGAAGAAAAACCGGAAACACCGGTTATCGCAATGGTTTCGAGACTTGCCTCACATAAGGGTTTTGACCTTGTAAGATGCGTTCTCGAAGAAATAATCGTAAACAATGATGTTCAGTTCGTTCTTCTCGGAACAGGTGAACGTGAGCTTGAGAATTATTTCAGAGACCTTGCCGCTAAATACCCGAAGCAGGTATGCGTAAAATTTGAGTTTAACAAGAGCCTCTCGAAGAAATTTTACGCAGGAGCCGATTTGTTCCTTATGCCCTCAAAGAGTGAGCCGTGCGGTCTTTCGCAGATGATAGCTTCAAGATACGGTACAGTGCCGATAGTCAGAGCCTGCGGAGGTCTTGCGGACACTATAAAGCCGTATAACGAATACGACGGAAGCGGCAACGGCTTCTCGTTCGAGAATTATAATGCACATGATATGATGCACGTTATAAATTATGCAATTAGTATGTATCATGAGACGGCAAAATGGGCAGAATTAGTGAAAAATGTTATGAACGTTGATTTTTCATGGGATGTTTCGGCTAAAAAATACATTGATATTTATAAGGATATGATGTAAAATATTCTTGTTAAAATTTTAGCGTGGTTTGACTTCACTTGAATTTAAACTACGCTGAATTTTTGTATAAAAAATAACGGAGTTAAATATGGATAATAAGATAGAAGGAAAGTCTTTTGCGGACAAGGAAATTTTAAAAACTCTCACCTCCGCAGACGTAAAGGAAAGCATAGAAACAAAGCTTGTCAGCTATTTCGGAGTAACTCCCGAGGAAGCAAGCGAAAAACAGATTCTCGGTGCGGTTATCAGATCCGTAAGAGATATTCTCACAACAAAACGCTCGTATTTCCACGATGAAATAAAGAAAACTCACCCCAAGAGAGTTTATTATATGTGCATGGAATTCCTTGTCGGATGCCAGCTCAAAAACAATATAATGAACCTCGGACTTGCGGAGCAGTACAGAGAGGCTCTTTCGGAAATAGGCTATGACCTCGACCGTATATATGAGCTTGAACCTGACCCGGGTCTCGGTAACGGCGGTCTCGGCAGACTTGCGGCTTGCTTTATGGATTCACTTACATCTCTCGACTACGCTGCAACAGGCTTCTCGATATGCTATGAGTACGGCTTCTTCAAGCAGAGAATCATAGACGGTAACCAGGTTGAGCTTCCCGATTCATGGATGGATGTCGGTGAAACATGGCTTGTTCCCAGAACCGACAAGACCTTTGATATAAGACTCGGCGGCAGCGTAAACGAAACATGGGAAAACGGCAAATGCTCCATAACATACGAAAACTATGATACGGTTCGTGCTGTACCTTACGATATGATGATTTCAGGTGCCGATTCTAAGGCTGTAAGCGTTCTCAGACTTTGGAAAGCTGTCGATACAAAGAGCTTTAATATGAACCTCTTCTCGCAGGGACAGTATTTCAAGGCTATTCAGGAGGCTTCCAATGCCGAGGTAATTTCAAAGGTGCTTTATCCCTCGGATGACCATGACGAGGGTAAGCTTCTCAGACTTACACAGCAGTATTTCCTTGTTTCCGCTTCACTTCAGAGCATAATCGCAGACCACCTTGCAGCTTACGGTACTCTCGGTAATTTTGCGGAAAAGGTTGCTATCCACATAAACGATACTCACCCCGCACTTTGCATTCCCGAGCTTATGCGTATTCTCATGGACGTATACAACTATTCATGGGAAGCGGCTTGGTCCGTTGTTACAAGAGTTGTGTCTTATACAAACCACACAGTTCTTCCCGAGGCTCTCGAAACATGGAATGTATACCTCTTCAAGCTCCGTCTCCCCAGACTTTATATGATTATCGAGGAGATAAACCGCAGACTTTGTGCCGACCTCTGGACAATGTATCCCGGAGACTGGGACAGAATTTCCCGTATGGCTATAGTCGGATATTCTCAGGTAAGAATGGCGAACCTCAGCGTTGCGGCATCTCATACGGTAAACGGTGTATCCGCACTTCACTCCGAAATCCTCAAAAACGGTGTGTTCCACGATTACTACAAGGCAATGCCGTATAAGTTTACAAACGTAACCAACGGTATCGCAATGCGTAGATGGCTCTGTAACTCAAATAAGGGTCTTACCTCTCTCCTTGACGAAACCATAGGCTGTGATTACAGACACGATTTTGAAAAGCTCGAAGGACTTAAAAAGTATGCGGATGACAAATCCATGCTTGACAGACTTGCCGCAATTAAGGCCGAAAACAAACTCAATTTCGCTAAGTATTATTTCAACAAGACGGGAGTAAAGCTTGACGTAAACTCCGTATTCGACGTTCAGGTAAAGAGAATGCACGAGTATAAGAGACAGCTTCTCAATGTCCTTAAGATAGTTACACTCTATAACGAAATAAAGTCAAATCCGAACGGAGACTATACTCCCACAACATTTATATTCGGCGGTAAGGCTGCCCCCGGATATTACATGGCAAAGGATATAATCAAGCTTATTTGGGCGATAGGCAAGGAAATAGACAGCGACCCGAAGGTTCGTGATATTATCCGTGTCGTTTACGCAGAGGACTATAATGTTTCCATGGCTGAGGTTCTTATGCCTGCCAGTGACATCAGTGAGCAAATCTCTCTTGCCGGAAAGGAAGCAAGCGGAACCGGATGCATGAAATTCATGGTAAACGGTGCATTGACAATCGGAACTATGGACGGAGCGAATGTCGAGATAAGAGAAAAGGTAGGAGGAGACGATAATATCTTTATCTTCGGTCTCAGATCACATGAGGTTGACGACCTTTGGAGACGTGGATATTCTTCACTTCATTACTACAACTCCAGCGACAGATTAAAGGCTGCCGTTGACAGACTCGGCGGAGATTTTGCCGGAAATCGTTTTGGTTCTATGGTCAACTACTTCCTCTACAGTCACGGTGTAGCAGACCCGTATATGTGCCTTGCTGACTATGACTCATATATGAATGTTTACGGAAAGATGATAAACACCTACCGTGACGAATATGTATGGCTGAAGAAATCGCTCATCAACATTGCGTCCGCAGGTTTCTTCTCCTCTGACAGAAGCATCAGAGAATACGCTAAGAATATTTGGCACATAGAGCCTGTTAAATAATTTCGGTAATGAGTGAAGCAATAATAGCAAATGAGCTGAAGCTCGACCTTGTAAATATGCGTGACTGCTCACCGTTCGGAGCATTTGCCGAAACAAGCCGTGTAATGTTCACGCTTGATATAGAGGAATGCGACCGTGAGATTAAGGCGGCAAGCATAGTGATTCACAAGGATGCGTGGAATTCACAAAACGAGGTGCGGATGTCATTTCCGATGGAAAAGTCGGAGGACGGAAACTTTGACTTGACATTTGATTTTTCAAGTCTTACTCAAAGGTGGGATGGGGAATGCGGACTGTTTTATTACCACTATCTCCTCGAGACCGAAGAAAGTGAAATCATGCTCGGCGGAGAAGGTGTGACAAGACTGACTCCTCTTGAAAATGGAGAGGGAGAAAGACAGCTTCTCATATACAAAAGCGAATACAAAACCTCAAAAGCCTTTACCGAAGGAATCGTGTACCATATTTTCGTGGACAGATTCAAAAGAAGCGGTAGGTGCGGTGTCAAAGACTGTGCTGTGCTTGACGAGGATTGGAATAGCGGAATTCCTCAATTCGGAGAGTATCCGGGGGCAGAGGTTGCGAATAACGTGTTCTTCGGCGGAGATTTGTACGGAATAGCGGATAAGCTTGACTATATATCCTCACTCGGGACAAAAACGATATATCTTTCTCCGGTTTTTGACGCATATTCAAACCACAAGTACGATACAGCGGATTATCTCAGCGTTGACGAGATGTTCGGTGGAGACGAAGCACTTGCAGAACTGTGCGAAAAGGCAAAGAAACGTGGTATTGACGTAATTCTCGACGGAGTTTTCAATCATACAGGAGCCGACAGCATTTACTTCAACAAGGACGGAAACTATGACTCTCTCGGTGCATATCAATCGGAAAAATCACCGTATTACGATTGGTATATGTTCCGTGATTTTCCCGATGACTACGAATGTTGGTGGGGGGTCAAAATACTTCCGAGGGTGAACGGGAAAAATACGGATTTCCGTTCGTTTATTTGTAACAGCGTTGTCGAAAAATGGATGAAAAAGGGAGTTTCGGGCTGGAGACTCGATGTAGCGGATGAGCTTGACGAGGATTTCCTGCGTGAGTTTCGCTCTGCCGTGAAGAAAAGCTCAGAGGACGGAGTTATAATCGGCGAGGTATGGGAGGACGCATCCGATAAGGTAAGCTACGGCAATCGCAGAGGCTATCTATACGGTGACGAGCTTGATTCCGTGATGAATTATCCTCTCAGAAGTGCCGTCATAGAATATGTAAAAAACGGCAATTTCGAGCTTATGCGAAAAAACAGTGAGGGACTTTATCGCAGATACCCGAAACGCACCTCCGATAATCTGATGAATTTTCTCGGAACTCATGATACGGAACGAATTTTGACGATACTCGGCGGTGAAGACTGCGGAGACAAAACAAACCTTGAGCTTTCGACATTACGCATGACAAAGGAAAGACGTGAGACGGCAAAAAATCTGCTCACACTTGCATATGCGATAATTGCGGGACTTCCGGGGGTTCCTTGCGTTTTCTACGGCGATGAAGTCGGAGTTGAGGGATACCGTGACCCGTTCTGCCGTATGCCGTTTCCGTGGAGTAATATGGATGAAGAGCTTCTTGCGTTCTACAGAAAAATCGGTAGCATAAGAAGTGAAGAAAAGCTGTTTTATGACGGTGTTTTCGCAATAACGGAGCTTGACGAGCATCATTTTGTGTATGAACGCACTCCTTATTCGGAAGATAATGGTTACAAGATAATAGTTTGTGCCTGCCGTGACAAGGATATGCGTGTAAAGCTCAGTGAAGCTGCTGTTGAGCTTATTTACGGAAAATGCGGAAAAGAATTTGAAATTCAAAACGGTTCTGCCGCATATATAAAATGCCCGACCGAAACGAAGCTTACAATTGAATAAAAAAAGCTGACAGATTTGAAGTTTGTGAACCGACCTCCCAAGCGTTAGATTTTTGATCTAACTTTTGGTGGTCGGTTCATTCGTTTTTTCAAATTCTGTCAGTTTTTGTTTTACAGATATTCTATAATTCCCGCAAGGTCGAATGCGGACTTTTCGAGAAGCCGTGCAGTCTCGGAGACGGAATTCTCATACGACATCGGTCTGTCTCCTATTTGAATAACGGAAGTAATTCCACAACGGTAAAGTGATTCATTCGAGTCGTTTACACCGCAGAGGCATATTGTCGGAACATGGTGATAGGAAGCGATTTTTGCAACAGCCGACGGAAGCTTACCCGTTGCGGTTTGAGAGTCTGTCTTTCCCTCGCCGGTTATAACGAGAGTTGCATTTGAAACAGCTTCCTCAAATCCGCATTTCGAGAGGACGTATTCCGCACCGTTTGTCAGCTTGCCGCCGAGAAGTGATAGTCCAAAGCCAAGTCCACCGGCAGCACCTGCACCCGCCACGGAAACAATAGAAGCGTCTCCGTTGGTCATGACATTCGCAAAGTGAGCCATTTTTTCTTCAAGCAAGAGCAGGGAAGAGTCATCTGCACCTTTTTGACGGGAGTACATCATGACCGCACCGTGTTCGCCAAGCAAAGGAACAGCGGAATCATAAAGCAATACCGTAGTTGTGTTTTTCAGTAGCTCACTTGCGTTTGAAATATCGGCAGAGTATATTTTGTCAAGATTTGACGGTGATATACGCTCGATAATTTCATGACATTGCCTGTCGAAAAATCGCACACCCAAGACCGACAAAGCACCTGCACCGCCGTCAGAGGTACCGCTTCCTCCGAGACATACTATTATCTCTTTTGCACCACCGTGTACGGCATTTGCAATAAGACTTCCGACTCCGTAGGTGGATGCGTGCATTATATCAAGAGAATGCTTCTTTGCGTGGGAAAGTCCGGCACAGCTTGACATATCGAATACAACCGATGTTGAGTCTGCGGAAGCATAATATTCGGCATCAACAGTGTCTCCGTGAGTGTCGGTTACGTTTACATGACGTTTTTCGTAGCCGAGACAGGCAGCAAGAGAGTATGCCGTACCCTCACCACCGTCTCCGAGAGGGAATACCTGCGTTTTGCATTGCGGAAGTCGTCTCAATATGCCGTGTCTTACCGCTTCTCCTGCATCATATGAGGACAACGCACCCTTGAATGAATCGAGTGCGATTACAACATTAGTTTGATTCTTCATAATGGCAAGGGGAACGATAGAATTTTTTGAGGTCTATTGAATATTCGCCGTCCTTTTCACGGAATCCGAGAGAGCGGATAAATTCCTCACTGCAAGCGGTCTTTTCAAAAAATATTGTAGGAATTTCCGCACGGTAAATAAAATTCATGACGGTTCTCACAAGAATTATCACCGCTTCATCCTTTTCGCATTCTTTCGGAAAAGAGAGAGTCTTTATTACGGCCTTGTCGGGAGCATAGGTGAACTGGCACATTGCAATTACAGAGGTAACTGTTGTGCAGTCATCGTCAAGCTCACCTGCGAAAAAGGCATATGTATCGGGATGGTACTCGCAGCCGAGAAGTTTTGAAATCTGCTCCTGTAATTCCTTTGAGCGAATCGGTTGTACTTGAAACATAACAAAAAAGCCATGCAAGTTTCAAAAAAAGCACGGCTATCCTCCTTTGTCTGTTAGATATTCTTTAAATAGGCTATTTCTGTTTCGGTAAGGTATCTCCAAGAGCCGCTTTTCAGTCCTACAAGACTAAGCTCTCCCTCGGATATACGAATAAGTCTGGCAAGCTTTAAGCCGTGGTGGAGACAGATATTTCTTATCTCACGGTTTCTGCCCTCATACAGCGTGAATTTCAGGATGGTAGAATCCGCATCACCGCATTTTGTGTATCCGACAAGCTCAACCTCAAACGGCTTTAACATATACCCGTCAAGCTCAAAAGGAACACGAATTTTTTCAACGTCTTCGGCAGTGAGCTTTGTCGTGACGGTGGCCATATAGCATTTTGCAATCATATGTGACGGATGTGTAAGCTTGTTTGTAAGCTCTCCGTCGTTTGTGCAAATGAGAAGTCCCTCCGAGTAAAGGTCAAGACGACCGACGGGGTATAGTCTTTCTCCCGCATTTTCGATGAGGTCGGCAACGGTCTTACGTCCCTTTTCATCTGAAAGGGTGGTGACATAACCGGCAGGCTTGTTCAGCATGATGTATGTAAAGCGGCGATTTATTGCATCTCCGCTTATTTTTTTGTTATCAATGCATACCTCGTCAAGTTCGGGGTCAACCTTGTCTCCGAGAGAAGCGGTTATTCCGTTTACGGTTACGCTACCGCTTTTTATTTTTTCCTCGGCAGCACGTCGCGACATGATTCCGCTTGCACTGATATATTTTTGTAATCTTATTTTTTCCATAATATTCTAATTAATTAAGTCAAGTATGCGTTCCTTAAAAGTCTTTGGTTCGGCTTCCGTTACGCTTTTCATTGAAACGAGGGGAAGTGTGGCAACTGTATCTCCGTTTACTCGAAAGACGATTTTTCCTACAGTTTCTCCCTCATACACAGGCGGAAACAGCATTCTGTCGGATTCGATAGTATACGTTACATTGTCGCCGTTTTTTACACAGAGCCTGCATTCATCCGTATTTGTGGCAATTATGGTTCTGTTTTCCGCACCGACACATGGAAGCTCTATCTTAAACTGCCCTTTTTCGGCAATAGTACGATAGCTGTAGCTCGAAAAGCCAAGCTCGTACAATGCAAGATGGTCGTTCCAGTCATCGGGAGCATTAAGAGTTACCGCAATAATACGCACTCCGTCTCGTTCGGCCGCAGAAACAAGACACCGTCCGCTTCGTTTTGTAAAGCCTGTTTTGACACCTATCGAATCATCCGAGAGCCTGAGAAGCTTGTTGTGATTCAAAAGCACTCGATTTCCCGGGATAGTGTACTTGTATGAAGCGACAATCTTACAAAAAGTGTCGTTTTTCATTGCATATGCGGTCAGCTTTGCGAGGTCGGCGGCTGTTGTATAGTGGGCTTCATTGTCAAGACCGTGCGGGTTTGTAAAATGCGTGTCGCACAGTCCTATTTCCTCTGCCTTTTTGTTCATGAGAAGAGCAAATTCTTCAACACTGCCGGAAATTTCATATGCGATTGCTGTTGCGGCATCGTTTGCACTTTCGAGCATAAGACCGTACAGCAGGTCGCAAAGAGTCATTGCTTCACCCT
Organism: uncultured Ruminococcus sp.; assembly: GCA_964457685.1. Classification (GTDB taxonomy): domain Bacteria; phylum Bacillota; class Clostridia; order Oscillospirales; family CAG-272; genus UMGS1696. The sequence goes on along the minus strand of CAYWFS010000002.1, from coordinate 29,427 downwards.
CTTTCAGATAAATACTCGAACCCTCGATTCCGCAGGCCTCCTTTGGAATAACAACAGTCTTGTCAAGGTCTCCGTATTCGAGAGCAACTACGGCCGTCATTATTTTTGTGGTGCTTGCCATCGGAAGTCGGGTGTAAGCATTTTTTTCAAATATAACATCTCCGCTTTCGGCTTCGGTTAAAATTGCGGATTCGGCGGAAACGGACACATTTTTGGCGTATGCACCGAATGTCAGCAGTACGAGTATTGTGAGAGTGAAAAATATATTTGGTAATTTTTTGAATAAAACATCAGTTAACATCACATATTCTCCGCATGAAAGGTTTTCATAAAGAATTATTCCCCGGGGAATATGCTTTTTATAACATGAATGTTTTTACTCATTTTACTAAAATGTCAAATGTCGTTTTCTTCGTTTTTCTTACCGAATATGGATTTTATCTTTTCGATAAGCTCGGGAGAACGCTCAAGGAAGCCTACAACTGACGAAACCGTATCGGCACTTCCGGACTGTGTGGGAGTGTTTACGTTGAGAATATCAACCTGACCGTTCTGACCGACTACGAGAAATGCAACGGGAGTTACGGTAATTCCTGTTCCGCCGCCACCGCCGAAGTTGCCCTTGGTGTTCTGGTTGGCTTTGGTGTAATCAAGCCCTCCTGACGCATAGCCTACGGTGATTTTAGAAATCGGAATGATTGTCGTTCCCTGTGGAGTTTGAATCGGATCGCCTATAATGGTGTTGGCGTCGAGCATGGCTTTGATAGATTCAAGCGAGGATTTCGTCATGTCTCCGAGTTTGTTGGTGTTATCTGCCATATTGACCTCCGTTGATACTGGGTATCATTATATATGTTGTTTTTGCGTTAATTATTTGGATGATTTGTTTTTTATGAGCCAAACAAGAGCTGCAAAGGCTGTTTTCAAAATAGAGAGTACGCTTATTTTTACCGAAGCGTCAAGCTCTAATTTCGTTTTCGGCGAAAGAAAATCAGCCTGCACATTTACCGCACCGTTGTTCAGCGGTTTAAGCGATGTGTTTTCGTCGAGAAGTGCGAGCATAGCTCCGATTAAAGCTTCAAGCCGTCCGTAAGTGATAGCTATGTTTGCCGCATCATCTCCTCCGACGGTTACCGAAAGCTTTTTTATGTTTATTTGCAGTCTCGACGAAAGCTTGGGAAATTCCGTTGTGACAAGCTCTACGACGGATGAGACAGAAAAAAGCTTTTCTTCGCTGCCCTTTGAGCTGTCACTGACCTCGGCGGCCTTTTGCTTTAGCTCAGAGGTTTTCTTTTTTTCGGCGGTGAGCTTTTTTTTCTTTTCGGTCTTCTTCTTTTCTTTTTCGAGACGCTTGTGAAAGTTTTTATATGTGTAGTCCTTCAGTCGTAGCTTCTTTTTCCTTTGCGGAACGAGCTTCAGTACAATAGGACCGACACCTGCACGAACAACGGTAGCGGTATCGGATATTTTCAAGTGCAGCTTTAGATTCATGGATAGCAAAATTATTATGAGAACAGCTAATACGATAACTATCCGCAGAAAAACCATGCTATCACTCCTTTTCTTCGCTTTCTTCGATTATTATTTCTTCCTCTTTCGGGGAAATTTTTATATCCTCTCCCGTGTCGCTTTTTACGGTGACTGTGGGAAGCTCATCGAGGGAATTTATCCCGAATACCCTGAGAAAATCGTTCGTGGTTTTAAACAGCGTAGGATGTCCCGGGGAATCAAGCTTTCCGCAAGGCTCAATAAGGTTCTTTTCCTGAAGCATATTTACGGCATAGCTTGAATCTACCCCTCGCACAGTGTCAACAAAGGCACGTGTTGCAGGCTGATTGTAAGCAATAACCGCAAGAACTTCGAGCAGAGATTGCGAAAGATTTCCGCCTCGCTTCATTCCGAGAGCGGTTTTTATATCGGCGGCATATTTTTCCTTTGTGCAAAGCTGGCAGGAGTCGGGGTATCTTACAAGGATTATTCCTCTGCTTGATTCGCTGTTGTATACCGCCGCCATTTTTTCGACAATATCCGCACAGCTTTCCGCATTTGTTCCGAGAACCTCACCGAGACGTGAATAGGTCAGCGGATGTCCTGCGGCAAAAAGGCAGGCTTCAATGACAGCAAAGTTTTCTGCCGTCGGATTTTCGTTGTTTGTCATAAATACCTGATGTTTTACTGATATACGTCGAGGGATGCGTTCTTTATGTCTTCATCGTTGCCGATAAGTCTTACAACTATGTGAGATGCCATGTCGGTAACTCCGTCGTCAGAAAGACTTTCCTCAACGGATACAATTTTACTTTTGATAAGCTCAAGCACCCCGATGAATTTGCCGACAATCTCAGAACGTCCCGATGAAGCTCTGAAATATTCGTCAAGGTAGACGTTTTCGTTTTTCAGTCGTCCGATAAGAGAGGTCATAAGCTCTCCTACGGGAATTCGTGGTGCGTTGACTATCTCCGAGAATTTTTCACGAACCGTTTTTTCGGTCAGTTTAGTCTCTGTGAGAACGTGGACAAAAGCCGCACGAAGAAGCTCCACGGAATGAGGTGCAACGTAGGTTCTGTCCTTTTCTATTTCATCCTGTTCCTTTACCATGCGTCCGCTGAATTCGCCGTACATATCGGAAAGCTCAGATGCCGCAAGCTTGGTTTTTTGATATTCTCGCATTGCATCAACGAGAGGTTTTCTCGGGTCTTCATCCTTCTTTTCGTCTCTCGGCAGAAGCATACGGCTTTTTATAAGCATAAGCTCGCTTGCCATATAGGTAAATTCGCAGGCAAGGTCAATGTTGTACATCTGAGCTTCATGTATATAGCTCATGTACTGCTCACAAAGCAGGTCTATCGGAATGTCGTCTATCTTCATCTTGTGCTTATCGACAAGAGTCAGAAGAAGCTCGAGAGGACCTTCAAAAAGCTCGAATTTATAGTTTATAGTGTTTTCCAAACCGATGTCAGTCCTTTCGGGGAGATGCTTATATCCATGAAACAAGCCACTGCATTCCTCTCGACACAGCAGATACAGCCGCGGAAAGAGGAGTGGTGAGCATACCCGTCCAAAGAAGAACAAGGATTGCAAGCTGGATATAACGCTCGTACTTCATAATTCCGAAATACCACTTCGGAGGGAGGAAAATATAGAATATTCTCGAACCGTCAAGAGGCGGAAGCGGAATCAGATTGAATATGCCGAGGGAAAGATTCAGCATATGGAAATACGAGAAAAGAGTAAGTGCGGAATATTGCAGATAATATACAAATTCCGAGCTTGGCGGAAAGGCTACGAACAGCTTGTACAGGAGACGATAAATCAAAACTCCGAGAAATGCAAGAATGAAGTTCATTATCGGTCCGGCAGCCGCTGTAAGAGCCATATCACGTCTGGGCTTTTTAAAATAGCGTGAGTTTATCGGAACGGGTTTTGCCCATCCGAAGTGGAAAAGCAGCATACAGATCGCACCTATTGGGTCAAGATGCTTCAGTGGGTTCAGAGTCAGTCTGCCGAGATTTTTCGCAGTCGGGTCTCCGAGCTTATATGCCATATATCCGTGTGCAAATTCATGAAATGTGAGTGCGATGAGAACGCATGGAATCACATAAAGAAATTCTATGAGCGTGCTTGTGCTGAAATGGTTCAATTAACTACGTCTCCCGGTTTTTTAAAGATTACAGTATTCGTAAAATTGTTTCCAGAGATCGTCGCGTCCGAGGTTTGTCTTTGAAGAATATTTGATTACGGTAAGGTCTCGTGTAAGCTCATTTTCGGCAATAATTTCGTCGAATTTACGCTTTTCGGTTGCATTGAGCTTGTCCGTCTTTGTTGCCACTATTATATGAGGAAGCTCTGTCTCACGCATATAATAAAGCATATCGCAGTCGTCCTGTGTGGGACCCGTGCGAGAATCTATGAGCTGGCAAACAAGACGGAGCGAGTCGATATTTTCGTTGTTCGTGAAGAAGCCGTCCGTGAGAGCCGACCACTTCTGCTTATCCTCGTAGGTTCTTTTAGCATAACCGTAGCCGGGAAGGTCAACGAGGTACAGCTTCTTGTCTATATCGTAGAAGTTTATTGTGATTGTTTTTCCGGGTTCTCCGCTGACTCTTGCAAGGTTTTTTCTTCCGAGAAGAGAGTTTATAAGAGAGCTTTTTCCCACGTTTGAGCGACCCGAAAAAGCTACCTGAGGTATTCTGTCGGCAGGGAACTGCTTCACCATTCCGGCAGACATCTTCAAGGATACATTATTAAGATTTGGTTTCATTTAAGTTTTCCTGTCAGTTGTTTCCGTATACTCTTGTGTTGCTTTGAGAGGAGAGTATACCTGTTATTCCGTCATTCTTTTCCTGAGAGCTGTCTGAAATAGCCTCTGATGTGTTGTCCGTGAAAATAAGTGCATTTTCGAGAACATCATTTAAGGTTTCGCAGGGGATGAATTTTACTTCGTTGCGAACCACCTCGTCAAGTTCCGCTATGTCACGCATATTTTCTTTCGGTATAAGAAGTGTGCGAATACCCATTGTGTAAGCCGCCGTTGATTTTTCACGAAGACCGCCTATCGCAAGTACACGACCTGTCAGAGTTATTTCACCCGTCATTGCAATATCGTGACGTACTTTAAGACCCGACAATGCACTTACAAGTGAGGTTGTCATTGTAACACCGGCACTGGGACCGTCTTTCGGAACAGCACCTTCGGGAACATGGATGTGAATATCCTTTGTCTTGTAGAAATTTTTGTCGATACCGAATTTGTCTGCGTTTGCTCTTATGTAGGTTACGGCAATTCTTGCGGATTCCTTCATAACGTCACCGAGAGTACCTGTAAGCTCTATTTTTCCAACTCCGTCAACCGCAAGTACCTCTACTTTGAGCATATCTCCGCCGACTTCCGTATAAGCGAGACCGTTTGTAACACCTACAAGGTCGTTTGCGGCAACAGAATCGTCAATTATCTTACGAGGACCGAGGAGCTTTTCAATATCATCCTTGCCGACGGTAACAGACTTTACCTTTCCTTCAACTATCGCCTTTGCACTCTTACGGCAGACGGAACCAAGCTCACGTTCGAGATTACGAACACCGGATTCACGAGTATAGCCGGAGATGATTTCCTGAATAGCTTCGTCGGAAAGCTTGAGCATACGCTTGTTGAGTCCGTGACGCTTCAGCTGTTTGGGATAGAGATGGTGCTTTGCGATTGCCAGCTTTTCGGACGGAGTGTAGGTGTGAAGCTCAATGACTTCCATACGGTCGAGGAGAGGGCGGGGAATGGTGTCGAGTGTATTTGCCGTTGCTATAAACATACAGTCGGAGAGGTCAACGGGAAGCTCAATGAAGTGGTCTCTGAATGACTTGTTCTGTTCGCCGTCAAGTACCTCGAGAAGTGCGGAGGCAGGGTCGCCGTGAACATCGGAACACATTTTGTCAACTTCATCGAGAAGCATTACGGGGTTGAGAGAGCCGCACTGTGTAAGAGCCGTGATGATTCTGCCGGGCATGGAGCCTACATAGGTCTTTCTGTGACCTCGTATGTCGCTTTCGTCACGGATACCGCCGAGGGAAACTCTCACATATTTACGCTTCATCGCACGGGCAATAGACGCACCGAGAGAGGTTTTTCCGACTCCGGGAGGTCCGACAAAGCAGATTATCTGGTTTTTAAGCTCCGGATTGAGCTGCTTTACCGCAAGATATTCGAGGATTCTGTCCTTTATCTTTTCAAGTCCGTCATGGTCTGCGTCGAGAATCTTTCGTGCGGCTTCGATGTCAACTCTGTCATGTGTCTTTTTGTTCCACGGAATATCAAGGCAGGTGTCGATGTAGTTGCGGATAACAGCGGCATCGGGTGAACCCTGAGGAGTTTTACCGAGCTTCATTATCTCTTTTTCGAGTCTTTCTATTACTTCCTCGGGGAGATTGAGCTTTGCCATTTTCTTTTCAAGCTCATCGGTATCTTCGTCAATACCAAGCTCGGATTCTATTGCCTTGAGCTGTTCTCTGAGGTAGAAGTCACGCTGGTTTTCGTCAATCGCTTCTTTTACCTTACGCTGAATCTCGACCTCTGTGCGGAGAAGCTTCATTTCGCTTTCCATAAGCACGATAGTCTTTTCGAGACGCTTTAAGGGGTCGAACATTTCAAGAACCGCCGCCTTATCCTGGTAACGCACGAACATACTTGAAGCAATGAAGTCCGCAAGAAGGCCGGGATTGTTTATGGAAGCGGCGGTAGTCATGTAGTCGTTTGAGAATGTGGGATGGAACTGTACCATCTCGTCAAGCGTGTTAAGAGCCTCGTTTGTAAGAGCCTCCGCACGAATGTCGAGAACTCCCGTATCGGCGGTAAGAGTTTTTGAGAGAACCTCCGCCGTTATGTAGTCTCGGTCGTGATTGAGTCGAACGACCTCTGCACGGCAGTAACCCTCCGCTATAACACGGATATTGCCGTCCTGATTCTTTGTGAGCGTCTGCTTTATCTGAGCAACACAGCCTATTTTATAAAAATCGCCGTCGGAGGGTTCGTCAACAGAGGTGTCCTTCTGAGTGAGAAGAAAAACAAGCATATTCGACGAAAGAGCCGCCTGACAAGCTTTTTTGGAAATTTCACGTTCAAGCTCGAAATTGACCGGAATAGACGGAAAGGCAACAACACCACGGAGCGGAATTACCGGAAGCGTGAGTGATTCGACTTTTTCTATATATCTTGGCATAATATCAGTCCTTTCTGTATCTCTGATGAGAGATAATTCCTTATCAGGCACACTTGTTTCAGTGTACATACGATATATTATATCATATATTCATCCGTAATTCCACACGAGATTATTAATAATTGTAACATTTTATATTTACGCGGGGAAATGTCGCATTGCCGTTGTCGCTTGTACGTTAATTTGTGAAATGATATTGATTTTACAGCGGAAATAAGCTAAAATATAATAAAACATTTCTTCGGAGGTCAATGTGAGAAGAACGGCTCGTAATATTATTATTTTCGGACTTGCGATTGCGGTATTGCAGGGAGCGTTTCAGTTGTTTTTTACGCAAAGCGGTATGGAAAAAATGCTTCCCGTATTTGTGAGAGTGTCTGCCGAAAAAATAAAAACCGACAGCAACACCTACGCCGCTTATTACGATATGCGTGCCGAGACCGCTTCCGCTGACATTATAGTAATCGGAGTTGACGGCAATGTTCCCGAGACTTACGGAATGCTCGGTCACTTCACACGCTTTGTAAAGCAGTATAACAACATATCAGATATAGTGCTTGACCTCGAACTTCTCCCTCTTTCGATAACGAATATACTTTTTACTCAAACGGACGAGGGAAAATACGACCGTGTATTTGATAAGCTGAAAAACGACGGCGGAATAAGCGACGAGTACGCAGAGTATCTTGCTCAGATGTTTTACGTCAATTCCACCATGCCGCCGAACCGCAAATTTGAGGTGTCTTCATACAGTGCCGATTATTCCGATAACGAATATGAGGGGCTGTCTCTTGCCGAAAGAATAGCGGAGATGACAGTGACTGCCGAAAGAACCTCCATGGTGGTTGTCGATTCACGCTGTCTCGAATACGGAAGTGAGTTCGGAAATGAGCTTGAAGCCGCACTGCCAACGGATACAGAGGTACTTTACATTCAGACTCACTATACGTCTGACTGCATATCCGATGACACGCACACGAAATACAGCTTTCCGTTTGCGGGCGAAAGTACGGTCTATTTCGTGACAGGAGAAAAGCTTGACGGATTTTATTCGTATTACAGACATATTACCGATGTTTTCGGTGCGGGGAAGAATGTTTACAATCGACTTGACGAAAGATATACCGATTATTTCTTTGTAATTTCGGGAAGCGAAGATGATGCTTTGGGAGATTTATCATGATAAGATTAGAAGACAGAGAGCTTGAGGAATATGTAATCAGTGAAGAATCGCACATTGCACTTCCTTTTGAGCTTCACAAAAAAAGTGACGGAAGCATTGATATTGTATGCTATTCGTTCACAGAGAGTGTTGCCCGTGAGTTTGAGAGCCGTTTTTCTGAAAATCCGTTTTCGGAGGAGGCTAAGAATTTTCTTTCCGAAAAGCTTGTGCCGATAATGAATGAGTTCGGTTACGACTGCACGGGAGCCTCCGACAGAGTGCATATAGAATACAGATGCAAAAACGTGTGCAAAAGCAGAATACTCGAAAACTGTGAGATAATATCCACGCTTGACGGAGAAAAATGGGACTCCTTGCCGCTTTACGAATTTGCACTCGACGGGGAAGACGAAAACGACAGAATGGCTGTCATAAGGCATAAAGGAAAGATAGTTTGCTTTGCCGGACTTAACGATATATCGGAGGATAACGGCTGTGCGGAGCTTACGGTTGAGTGTGAAGAGAACTACAGAGGTCGAGGATATGCCGCTTCATGTGTGGCACTTCTTGCCGACTACCTGATGTCGCACGGAGTTGAAGTAAACTATATCTGCACCGAGGACAACGTAGCTTCCATGAAAACGGCGGAGGCTGTCGGTTTTGAGATATATGACAAATGCCTGCCGTTCGTGTGCTACAGAGAAAACGACAGCGAAGAATACGAAGAATTTTGAAATTTCACGAGGTAATAAATGGCTTATGATGCCGGAATGCTGCGTTTTATCGTAGCGGAAATAAACAATAAACTTATAAACGGTAAGGTTGACAAAATATATCAGCCGTCAAAGGAAGAAGCGGTATTCGTTATAAGATGTGCCGGAGAGGAACACAGACTCGATATATCGGCAGGAGGAAACGGTTCGAGAATGAACCTGACATCGCTTAAATTCGAGAACCCTGCCACACCTCCCATGTTCTGTATGATGCTGAGAAAGCATTTCCAGGGTGCAAGATTTGCGGGAGCGGAGCAGCTTGGCTTTGAAAGAGCGGCAAGACTTACGTTTGATACACACGACGATTTCGGTTTTCCTACTCAGAAGCACGTTATTTGCGAGCTTATGGGAAGATTTTCCAACATAATCATAACCGATGCACAGGATAAAATAATCGGTGTTCTGAAATCCATAGACTTTACGACAAGCGAAAAAAGACAGGTGCTTGCCGGAATGAAGTACGAGCTTCCTCCGAAGCAGGATAAGCTTGACCCCATGGACGAGGAGCTTGACGAAAGACGTTTCAATGAGCTTGCATCTGCTTGCGAAGAGGACAGACCTGCCGACAAATTCATAATGTCGAACTTCTCTGGTATTGCACCGATAATAGCAAGAGAAATCGTTTACAGAGCAGCCGGAAAAACCGATGCTACAATGAGAGAGGCTTCACGTTCACTTAAACAGAAGTTTTTCGAGATGAGAGAGCTTATCAAAAACTTGAGCGGTGAGCCTTATATCGTAAAAAACAAGGACGGAGTTCCGACTGAATACGCTTTCTGTGAGATACGTCAGTACGGAAGCGGTGCGGTTGTTGAAAAGCTTGATTCGTTCGGACAGCTTATCGACACATATTACGGTGAAAGAAGCCGTGAAGAAAGACTGCACAAAAAAGCGTCCGATATTTTTAAGCTTCTCACCAATGCCGAGTCGAGAATAACAAAGAAAATGTCTCTCCAGCGTGATGAACTCAAAGAGTGTGAGGACGGCGAAAAATATAAGCTGTGGGGAGACCTTATCACCGCAAACATATACCGACTGAAACGTGGTGAAGAAAGCTGTATTCTGCAAAACTACTACAGCGAAAACTACGAGGACGTAAAAATATCTCTCGATAAAAGACTTACCCCTGCCGCAAACGCTCAGAAGTATTATAAAAAGTACAACAAGGCAAAGGCGGCGAAAATACATCTTACGGAGCAGCTTGAGCTTGCGGAAAATGAGCTTCAATACGTTTATACCGTTCTCGATTCTCTCACAAGAGCAGACGGAGAACGTGAGCTTAACGAAATAAGAGCCGAGCTTTATCATAGCGGATATGCTTCAAAGATGAAGAACTACACCGAAAAGAAGCAGAATGCACCGAGCGTCATAAAGTATAAAACAACGGACGGTCATACAGTTCTCTGCGGAAGAAACAATACCGCCAACGATTATCTCACCACAAAGATGGCACAGAGATGGGACTGGTGGTTCCACGTCAAGAATCAGCCGGGTTCACACGTTGTTCTTGTTCTCGAAGACAGTACGGAGGAGCCTGACGAGCTTACATTTACGGAAGCCGCAGAGATAGCCGCATACAATTCAAAGGCAAAGGGCGGTGTTATGATACCCGTTGACTATACAAGAGCCTCAAAAGTAAAGAAACCTGCCGGCTCAAAACCCGGATTTGTCATTTATACCACCAACTGGACTGCATATGTGACTCCGAATGACGAAAAAATTAACAAAATGAAGCAGAAATAACGAGAATAAACTGATACAATGATATATTGGTATGGTTTGATTTACCCGCTGCCGAGACATAAAAACACCAAAGATAACCGGAAAGGGAATATCGCATAGAGTGGGAATATCATGAAAAAGCTTTATGCGGTAAATGGCTTGAATTATGCAGAAAAAAGTATTTGCTTTCGATCTTGACGGAACATTGACCGAACACAGAACATGGATAACGGATGAAAATCTCGCGGTTCTAAACGAACTCAAAGATGCAGGATACAGACTTGTAGTAGTAGGTGCAGGTCAGGCGAGAAGAATATTCGCTCAGCTCAGAAAGTACCCGATTGAGATCATCGGCAATTATGGTTTGCAGCATGCTGTTTACCGTGAAGAGCTTGGAGACCTCGAATTTCTCAGAGACGCTACACTTCCTTGCGATAAGGAAAGCGTTGAAAACAAGATTAACGCACTCAGAAAGAAACTCGGATATGACGAATACGACGGAGAAACCGTAGAATTCCACCCGTCGGGATGCGTTACATTCCCCCTGCTCGGAACAAAGGCTCTTATTCAGGACAAGCTTACATTTGACCCCGACAGAGCAAAAAGAAGACAGATATATTCCGATGTTGCCGAAAGCTTCACCGAATACAGCGTATTTGTAGGCGGTTCAAGCTCATTCGATATGGTACCTCAGCCGTATAATAAGAGATACGCTCTCGAAGAATATTGCAGAGAGAACGGACTTGAAATCGGTGAGCTTACATATTTCGGAGATGATTACGGCAAGGGCGGAAACGATGAGCCTGTTTACACCTCCGATATAGACTTCGTAAAGGTTGATAAGCCCGTGAAGCTCGGTGAGGTTGTACACGAATACCTTAAAACTCTTTAATAATCGAAAGGGAAGACCGATGTGAAGTCTTCCTTTTTCTGTATAGGTGACTGACATGAAAAAAACAAAGGTAAATGTGAATATAAGCGGTATTCCCGAGGAGCTTCGATATTTGTTCGAGAACGTGACGGCATATGACAGCAGTTGCAGTACACACGCTACGGTTTATTACCTTGACAGCGGATACTACGTTAAAACAGACGAGTCCGGCAGTCTTGCAAGAGAAGCGGAATTGAATAGGTTGTTTTACGAAAAGGGAATCGGAGTTGAGGTGACGGCATACGTTTCCGAGGAGAGGGATTGGCTTGTTACAAGAAGTGCAAAAGGAGACGACCTTACGCATTATCTCGATGAGCCTGAAAAGCTGTGTGAGCTTCTTGCGTTTTCGCTGCATAAACTTCACGCACAAAGCATAGAAAACGTACCGATTTCGGCAAGCTATAAGAGATATACGGAGTCCGCAAACGGGGATTTTGACGGAGGGTGCTATGATGAATCCGTACTGCTTCCAAAGTATGCGATAGGCTCTAAGAAAGAAGCATGGGAGATAATGCAAAAGGGCAAGCATTTGCTGAAGGCGGATACACTCATCCACGGTGACGCTTGCTTGCCGAATATTATCCAAAATAACGGTGAATTCAGCTCGTTTATAGATTTAAATACAGCAGGGATAGGGGATAAGCACATTGACCTTTACTTAGCGATATGGTCGCTTAGATATAATCTGAAAACCGACAAATATACGGAGCTGTTTCTGGATTTATACGGTCGTGAAAACTTTGATGAAGAAGTGATGAAAACGGTTGCCGCATTTGAAGCCTTTGGTTGAGCGTGTGAAGACTACCGCACGACAAACGAAACAACACGTCCGCTTTGCGTATTAAGAGTCACCGATACACGTCTTTCGCCGATTTGAAATACGGTTTTTCCTCCGCTGTCGTTTACGATACAGGCATTTTCAAGCTCGTCAGGTGTAAGCAGCTTTGCAAGACAGACTCGACAGGCATACAGCCTTTCATCATCTGATATACGACTTATTTCGTTTTTACCAAGTGAAATACCGCCCTCCAAAGGAATGCATTTTTCACCGTCCATCACCGCATATGCATTTTCGCAGGCGAACACCGGTCTGTCCGTTCCTCCGATGTAGTGAAGCGTGTTTTTCAGTCCCAACAGCTCGTTTGCCGCCTTTTCAGCTCGAAGAATGTTCCTTTTTTTCTCGTTTGTGCCGACTTTTTCGTGAGTTGAAATTGTTTTTTCGACCTTTTTTTCATCTTTAAAGCCGTTTTTTATCTCTGCGTCAATTCGTGAGGAGTAGTCATTTCCGTTTCCGACACGAATTTCCTCTGCTATCCCGGAAAACAGCTCTGCGGCAGAAGTGTTACCGAGTCTTTTTGCGTATTCCAGTGCGTTTAAGGCATAGTGATACGCTGTCATATTATCGCTTTTCTTCAGAGCCTCCGAAAGCTCATCAGCAGAATTTTTCATCTCGGCTTCGTATCTCATGGACGGATATTTCAGTCTTTCCTTTTCGTATTCGAGGTCTGCTGTCACATAAACGCAAAGAGAGACAGTCACTGCTATCATAAGCAAATACGACACAAGAAACGCTTTCGCATGATTTTTTATAAAACTCATTTTTCTTCTCCTCATTTATATCTTAACTTAATAATAGGTTTGACAAAATGTATCCGTTTATGTTATAATAAATTTCGGCGATAAAAGATAATTATACCTTTAAACATAAAATTCGGAGGTGTGCGGATGGAGAGAAAATATTTGCCGAATATCATCGGAAACGAAAAGCTGAAAGCCGTTCTTGCACATGATTCCGAGCTTGGAAAAACAGCTCACGCTTATATAATCGAGGGTGCAAAAGGCTCGGGAAAATATTCGACCTCCCTTGCAATTGCCGCCGCCGAGGTATGCGAAAACAAACACGATTCGTCACTTCCTCTGCCGTGCGGAAAATGCGATTCGTGCAAGAGAATACTTTCGGGAGTTTCCGCAGATGTTCTTACCATAAAAAAAGCGGAAGATAAGCTGTCAATCGGAGTTGATGAGGTTCGACCGATAAAGGACACACTTTATATAGCACCGAATGACGGAGAAATGAAGTTTTATATCATAAAGGATGCCGATTCTTTGACTCCCGCCGCACAAAACGCACTTCTTCTGCCTATCGAGGAACCGCCGAAATATGTTATGTTCTTCCTTTTGTGCGAAAACTCAGCCTCTCTTCTCGAAACTGTACGAAGCAGGGCCCCCACACTCAGAATGGAAAAGTTTTCCTCCGGATTTATCGAACGGTATCTTTCGGAAAAGTACGGCAAGTGTGACCGTGACAGAATCGGCTATGCTTCACACCTTTCGGCAGGTGCAATAGGGCGTGCAACGGAGCTTTACGAAAACGGAGAAAGTGAAGCGGTGCTTTACAAAACAGCGGAAGAGCTTACCGAGGCTTTGCTGACCTCATCTCCGAGCGATATAATGATATATATAAGGAAAAATATGCCAAAGGAACGTGCCGAAATATGTGAGGTTCTCAATCTTATGAAGCTTGCTGTAAGAGATATGATTGCCGATAAAAAGGACGGTGAGCTTGTTTTTTACACCGACGTTCCGAAATTCGCAAAAAAAATCTCGGTCAAGCGTGCTGTCGAGCTTTATTCGGCATTCACCTCGGCTGAGGATGACTTAAACGCAAATTGCTCCGTTAATACGGTACTGACATCACTTATCGGAGCTTAATAATTCAGGAGTTTATAATAAATGGATAAAGAAAACTTATCTTCGGTGGTACTGCCGGAAAGCGGTGACATCGAAATAATCGGAGTAAAATTCCGTGACGCAGGAAAGATTTACTATTTTTCACCTGACGGAATTTCGTTTGTTCCGGGAGATTTTGCCGTTGTCGAGACTGCACGTGGAATAGAATACGGCTACGTTGCAGAGGGAAACAGCTTTACAGATGTATCAAAGATAGTTCCGCCGCTTCGTTCCGCTCTCAGAAAAGCGACAGACGAGGACACGGCAAAATACGAAGAAAACAAAAAGCTTGAAGCGGAAGCGTTTGTTATCTGCAAGCAGAAAATATCTGAGCATAACCTCGGAATGAAGCTCATCAATGCGGAATACACTCTCGATAACAGCAAGCTTCTTTTCTACTACTCGGCAGAAATAAGAGTCGATTTCCGTGAGCTTGTAAAGGATCTCGCCTCCGTTTTCCGCACGAGAATAGAGCTTAGACAAATCGGTATCCGTGATGAAGCGAAAATGCTCGGCGGTCTCGGTGTGTGCGGTCAGCCTCTCTGTTGCTCGCGCTTCTTGTCCGACTTCGTTCAGGTGTCGATAAAAATGGCAAAGGAGCAGAATCTCTCTCTCAATTCCTCGAAAATATCGGGTGCCTGCGGTCGTCTCATGTGCTGTCTCCGCTATGAACATGACACATATGAAGCGGAAATCGCAAAAACTCCGCCTGTTGACTCTACTGTAAAAACCTCCGACGGAGTTGGCGTGGTTACTGAAATCGCTCCGCTTCAGGGTACGATAAAGGTAAAGCTCCCCGACGGAAACATAAAGCAGTACAATCGCAAAGACGTTATAAGAGTTAAGGCTGTCTCAAAGGATGAGGGTGCGGAAGCGGCGAATTAAGCTCGATTTTTGACATTTTATGCCAATTCGGCGATAACTTTGCTTTAAAAACAAAAAAATTTCAAAAAAATTTGTAAAAAGCTATTTAATTTATCACAAATATGTGTTAGAATAAGTACATCTCAAACATGGAGGTTTATTATGGCATACAAGATTACTGATGATTGCATCGGTTGCGGTACATGCGCTTCCGAATGTCCTGTAGAGGCTATCTCCGAAAAGGACGGCAAGTACGTTATCAACTCTGACGAATGTCTCGAATGCGGTGCATGTGCGGGCGTATGTCCCGTTGACGCTCCGAAGCCCGAGGAATAATCCCTTAGCGTTAAGGTTATCCCGGTAAGCGGCTGAGAAATGTCGCCGGTAAAGTACAACATAACCCTAAAATGGGAGACGGCGTAATTTCGTTTGTCTCCCATTTTCAGTGTTACATACTCCGTGCAGTGTCGGAGACAAACTCGGAAAGGACTGAACGCATGACGGAAAACAATATATACGACAGCGAGACAGAACGACTCGATAAAATAAATGAGCGTCTTTCTCTTATACAGCTGAAAAAAGGACTCACCTTCGGAACGGACAGCTATTTTCTTGCGGCATTTTCACACGCAAAACCGAGCGGAGTCTGCGTTGAGCTTGGCGGAGGAACGGGAGTGGTTTCACTGCTTGCCGCCGCAAGAAATAAATTCAAAACCGTATATTCCGTTGAGATACAGGAATATTTCGCTTCTCTCATAAAAAGAAATGCCGTGCTTAACGATCTATGCGACTCGGTGATACCGATTTGTCGTGATGTTCGTGAGCTTACCGTAGCGGATGTTGGCGGAGAATGCGACAGCGTAATCTCAAATCCGCCGTATATGAAGCAGCTCTCGGGAAAACAAAACGATTCACCCGAGATGAACACGGCAAGACGTGAAGAAAACGGCGGAATATATGAGTTCTGTTCATGTGCGAAAAGACTTCTCAGACATGGTGGTTATTTTACCGTTGTGTACAGACCTGACCGTGCCGCCGAGCTGTTTTATTCAATGAAAGCCTGCGGGATAGAGCCTAAGCGTGCCGTAATACTCTATCCGACCGTTAACTCAAAGCCGTGTCTTATACTGGTAGAGGGTAAAAAGGGAGCGTCGGAGGGGATAGTATTTTCACGTCCGCTTATAATATACAAAAACGACAGGGAATATACGGACGATATGCAGGCTGTTTACGATAATTTCTCGCTTGAGCATATGTTTTGATACGGAGGACTTAATGAGCTGTAGAAAGAAAAGAAATATATCCTCGGAGGATAAAAATGCCGTTCTCGGAGGTGTGCTTTACCTCGTTGCGACCCCGATAGGAAATCTTTCGGATATATCGGAGAGGGCATTAAAGGTGCTTTCCGAGGTTGACTTCATAGCCGCAGAGGATACACGCAATACAGGCTCCATGCTTCAAAGGTTTGATATTTCAAAGCCTATGGTAAGCTATTTTGAGCATAACAAGCGTGAAAGAGGCGAAATTATAGCGGACAGACTCGAAAACGGTGAATCCTGTGCATTGGTTACAGACGCAGGAACTCCCGCCATAAGCGACCCCGGAGAGGATATTGTAAGACTTTGTGCCGAAAGAGGTATTCCCGTGAGCAGTATCCCCGGTTGCTGTGCCGCAATAACCGCACTTACCCTTTCGGGACTTCCGACCTCGAGATTTGCGTTTGAGGGCTTTCTCTCAACTGCGAAAAGCGAAAGAAACGAAAGACTTACAGAGCTTCAAAATGAAGTGAGAACTATGATTTTTTACGAAGCTCCGCATAAGCTGAGAGTAACCCTTGCGGATCTCTATAAATATTTCGGAGACAGAAAAATATCTCTGTGCCGTGAGATTACAAAGCTGAACGAGGAGGTCTGCCGCACGACCATCTCCGAGGCGATAAAGATATATGAAGAAAAAGAACCGAGAGGAGAATACGTTCTCATCGTCGGCGGTGCGGAAAAGAAAGCAAATACAGAGGAATATCCCACCGACCCCATCGAACACGTCAAGTTTCTTATTGACGGCGGCATGACAAAAATGGAGGCGGTAAAAACTGTTGCCAAGGCTCGGGGCGAGAACAAAAACGATATATACAAGCTCGTTCTCGACCTTTAAATATAAAATTCTAATCAAATGCTGCTTTATGCGGCGGAAAGGCTAAAACAATGAAAATCGGACTTACCAGCTACAGTATGAACAACTATATCCAGGGAGGACTCATGTCCATTACCGAGGTTATGCGTTTCGCTAAGGAAAAGGGTGCGGAACACATCGAACTCGTTCCTTTCGGATTCACTCTCCACAACGATAAGACAGGCGAATTCAACGAACCTCTCATCAAGGCTATCGTTGACACCTCCAAGGAAATCGACCTTCCCCTCTCCAACTACGCAGTTCTCGGCGACCTTCTCAAGTTTGACCTTGACGAACGCCGTGCAGAGGTAGAAAGACTTAAGAGACACATCGACGTTGCCGCTAAACTCGGTCTCAAGACTATGCGTCACGACATCTCCTCTTTCCGCCGTCCTCTCGAATCCAACACTCCTATCGCTTTCGAGCGTGAATTCCCCATTGCTGTTGAAACCTGCCGTGAGCTTGCAGACTACGCTTCTCAGTACGGTATCACAACTCTCGTTGAAAACCACGGCTTCTTCGTAAACGGCTCCGACAGAGTTATCAGACTTATCGAGGAAGTAGGCAGAGATAACTTCGGTCTCCTTCTCGATACAGGTAACTTCATCTGCGTTGACGAAAACACTGTTGTTGCAGTTAAGAAGTGTGCTTCCATTGCAAAGATGGTTCACCTCAAGGACTTCTACATCAGAAAGGCTGATCGTCTCACAGGTAACGGCGGTCTCTTCCGTTGCGACTCCGGCTGCTGGTTCTCCTCCAACTCCGGTGAATATATGCTCCGCGGCTCCATCCTTGCACAGGGCGACCTCGATGTTTGGTCTACTCTCAAGCTCATCCGTGAATCCGGTTACGATGGATACGTTTCCGTTGAATTCGAAGGTATGGAAGACGGCAAGATCGGTAGCGAATCCGGTATGCAGGCTGCAAGATACATTCTCGAAAACGCATAATTACCGAAATAAAGTAGTATAATAGAAACAATGAAGCCAAACGTATTGTTTATCGTATGCGACCAGCTCAGATATGACTGCGTGGGATATTCCTCTCGTTTTACGGGAAGAAAAGCTCCGTCAACGCCGAATATCGACTCTCTTGCGGAGGACGGGCTGTTCATGAAAAACGCATATACTCCGCTACCCGTCTGTGCTCCCTCACGTCAGGCAATGCTTACTGGAGTTCAGCCGGACTCGATAGGTGCAATTTTCAATTACAACTTCATAAAAACAGCGGGAGCCGATCCAACCGTTCCGACATGGGTATCCGAGCTGAAAAATATCGGCTACAGATGTGCATTTGTCGGAAAGTGGGATGCTTCCCCCAACGGAAACGAATGCGATTTCGGATATGAATCCATATTCGATAATGCAGGCTACGCTGAAGAGATAAACAAAAAATACGGCAGTATAAATTATCCCGGCTCATGGTTCGGCTGTTCAAATCCTATCGCATTCGAGGATACCAAAACCTACCGCATATGTTCCTCGGCGGCTTCTTATATCAAGGAAAATAACGGCTCTCCGTGGCATATTTGGGTTGATATAACTGACCCTCATTTGCCGTGCAGACCGAGCAGTCCTTATGATACAATGTACTCTCCCGAGGATATGGAAATGTGGGACGGCTTCGGAGACACCTTCGAGGGAAAGCCCTACATTCAGAAAAAGCAGATAGAAAACTGGCATCTCGAGGGATATAAGTGGGAGGATTTCGCACCGACCGTCGCAAGATATTTCGGTATGATAACCCAAACCGATGCTTCAATCGGACTTATACTCGACGAGCTGAAAAGAACAGGGCAGTACGACAACACACTGATAATATTTCTGTCAGACCACGGAGACACCTGCGGAAGTCACGGAATGCTTGATAAGCACTATATTCTTTATGATGATGTGGTTCATGTTCCGATGATAGTCAGGTATCCGTCTTTGCCGCACGAGGATGTTGAAGCGTTTGTCTCCTCCTCTCTCGATGTTGCACCTACCGTTGAAAAGCTTATCGGAATCGAAGCCGAAAGCACACGTCACGGAAAGAGTGTTACCGAAAGAGATGACGATTACGCGGTTTTCACTTCAAACGGACAGCAGTTCGGACTTTTCACTCAGCGTGGAATTCGTACAAAGGATTATAAATACATCTGGAATCTCACGGATACGGATGAGTTTTACGTCCTGTCAAATGACCCCGGAGAAAAAAACAATCTTGCCTCCGCTCCCGAATATAAGGAGACAATGGCACACCTCGGAAGAATGCTGTTTTCGGAGCTGAAACGAAGAGGAGACCCGTTTGCCTCATCTTGGGTTGAGCATCAGTGCGGAAAAGGAGAGTAAAAGTCTCACCCGGGCTGTTTTAGAACATAGTTTTTTGAGATTTTTTGAACGATTTTAGCATATTCTTGTGTTTATTGCATAAGTCGCTCTCAATCTGCTGATTTTTTACTGTTGATTTGGCATATCAGAAACGTCTTGTAAAAAAGGCGTTTTTCTGTTATAATTTGATGAGCGGGTTTTGATACCCGACTGAAATAATGATAGAATTTCATAAAGGAGCTCTGCTTGGAAATGAAAACTTTATTTAAAAACGGTAATGTATATATAACTGAATCTCGAATGTTTCTGAGCGGGAGCGTTCTTGTTTCCGACGGAATCATCGAGGGCATATACGATGAAAGCGAAAATGTTGCCGCAGACGAGGTAGTTGACCTTTGCGGTAAGTACCTCATTCCGGGTCTTGTGGATATACACACTCACGGCAGAGGCGGTCACGATTTTAACTCCATTGACGATAATGCTGTCCGTGAAATGCGTCGTTCCTATGCAGAAGCAGGTACCACAACTGTTATGGCTACCCTCGCTTCCGCAGAGCTTTCCGAGCTTTTCCATTCCGCCGAGGTTATAAACAACAATCGCACTGCCGAAAAGGGTCTTGCAACTCTTGCCGGAATC
This sequence comes from uncultured Ruminococcus sp., assembly GCA_964457685.1. Classification (GTDB taxonomy): domain Bacteria; phylum Bacillota; class Clostridia; order Oscillospirales; family CAG-272; genus UMGS1696. Next base: position 9,421 of record CAYWFS010000002.1, on the reverse strand, counting down.
CATCTCGAGGGAAGATACCTCAACACAAAGAGACGTGGAGCACACAACCCAGACTACCTTGCTCCCCTTGATCCCACAGAGCTTGAAAAGCTTATAAACGCAATGCAGCCCTCTCCCGTGCATATTTCTGCGGCATACGAGCTTGAGGGCGGACTCGAATTCCTCAAAAAGGCTAAGGAGCTTGGTGCAAGTTGCTCTCTCGCACACAGTGACGCAACCTATGACGAGGCTATGACAGCTGTTGAAAACGGTGTTACATCTTTCACCCATACATTCAACGCAATGCGTCCCATCCACCACAGAGAACCCGGTAACATGGTTGCATCTCTCCTTGCAGATAACGCATATTCCGAATTTATCTGTGACGGTGAGCATTCCAATCCCGCAATGATAAAGCTCGCATACCGTGCAAAGCCGAGTGACAAGCTCATTCTTATCACCGACTCTCTCGAAGCTGCCGGCTGTCCCGACGGAGAATATTCCATCGCAGGTCTCCCCGTTTTCGTAAAGAACGGTCGTGCAGTAAACACAGAGGGAGCACTTGCGGGAAGCACACTCGACCTCTTTACCGCAATTAAGAACTTCATGCGTTTCACAGGTGCCACAATCGAGGAAACCGTTCCCATGGCTACAGCAAATCCCGCAACACTTCTCGGAATAGACAACGTATGCGGCTCAATTAAAGCAGGCTGTCGTGCCGACTTTATTACGGTAGCAGACAAGGATGCACCCGTTCTCGGAGAGGTCTATATTTGCGGAGAGCGAATCTAACAATACTATAAAGGGAGTCAAAAATGGCTGAAAAATATTATATAACAACCGCTATAGCATATGCGTCTGCGAAGCCTCATTTCGGAAACACATATGAAATCATAGCGACAGATGCTATAGCAAGATATAAGAGACAGCGTGGCTACGATGTTTTCTTCTGCACAGGTACCGATGAACATGGTCAGAAGATAGAGCTTAAAGCAGCCGACGCAGGAATCACACCCAAGGAATACGTTGATAAAACCGCAGGCGTTATCCGTGAAATTTGGGATGCAATGAACACCTCCTACAACTACTTCATCCGCACAACGGACAAGAATCACGAAGAGACCGTTGCAAAGATATTTAAGAAGTTCTATGAAAAGGGAGACATCTACAAGGGTTGCTACGAGGGTTGGTATTGCACTCCCTGCGAATCCTTCTTCACAGACAGCCAGCTTGTTGACGGCAAATGCCCCGACTGCGGACGTGAAGTACACAAAGCTAAGGAAGAAGCATATTTCTTCAATATGTCTAAGTATGCCGACCGCCTTATGCAGTATATCGAGGAGCATCCCGAATTTATCATGCCCGAAGCAAGACGTAAGGAAATGGTAAATAACTTCCTTAAGCCCGGTCTTCAGGATCTTTGCGTTTCCAGAACCAGCTTCAAGTGGGGTATCCCCGTAGATTTCGACCCGAATCACGTTATTTATGTATGGCTTGACGCTCTTACCAACTATATTACCGCACTCGGATACGACCCCGACCTTGAGGTGCAGAGCGAAAACTTCAGAAAATACTGGCCTGCCGATGTTCACATAATCGGTAAGGACATCATGCGTTTCCATTCCATCTACTGGCCTATTTTCCTTATGGCTCTCGACCTTCCTCTCCCGAAGCAGATATTCGGTCATCCGTGGTTCAACTTCGGTACAGACAAAATGTCAAAGTCAAGAGGAAACGTAATTTACGCAGATAAGCTTGCCGAAAAGTTCAGCGTTGACGGCGTTCGTTATTACGCACTTTCCGAAATGCCTTATGCTTCCGACGGTTCCATTACTCACGAAGCTGTTATCGGTCGTTACAATACAGACCTTGCAAACAACCTCGGTAACCTTGTAAACCGTACAGTTGCAATGACAAAGAAGTATTTCGGCGGAGTTATCCCCACACCTCACGGAGACGAGGGTACTGATGCAGAGCTTAAGGCGGCTGTGGCGGAATGCGTAAAGAGCTTTGGCGAAAATATGGATACATTCCACATTGCCGACGCTTGTGCAGACGTGTTTACAATGCTCAAGAGAGCTAACAAATATATAGACGAAACAACACCCTGGACTCTCGCTAAATCCGAGGAAACAAAGAAAAGACTCGAAACCGTTATTTATAACCTCCTCGAGACAATCCGTGTTGGTGCGGTTCTTCTTTCCTCCATCATTCCTCAGACCTCTGACGCTATCTTTGCACAGATAGGCAGTGACAAGCGTGACTACGACAGCACATCCGTGTTCGGCGGTCTCGAGTCGGGCAGAGAAGTAGGTGAAGCAAAGCCTCTGTTCCAGCGTATCGACGAAGAAGAATTCCTTAAGGAAGCGGAAGCAGAACATCAGGCAGCTCTTAAAGCTCTTGAGGAGGCCGAGAAAGCCGCTCAGAAGCCCGAAAAGCCCGAGGGAATCGCTCAGATAGGCATTGACGACTTCATGAATGTCGAGCTTAGAACGGCTCAGATAACAGCGTGTGAAAAGGTTCCGAAGGCAAAGAAGCTCCTCAAGCTCACACTCGATCTCGGCTATGAAACTCGTACAGTTGCATCCGGTATCGCAAAATTCTATGCTCCCGAGGATCTTATCGGCAAGAAGATTATCGTTGTCGCTAACCTGAAGCCGGCAGTTCTCTGCGGTATCGAATCAAACGGAATGATACTTGCGTCGGGTGAAGAGACTGTAAGAGTCGTATTCCTTGATCCCGCAACACCTCTCGGAGAAAGAGTAAGATAATGCTCTTTGACGCACACGCACATTACGATGACGAGCGTTTTGCCGAAGAATTTGAAAACGGATATGACGGGGCGATAAAAAAAGCTCTCAGCGAGGGAGTCGGACATATCGTAAACATAGGCTCAAGTGTAAAAACGAGCATGAACTCGATAATGCTTGCCGAAAAATACGATTTCTTCTATGCCGCAGTAGGTATACATCCCTCAGATGCTCAAAACATCCCGTCCGCAGAGTGCGACCTTGCCTTATACGAGATAGAAAAGCTTACAAAACATAAAAAAGTCCGTGCAGTCGGAGAGATAGGATTTGATTATCACTACGACGGTACGGATAAAGAAAGACAGGAATATTTCTTTAAAGCACAGCTTGAAATTGCAAAAAGAGCATCACTTCCCGTGGTTGTACATTCCAGAGATGCGGCGGGTGACACCTTTGAGATGATAAGGTCAACACCGGACGTAAAGGGAGTTATCCACAGCTACAGCGGAAGTGCCGAAATGGCTGTGCAGTATGCAAAGCTCGGTTGGTATCTTTCATTCTCGGGTCCTCTTACATATAAAAACGCAAGAGGAGTAAAGGAGAGTGCGGCTGTTGTACCGGACAATATGATTCTCATAGAGACAGACTGTCCGTATCTTCCGCCCACACCTCACAGAGGAGAGATAAATTATTCCGGCTACCTTAAATATACCTGTGCCGCTTTGGCTGAGATCAGAGGAATTTCTTATGATGAAGCCGAAAAGCTCACCGAAGCGAACGCTAAACAATTTTATTCGATAGACCTGTGAGACGCAGAAAAGCTTGTCACCACCGTAATATCAAACTGCACTCATAAGTCTCTCAAACGGAGGACACAATGGTTATAACCTATGTAGAACAAAACACTTTGTATGTGAATCTCACAAATCACTGTACAAATAAATGCGAATTCTGTTACCGTGACTATTCACATTCCGAGTATTTTCCAAATTTAAAGCTTGAAAGAGAGCCTACACTTCAGGAGGTATTAGCCGAACTGTTCTCATACAACCTCGGAAACTTCAACGGAATCGTCTTCAGCGGCGGCGGAGAACCCACTTGCAGACTTTACGATATGCTTGAGACCTGCAAAAAGCTCCGTGAGGTTACCACGACACCTATAACGATAAACACAAACGGACACGCTTCAATGATTCTCGATGAAGATACCGCTCCCATGTTCAAGGGACTTGCGGACTGTGTTTCGATAAGCATCAATGCGGCGGATTCCGATACATACATGAAGCTATGTCACCCGAAATTCGGAGAGGACGCATTCATGGGAGTTTTAAAATTCGCCCGTGAGGTGTCAAAGTACGTTCCCAGAGTAGAGCTTACCGTAGTAAACGGCACACTCCCCGATTCCGATATTGAGCGTTGCTCAGGTATTGCCGCCGAAATAGGTGCAAGCTTCAGAATCAGAGACTATATCAGAGACTACGCCGCTCCCACTATATAATTACGGGACGTGAGCGGATGTATTTGTCGGCACGTTCTCCCATGCAGAGGGTATATAGCTTGTCTGCTTCAAGGAGCATACTGTATTGATCGGCTATCTCCGTCTCAGTCGGAATGTCGGCAGGCTTTGTTATAATCTTAATTTTCGAGTTCTTTTTTACCGATTTCAAAAATTCCCTTCCTCTTTCGTTTGCACAAAGAAGCACCGTGTAAAGAGGTGGGGATTTTTTATTCATTTCTTTCACATTAAGAAGTGAAAAAAGTATCTCTCTACGCATTCTTGCAAGAGTCAGCTTTTTTTGCGGAAGCTCTCGAATAAATTCCTCCGCAGTCGCACATTCCTCAGCTGTTTTCTTTGCATATGCAAGATTTCCGCTTACATCTCTAAGTCCCAGACGTGCATACGAAAACATAATGTCGTTGTATCTCTCCTCCGAGCAAAATCTAAGCCCGTCAAATACCGCTTTTGCTTCTTTTGCAACGTCGGAGCAGTCTTTAACACCGTCGAACATAGCCTGACGTATGCCCTTTGCACTCATGCAGCTCATGTCACGACGCACTACATTAAACTCGTCAATTCCGTACTTTCTGCCACATATCATGTATTCCATTCCGAGCTTGTCGTTTGCACCGATATTATGCTCTGACGATATTCCAAGCTCCTTCATCGCCATCTCAAAAAGGACAGCCGCACCGGATTCACGTTGCTCACTTTCAAGCATACGGAGCTTTTCGACAAACTCGGTAGACGATTTAATGTCCGCACAGCTTTTTATGAATTCCGTATCTCCGCTTTCCGAGCCGAATGTCAGACTGTCAGAACCAAGCATAGCGGAAATATATACTCCGCCAAGTGCAAAGTCCTCTACACCCGAACAGCACCACGGAAACGGAAGCTCAAGCACAATATCAGCTCCGCACAGCACGGCAGAAGATGCCCTCGTATATTTATCGTAAACGGCAGGGGTACATCTCTGCGTAAAATTACCGCTCATAACGGCTATAACGCACCCGTCGTCCCCCGTATTCCGTCTTGCCTCCGCCAGAACATATTTATGCCCGTTGTGTATCGGGTTAAATTCACAAATCACAGTACTTGTTTTTACCATATTTTATATCTTCCTACAAATTCAGCTAAATATCTTGTATTTTGAGGTTATTTAATATATAATTATATCTGATATTCAAACAATTGTCAAATCATTATCATATTATTCGGAGGAAACATAAAAATGAAAGTTTTAGTTGTAAACGCCGGCTCTTCATCTCTCAAGTATCAGCTCTTTGATACCGCTACAAATTCCGTTCTCGCAAAGGGTATCTGCGAAAGAATCGGTATTGACGGTCGTATTGAGCATAGAAAGGGCGAAGACGGCGAAAAGATAAAGGCTGATTATCCCATGCCCGACCACGCTGTTGCTACCGAGATCGTTATCAAGTACCTCACCGATCCCGAAACAGGTGTTATCTCCGACATGAACGAAATCGAAGCCGTTGGTCACAGAGTTGTCCATGGTGGTCCTTACTTCTTTGAATCCGTTCTTCTCACAGACGAAGTTCTCGAAAAGCTTGAACTTTGCCGTGACTTCGCTCCACTCCACACAGGTGCTCACATCATGGGTATCAAGGGATGTCTCTCCGTAATGCCCGATAAGCCGCAGGTTCTCGTATTCGATACCGCATTCCACCAGACAATGCCCACACAGGCTTATATGTACGGTGTTTCCTACGATATGTACGAAAAGTATCACATCCGCCGCTACGGTGCCCACGGTACTTCTCACAGATATGTATCCCGTGAAATGGCAAAGCTCCTCGACAAGCCCCTTGAAGAAACAAAGATTATCACCTGCCACATCGGTAACGGCTCCTCAATTTCCGCTGTAAAGGGCGGTAAGTGTATAGACACATCCATGGGCTTTACACCTCTTGACGGTGTTCTCATGGGTACACGTTGCGGTGCAATCGACCCTGCCGTTGTTACATACATCATGAACAAGGAAGGCTACACACCCGACGAAATGAGCGAGTACATGAATAAGAAGTGTGGCTTCCTCGGTCTTTCCGGTATATCCTCCGACAGCCGTGACATCGAAGCTGCTATCCTCGAGGGCAACGAAAGAGCAACCATCGCCGCTACAACTCTCGCTTACCAGATTAAGAAGTACATCGGCTCCTACACAGCTGCAATGAACGGTCTCGACGCTATCGTTTGGACAGCAGGTATGGGTGAAAACAACCCCGAACTCAGAGACAGAGCGTGTGCAGATATGGAATACTACGGAATTAAGATTGACCGTGAGCTTAACGCAAAGATTCACCACCAGTCCGATACAGTAGCTATCTCCACACCCGATTCCAAGGTTAAGGTATACGTTCTTCCCACAAACGAAGAACTCATGATAGCTTCCGACACAGAAGACATCGTAAACAAGCTTGGCAAGTAATTAAAGAAAACAATAAAAGACGCAGAAGGTATTCACCGCAAAAAGTCAGAAAAAACAACGGTTTGCGAAGGATGCACCTTGCGTCTTTTTTGTTTTTTGCAAATATTCGATTTGAAAAGAAATTTGTGTTAAAGAATCCGAAAAAAACGAATAAAAGCTATTGCAATAAACTGTTGTGTTTGATATAATCATAACAACAAACTCTTGTTCTGGATTGAGGTGCATTTTTGTGAGTAAAGAGAAAATATATTTTGCAAAAAGTAAATTGAAAAACGGAAAGCAAGTGACGGTATGTGAACATATTGATACAGTATCCGATTATGCCGCGAAATTCGGAGAACAAATAGGAATGGAAAATGAGGCCGCTGTTGCAGGATTATTTCATGATTTCGGCAAATACAGTGAGAGTTTCCAGGCAGTTTTGAAGCATGATAAACATAATGTTGACCATGCTGTATGCGGAGCGGCTCTCCTTTATAACAATATAAAGTTGGCAAATAATCCTAGAAAAACGCCGTATCACTCGATAATAGAAGCGGTGAACGGTCACCATGACGGACTGAAATATATTGGCGATATAAAGGATTATCTTAGAACAAATGTCTCCGGTGGTGAAGATATTTCCGTGAATGGAGGAAAATACAGTGCATTGTCGGGCAGAGGGCAGTATGAGACAGCGTTTAACGCTTTTCTGGAGGAGCATATGAGCTTCAAATTCCCTCGGATTGATTCAAACAAGCTTAACGGAGCGGATGAGATACAATATATGTTGTTTACCAGAATGCTGTTTTCGTGCCTTGTTGATGCAGACCACTCGGTATCGGCTTATGAAGAGGATGAAACGTATTTTGAAAGAGCAGAGCATAATACTTTTGATGCCGAAAAACATCTTTCAAGTCTGTATGATTACATGAAGATTATAAGAAGCAATTCCGACTCGGATAAAGAGCTTTTTAAGATAAGAAATGATTTGTTTGAGGCGTGCGGAAAATGCGGTGCCGAGAGTGACGAGGGGTTATTTACTCTGACAGCACCCACCGGAACCGGAAAAACTCTTGCTTGTGAATTGAAATGAGAGGAAGCTCTTGCAACTCCGACCGACTTCATGTCACCCCTCCCGTAGGGGTGTGAATTGAGAGTACGAACTATCGTCATATACCAAAACAAAAGCCGTGTTTTTGTGCGAGTACACAAAATTCGACACACCGCAACAAAGGATATTGACGGCGAGCAAAAAGTGTGCTATTATATGATTGTAGCGGAGTCTGCATACAAATTTTGTACAAAGGAAAGGATTCTCGAAAATGAAAAGCAGAAGAAAATTTATTAAGTCGTTAGCATTGGTAGCACTTATCCCTACCTTTGCCATTGCAATAGCAGCTGTTGAAGATGGGTACTATACCGGTTATGCTTCAGCAAGCAGTAGTAGTGCCACTACTAGCATTACCTATCACTCAACAGTTTCTGAATCATCAGCTACAGCCACAGGTTGCGAATCTTATGCAACAATAGGTAATTCTCTTGACTGGGTGCGTGACGAAAACTCCGGCACTTCATCATCTTCTGCATATGTATCTTCTTCAAAATTAGACTCAGCAGGTGGCTCTGCTCAATCTTCACGTGCTGTATCATCACACAAGGGCGAAACAATTTATTCAGACTACTGGTCAAGAAATTAAATTCACATCTACAATGTGGGGTGCTATCTGTTGCACCCCATTATATTTATAAGGTGTTACATATGAAAAAAATATCTATACTTCTCCTACTCACTCTCATCCTCATCACCTCATGCTCAAAAAACAAAGGTCTTATCATAGAAAACGCACAAAAGGCAGCCGAAGACCGTCCCACAGCGGAAGAGGGCTACGAGTATCTCGTTGGTGTCGGCGACTGGCTTGATGCGGAAACCGAATATCAATACTATCCCGCAGAAGAAAATATTGTACGTTTTATCGGTAACGGACTTAACAATATAATAGATGACAATATATATTTTAAGCTCAAAAAGGAAGAATCAATGCAGGATGAAACCGGTTATTACTATACGTCGGGACATCCTGTTTACGCATACATCAGCCGCCAAACCGGTGAAAAACATTTCCTTTGCCCAGACCCTCTATGCACTCACGGTGCTTACAGCGGTTGTAAGTATCTGGATTTGTCATATTTAACAGATGGTGAAAACGGTATTATGTACGCAATCAAAACCGAAATGCCGTCTGAAATATCTTATGATGTGATTTATGAAATCGACACCAACCTCGGAACGCTCACTCCTATCTATACAACGACCACTGATAACGAAGACATGACTTTTCATGATCTGAATTTGGATCGTGTATCGAACGGAAAGCTCTATTATTACGATTGTGTCGGTTATGAGTATTTAAACGACGACGGTGAAATGTCAGAAAAGATACTTCAACAGTACGCATATCTTGACCTTGAAACCAAGGAAACAAAAATACTTACGTCGGATTACTCAGACAAGGTATATGTTATAGGCGAAGTTTGGGGTAAGCTTTTGCTCAGAGACAGCATTAATAAAGTTTATTACTTAACCGACAGCAATTTTGAAAATCCGGAAGTGTTGGATTTATATTACCCCTCGGGCGGTTATTCCGTTGCAAACGCATACTACGACCAAAATACGGAAGAGCTTTACATTCTCTATGTCAGTACAATGCTCGACTACCCCGAAAAAATGGATATGTCGGACGAGGATATTCCGAGCTACCTTTACAA
>CAYWFS010000001.1:77001-127812 GCA_964457685.1 uncultured Ruminococcus sp. | reverse complement strand
TAAGGAGCAGGAAAATGCTGACAGAAAAAAACTACGAACAATGCCGTGAGGTTCTCGACTCTAAAAAGCTTTTTGTTTTCGATATGGACGGTACCATCTACCTCGGAAACAACCCCTTTGATTTTGCTATAGACTATATAAACAAGCTCAGAGCGGCAGGAAAAAGAATTCTTTTCTTTACAAACAACGCCTCCCGTGACCCGAAAACCTATGTTGAACGTCTCACACGTCTCGGATTTTCTCCCACAGATGATGAAATCTGCACTGCCGGAAACGTAACCTCCGCATTTCTTACAAGAAACAGAGCCGGCAAAAAGGTATATCTCATAGGCACTCCCGCTCTTTACAAGCAGTTCAAAAACGACGGAGTTGACCTTGTATGCGATGAAAACGGCAAGCCCGACGGAAGAGAAGCCGATATTGTCATAAGCAGCTTTGACACCACACTCACCTACGAAAAGCTCGTTGTAGGTTGTGATTTTATAAGAAACGGTGCGGAATATCTTTCAACCCATCCCGACTTCAACTGCCCCACCGAAAACGGATTTATTCCCGACAGCGGAGCAATAGCCGCACTTATTACCGCCTCCACAGGTGTTGAACCCACATACTTCGGAAAGCCTCACCGTGAAACCGTTGAAATGATTTCCGAGATAACGGGAGAAGCAAAGGAAAACATGATAATCTTCGGTGACAGACTTTATACCGATATTGCTGTCGGAAGAAGACACGGAATAACCGCCTGCCTTGTTCTCACGGGTGAATGCACTGTTGAAGATGTTGAAAAAGCGGAAGAAGCAGACCGTCCCGACCTCATGCTTCCCTCCCTCGCAACAGCAAGAGATATGATGTTTAATTAAAGCTCAAATTCACGAAGAAGTGCGTCAAAGGCTTTATCGGCATATTCTTTTTCCACAGCAAGCGAAATTTTCATCTCAGACACGGAAATTCCGAGAATATCTATATCCTCCCTCCACATTGCCTTTAACGCTCTTGCAGCCGTATTTACTCCCCCTCGCATATCCATCCCCGAAATACTCAGCTTTTCCGAGTTGCTTTTGCAAGATATAGCGACTTCGGGAAAGCACATGAACAGCGACTCAAGCGTTTCCGAAGCAAGAGACGACTCCTCTCCGCGAACGGTGAACACAACAGTACAACCGCACGACGCATGAAAGCTCTGCCATACAAGCTCAACGCATATACCGTTTTCATCGAGTGCGGATAATATCATGTAGGTCAAGTCTCCCACCTCTGACGGACACACGACCTCGATAACGGAAATGTTTTTTTCACGCTCGACCGAATAAAGCTTCATAACAAAAAACTCCGCATAAATACTTTTTCTGTAAGTATATGCGGAGCTTTTTTATTCTGTTATTCTTCTCCGAAAGCCATTTCAAACAGCTCTCTGAGTCTGTCGTGTCTTCTCATAAGGTAAAGCCAACCGAACAATGCCTCAAGTCCCGTTGCTCTGCGATATTCTCCGACCGTGCTTGATTTCGGTGTACCCGAGTGTCCGAGATTTCTTCCTCTGCGGTATACACTCTCCTCCTCATCCGAAAGAACGGGGAGAATCTTTTCCACAACTCCGCTCTGAACGTGTGCGGTAACATATTTCAGCGATTCCACACTTGCTCTTTGTGAGTTCTTCATTGCAAGATGCTCACGAACGTAAAGCTCGTAAACACAGTCTCCGAGATATGCGAGATTTTGTACCGTTACCTGATTTATCTGTTCTGCCGTAAAATTTGTTTCTGCCATTGGGTTAATTGTTTTCTCCTTATATTACATTCATTATATAACGCATTCTGAACTTTTCCTTTATCGGAAGTGAAGAATAGATTGAGCTTTCTATATCCTTGAGATATTCGGCAAGTACGCAAAGCTCACGGTATGTCAGCTTACCTCCGAACTCCTCTTTTTCGATTATTTGCATCACATCCGTTATTCTGTGTGACGAAATATCCTTATATTCGCCGTCTATTCTGAGTGCGTATTCAGTCGGAAGCTCACCTTTTTCGGGCGGCATTCCGAGTGCGGACAGTATATCGAACACAGCGTCGGTGATAAAGCGTGCCGTAGCATGAACATCGGTCTTTCCCGACATAAATCCGTCCTCATCAAGAGCGGTGCTTATCATTGCTATACGCTTGTTCTCAGACTTTTTCGCACGTTTTTTAAGCACTGTCCATACAACGGTAAGCACAACATACACACCGAATACTATCGACACAACGATAATTACAAGTGTATAGTCAACTTCATCCTCGGTGATCAGCGTTATATCGTTTTCGGTATCCTCGACGGCGGTATTGTCACGGACAGTAACCTTGCTCGTGTCGATTCCGCTTGTTGTGCCTTGTGTACTGCTTTCCGTGTCATATATGATTTCACAGTAGGACGGAGTGCATTCGTATGTCATCCAGCCGATAGCGGGATAATATACCTCTATCCATGCGTGTGCATCATAGTCTCTTACGGATGTGCGATATGTAGCAGCCTTTTCCTTATCGTAGGTCTTTGAGAATCCGCTTGCAATGTAGCCCTCGTCATATCTGACCGCAAAGCCCATTTCACGGAGTATAGACAACGCAGAGGTTGCAAAATGTACGCAATAGCCTTCCTTTACTTCAAAGAGGAACGCTTCGAGATTGGAGTCCGATTTTATATCGTCTATCATAACAGGCTCACCGTTTTCATCGAGAACCACGTTTCCGTCATCGTCGAGAAGCTCCTTCTGCGGACAGTTCGGTTCGAGAGTGTAGGTATAATTCTCTCTGAGGTAGTTTATTACCGCCATTATGACCTCGTGTCTCGGAACGGTCTCTCCGCTGTCGGCATATGTAAACCACGATTCGTAGTTGTTGCCGTACTTTTCCTCGGCTGTCATTTTTTCGATAGCCTTTTCACTCATAGTTTCGAGGTAGGATTTATCCCACTCCGGCTTTTCGTTCATGACTATTCCGTTATCCTCGAGTATCTGCATGGCAAGAGCTTTTATGCTGTCACTTCCGAGTGTTGTTCTGTAGGTCTCCTCGGTATAGTCACGGTAGTTCAGCTCTGAATTGAATGCTTTTATAAACTGCTTTCTTTCTCCCGAGGTCATAGCGAGATACATTTCAACAAAGGACTGAGACGAATATCTGTAGCCAAGCTCTGCGACATCATCCTCGAAAAGCTGAACAAAAGGAGTGAGGTCGTCTCCGATAACGGTAATATCTCCGAGTACGGTCTCAAAGGTATATACTGCATTTTCGTCCGCCTCCGTCATCGCAGACATTTCCTTTGTCACAGAGTCTATAGCATCCGCATATTTTTTGCAAAGCATATAGTAGCTTATCGAGCCTTCGAGGTTTTCAGCAAGATTTTCTTCCTTCATCACGGGGTTTGATGAGAATACTGAATAATCCACGCTTTCGTTAAAGAATCTGGAGGAATATATTCCGTCGTAGTATGCCGAATACTTTACCGTTGTAGGCTCTATGGAATTATAGTCCATTATACCATGCTCCGGATTCATTATTGACGGCACGAAAATTATCCTGCTGTTTCCCGACACACGCTTGACGTGTACCTGGAACACTCTGAAGCCGTAATCATCGAGATTTCTGTACTGATTGAGCTTGTCAAGCTGTATAGCGGTCGGATGTACATATTTATTGAAGAAATATGTGATGTTGTCCGGCGAATACGATGTACCGAATCTTGCACGGTATTCAAGCACCGCATCCGAATCGGCAGACGACCAGCTGTCACTTTCGAGAGAATAGTTTGAGCCGATCCAGCTTCTCATATACACGGGTGCGTTGTAACCGACATCAACCGAAAACAGCTTTTGACCCGTATACTGAGGAGTGTTAAAGTCAACGCTTCTCGGATTAAGCTCCGCAACACCGCCGTACATCGAGAGGGAGTTTAAGTCTATATCGTCTCCCATGAGATAAGCGGTAACATAGGTTCTTGCAAGCTGCATCTTGTTGTTTATCACGTCAATTATCGGGAAGTTTTTGCTGACAGCCGCATAAGGTATCCAAACGGCAAGAGCCGCAACAAGCATTGCCATTCCACCCGCAAAGCCCGACGATGCACGCACCTTTGCACGCTTCACAGAAGGCAGATTTTTCTCACGTCTTGCGTTTCTGCCGTATTCCTTTATTTCGGATTTGAGCTTTTTTGCTTCCTCGATATCAGACTGCGACTTTGATTTTGCAAGAGCCGACACCCTCGCCTTTTTCTGCTTTATCTCGGCATGAGCTTTTGCCGTCTCCTCTTTAAGTCTGAGCTTTTCTTCCTTTCGAGAGGATTTTTCAGCCTCTTTAAGCTCTTTTTCGGCTTTAATCTTGTCGAGTCTTTTTTTCTCCGCAGCCGAATAAACGCTTTCACGAGCTTTTTTAGCATCGCCCTTCGTCATTCCCCTCTCGATTGCGGAGTTGTAAGCCTTTATCGCATTTGTCTTTAATTCCTCGGCTGAGGTTTTCTTTTCTTTCTTGGCTGTACGCTTGTTTTCTCTGAGTTCCTTTTTTGCCGCCTTTTTACGTTTTCTTGCCTCGAAGATTCCTCCGTAAAGGCAGTCGGATATATACATTGCGACAGAACCGCAGATAAATATCAGAGTATACGCAAGACCCGTATTCGTTCTTGTTATATTGAACATAAACACAGGTATCATGTATACGGCACACACAACTCCAATGCCGACCGCTTTAACTCTTCTCGACATGAGCATACCGATGACGGTGCTTGAAAGCAATATTATCAGACCTACGGCAACACGGAGAAGCGTTTTCTCATCGTAGGAGTAAGCCTGACCCGATATATACTGCATATAGGTCGTGTAGCCTATATCGCCGAGATTTTCTATAACAAGCTCTACAAGCCGTCTGAATGCCTGTATAACGAAGCCGATGGGATCGGAATACGAAGTAAATAGATACACTGCCGCCACTCCAACAGCCGCAAACGGAGTCAGGGCATACGTCAGCCGTGTAAGAGACAACAGCATTATCGCAAGAGTACATATCGCACACAATACGACAATGTAGTTAAGCTCGACAGTTATGTTTTCCGCACGTCCTCCGCCAAGCATTACAACTCTTACTGCATCGAAAAGGAACAGGTTCAGTCCAAGCACGCCGACAAACATTGTAAACGCACGAAGAATAAAGCCTATCACGGTATACGGAGCTGTCATTTCCTCATACGGAGAGACAGTATGCTCCTCACCCTTTCGTGACATACGCAGTTTTCTTTGCTTTCTTTCAGCCTCATCGAGCTTTTGCGACAGAGTTTTTTCCTTTTTTGTTTTTTTCCTTTCAGAAATTTTATTCATAAGCACATAAGCCCTCGGTTACATTATATTTTTGCCGAATCATTTTTTATTTTCAGCGAGTATCTGCCGTTTTCGTTCTTTACGGCTTCAAGCTCCGTAAGCTTTACTCCCTCTTTCGAGAGACTGTCTCTGCACATTCCTATGTATTCACGACGCACGGTGGTAGAGACGTATCTTTTCTCCGGATTGAACAACATCACTTCGCAAGCACATCCCGAACCCGCACCGCCGAACAAACTCGGAATCGCCGCATATCTGTTGAGAGACAGCGGGTCAATATTTGAAGTGCAAATTCTTATTGTCACGTTAAGAGATTCGTTTATGAGAGGGAGAAGTGTTGCCACATTTTCCTTTTCGGAGCATGAGGCGGTCGTTGAAAATACGGGATAAACAAGTTCAAAATCTTCGGGAGATGTCAGCTCTACTGCCGCTATTCCGCCGTTTTGACGCTTATCCACCCAAAGCAGTGTGACAGTGTTGCCGTTATTCAGCTCGTTCAGAACCGCACCTATCGACATTTCAACAACTCCGTCCGCACAATATTCATCTATATCGCTTTCATATTCCGCTTTGAGTCTTCCGCCTATTGCAAGCTCGTTTTTGTTTTCCGCTTCACGAAGCTTTTTTTCGTTTTCAAGACGTATTCTCTCAACCTCATCTTCATTTACGGAATCGTTTTTTTCGGATTTCTTTCCGATTTTTTCGAATATCGGCTTCTTTTCCTTTGTTTTCTTCGGTTTTCTTGCCTCTTCCGCATTTTTTATAAGCTCATCAACAAGTGCCGCGTCTCCTATTCGGTTTTCGCTGAGTCCTCGTTTCGCCCTGAGCTTTGCAACCTTTGCGGCTTTTTCGGCTTCCACAACCTTTTTGTCAGGCTTTGATTTTTTCAGCTTGACGTGCTTTGATTTCTGCTTTTTCGCCTTTTCCGCTTCGGCTTTGTCTATTACGGATTTAGCTTCCCTGTCTTCAAAAACCTCACTCGGTATGGCACGTGAAAAGTCACAGAGTACATACACACTTCTCGAGGTATTCGTGTTAAATTCCTTTACCATAAGGCTTCCGTCATATGCCTTTGATGACAGCTTCCAGTGAATGCTTTTCTGACTGTCTCCGGGGATATATTCACGAATATTGCTTATTTCGGATTTTTCGGTTGAGAATACCACATTTGCGGAATCATTCGGAATGTCGGATGCGGAGGTCTCTGTTTTTATATCCATTTCAAGTCTTCTCGGGAACACAAGTATGTTTTCATATATGTCAACATCAAGTCTTATCGAAAAAAGTCCGAGAAAATCGGAGATATAAAGGCACCGCACGCCTATCTCATAGGTTCCGCGATACTTGAACACTGTTTCCCTTTCTATTGAATATGCGGCAAGAGGGGCAAGTGAGAGCTTTACCGACTGCTCCTCACACCTTATGCCGTTTTCCTCGGGAACACAAACTATCGCTTCAAGGAACGGATACGCAAAGGGAGAGGCATTGACTATTCTAAGCTCATATTCCGTCCTTTGCATTTTTTCGACCTTTGTGTTGCTTGAGCTTACATATATTCTTACAAGTGCCTTTCCTATGATGACGTACAGAACCGACCACACCGGCACGAGAAGAAGAAACCAAAACAGCAGAGCCGATGCCTTAGCTCTCAGTGCCTGTGTAAATACAAGCGAAAAAAGCAGGATAACGGCATATACTGCGGCGGATTTATGAAACTTTACGAGAGGTCTTTTTATGTAATTATCCATAATTCAAGCTCCGCAGTTGTTTATCTTTTGGTTTTGAAAGGAGCTTCTGTTGTGCGAAGTATCTCGGCAAGTATATCGGACTGAGACTCACGGTTAAGTCTTGCCTCCTGTGAAAGGACTATACGGTGTGCAAGTCCGGGAGTGAATACAAACGCTATATCCTCAGGAAGAACGTAATCACGTCCCTTGAGATATGCATAAGCCTGAGAGAGCTTCATGAGTATAATGGACGCACGGGGGGAGGCACCGAGAGAAAGCTTGCTTGACTTTCTTGTTGCATGGATGAGACGGACTATGTATCTGCAAATTTCTTCTTCGAGTGCAACCTGCTTTATTTCGGAACGTATTTCGCGAATCGAATCCGCATCCGCTACCGCACACACCTTATCAAGCGGATTTACCTCACGGCGGTTGCTGATTATGTTTACTTCTTCATCTTCTGTAGGGTATCCCATAGAAAGTCTGATAGCAAAACGGTCAAGCTGTGCCTCGGGGAGAGGATAGGTTCCGACGTAGCCCGTGGGGTTCTGTGTTGCGATAACCATGAACGGGTCGGGAACATTATATGTAACTCCGTCAACAGTTACCTTTGCTTCTTCCATTGCTTCAAGAAGTGCGGACTGAGTTTTCGGAGAGGCACGGTTTATTTCGTCTGCAAGAAGTACGTTTGTCATAACAAGACCCTCACGGAATTCAAACTCTTCCTTCTGTCTGTTGTAAACATTGAAACCTGTGATGTCGGATGCCATTACGTCGGGAGTGAACTGGGCACGGTTGAAATCAAGACCTGCCGCACGAGCAAGAGCCGATGCAAGAGTTGTTTTTCCCGTTCCGGGGACATCCTCAACAAGCACATGACCTCCCGCAAGCATGGCAGTGACGAGAAGAACTATCTCGTTATGTTTACCGATAACTACCTTTTCGACCTCGGATATGAGGCTCTGAGCAAGCTTACTTTTTGAGCTTTCGTTGTTTGCCATCTTATTGTCTCCGTTCTGTACAAAAAAATATATTACTGCTTTCAGCTATTTTATCATAATTTCTTCAAAAAAACAATACTTATCCATTCACGCTATACTAAATTTGTCATTCTCGACAAGACTTTTTTTGATTTTTTTGTTGTATTGCATAAATGATTGTGTTATACTATACTTGTGTTTGTCAACAAATCGGCAATGTACACGATGTGTTGTGTAAGTTTTTTACATAATTTGTAATTTTTTCCTTTATATACCGTATTTTCGCATATAAACGGTTGGGGTTTATCGTGTATATCGTAATTTGTTGACGCACCATGCAACAAACGGAGGTATTTATGATTTACGATGTTTTGATAATCGGAGCAGGTTGTACCGGAGTTATGACAGCCAGACTTCTCTCCGAGTACAAGTGCAGCGTTGCGGTCGTGGATATGGCATCTGACGTGGCTACAGGAGCTACAGCCGCAAATTCCGCTATCGTTCACGCAGGATATGACGCAAAACCCGGCACACTCAAGGCAAAGCTCAACGTAAGAGGAAACAAGCTTATGAAGGAGCTTGCCACTCAGCTTGGAGTTGAGCTTAAAGAAGTAGGTTCTCACGTTATAGGATTCGGAGAAGAGGATCTCGAGCATCTTCGCGAGCTTCTGAAAAGAGGACAGGAAAACGGTGTCGAGGGTCTTGAAATAATCTCCGGAGACAAGCTTCGTGAGATGGAGCCGAATGTTTCCCCCGAGGCTACTCACTCTCTCTGGGCACCGACAGCCGCTATTACCTGCCCCTACGGAATCACAATTGCGGCGGCAGAAAATGCAGCTACCAACGGTGTAAAGTTCTTCCTTAACTTCAAGGTAACAGGTTCCTCAAATGTTGGCGGAATCAACTACGTTACAAACGGAAACGATACCATTGCGGCAAAATATGTCGTAAACTGTGCAGGTGTTCACTCCGCAGAGGTTGCAAAGCTTCTCGGCGAACACGACTTCCCCATTTCCATCACTCCCCGTCGCGGCGAATACATGATTCTCGACAAGGCTTGCGGTGACATTGCAAACTCTACCCTTTTCGTATGCCCTTCTTCAAGAGGTAAGGGTATTCTAGTAAGTCCTACGGTTGACGGAAACATTATCGTAGGTCCTAACGCATATCCCATCGAGGACGGTGACGACAGAAGCACAACAGCTCCCGGTCTTGACGAAATCAGCGAGGGTGCAAAACGAATTATGCCGAGCATAAATCTCAGAAACGTAATCACATCGTTCTCCGGAGTACGTCCCACACCCGATATATACGATTTCTATATCAAGATTTCCGAGCAGGTTCCCGGTGTTGTTCATGCGGTAGGTGTTGAATCCCCCGGATTTGCGGCATCCCCTGCAACAGGCGAATATCTTGTAGGTCTCCTCGAAGAAGCAGGACTCAAGCTTGAAAAGAGAGACGACTACATCCCCACAAGACGTGCAGACGGCAACCACAAGCAGTGGAACAAGCTCACTACAGAAGAAAAGAATGCAGCTTGCGAAAGAAACAGTGCTTACGGTAAGATAATCTGCCGCTGTGAAACCGTAACAGAGGGAGACATTATCGACGCACTTTCCTCCCCCATCCCCGCCGTAACCGTAGACATGATGAAAAAGCGTCTCCGTGCGGGAATGGGCAGATGTCAGGGTGGATTCTGCTCTCCGAGAGTTGCGGACATCATAGCTGAACACACAGGAAAAACTCTTGCGGAGGTTACTAAGAGCGGTGGCGAATCATGGCTCGTAGTTCCCCGTGAAGGCGAAGATAACAATGGAGGCAACATATGACACAGCACAAGAAGCTTATCATAATCGGCGGAGGTCCCGCAGGTCTTTCCGCAGCTGTAGCCGCTTACGACAACGGAATAGCCGCAGAGGACATTCTCGTTCTCGAACGTGACACTGAAGCAGGCGGTATTCTTAACCAGTGCATTCACGCAGGCTTCGGTCTCCACCGTTTCGGAGAAGAGCTTTCAGGCCCCGAATACGCAGGTCGCTTTATAAAGATGGCTGAGGAGCGTGGCATTCACATCACAACTAATGCTATGGCTCTCGAGGTTACAAAGGACAAGGCTGTATCTTTCGTTTCTCCCGAAACAGGATATGTTACCGTAACTGCCGACGCTGTTATCCTTGCTATGGGTTGTCGCGAAAGAACAAGAGGAGCACTCAACATCCCCGGTTCTCGTCCGTCAGGTGTTTATACCGCAGGCTGTGCCCAGAGATACATAAACATCGAAGGCTTTATGCCCGGTAAAAAGGTAGTTATCCTCGGTTCAGGTGACATTGGACTTATTATGGCAAGACGTATGACACTCGAGGGTGCGGAAGTTAAGTGTGTATGCGAGCTTATGCCGTACTCGGGTGGTCTCCGCAGAAACATCGTTCAGTGTCTCGATGACTTCGGTATTCCGCTTAAGCTTTCTCATACCGTAACACAGGTTCACGGCAAGGAAAGAGTTACAGGTGTAACCATCGCCGCAGTTGACAACGCAAAGAAGCCTATCCCCGGAACAGAAGAATATATCGAATGCGATACACTTCTCCTTTCCGTAGGACTTATCCCCGAAAACGAGCTTACAAGAGGTGCGGGAATCTCTCTCGACAGAATGACAAACGGTGCGGCGGTAAACCAGTTCCGTGAGACAGAAGCCGACGGTATCTATGCGTGCGGTAACGTACTCCATGTACACGACCTTGTAGACTTTGTTTCCGAGGAAGCATCTATCGCCGGAGAAAACGCCGCAAAGAAGATACTCGGCAAGCAGGAAGAATGCGTAAAGAAGCTTGAAGTAAAGACAGATTTCGGAGTTCGCTACACCGTTCCCGAAAGACTTGATCTTACAGCAGAACCCGAAAAGCTCAGAATCTTCTTCCGTGTTACCGACATTATAAAGAAGGTACAGCTCATCGTTGAAACGGAATCCGGTGAGGTTCTCGTTAAGAAAGCAAAGAGTGCCGTAGCTCCCGGTGAAATGGAATCCCTTGAGATACCTGCCGAAAAGCTCAAAGCACTCGTTAACTCAAACGACAGCTATGTAAAAGTATATATCAAGGAAATCGGAGGAGAGCAGAAGTGAGCGATATAATTACAAAAGAACTTACCTGTGTCGTTTGCCCGGCAGGATGTAAAATCACGGTAACTCTCGATGGTACTGAGGTTAAGGATGTAAGCGGATTTACCTGCGTCAGAGGCAAAAAATATGCCGAAAGCGAGGTAACAGCTCCCGTCAGAACTCTCACCTCCACCGTGACCGTAATCACAAAATCAGGTAAAAAGCTTCTTCCCGTTCGTACAGATACACCTATTCCGAGAGAAAAGCTCTTTGAGGGCATGAAAACAGTAAGAAGCACAACTGTTAATGCCCCCATAAGCACAGGTGACGTTGTTGTAGCCGATTTTATTGAAAAAGGCACAAATCTCATCGCCTGCAAGAACATAAAGTAATATTTTACTTAAAATAAAAACATCCCGTAGCAAGCTCACTTGTTTATAATGAGAATGAGTCCTGCTACGGGATTTTTGCATACAAAAAAGCGACAGATGAATCTCTCCTGCCGCTTTAGTTCGTTAAATTAATATCTCTTGGGGAAACCGTTTGAGTTCTGCTGATTTGCCTGGTTACGGTTCTTTCCCATGTTGAGAACTTCGAGAATTTCGTTGAAGTCATCATCGGAAATAGGAGAATCATCTGCCTTTTCCTTTTCAACATTTTCCGACTTGGAGGAAACGTCCTTGCCTACAACGATCTGCTCTTTTACGTTTCCTTTGATTTTTCCGGATGTAAAGGGTCTGAACGAGGAAACATCGTTCTTTTTGTTAAAAGCCGGGTCTGCCTCGCTCTTATTCTGGAAACCTGTTGCAATGATAGATACCTTCATTGTGTCTTCGAGAGTTTCGTCAAATGCGGCACCGAAAATAACAGTTGCGTCTTCTGCTGCTTCGGAACTGATAAGCTCTGCGGCAATGTTAATATCATCGAGAGCAATATCGGGAGAAGCCGTGATGCTGATAAGAATACCCTTAGCACCTGTGATTGTTGTTTCGAGAAGAGGACTGGAGATAGCAGCCTTTGCAGCTTCTGCGGCCTTGTCCTTACCGGAAGACATACCGATACCCATGTAAGCGTATCCTGCGTCACTCATGATAGAAGTAACGTCCGCAAAGTCAAGGTTGATGTACTGAGGAACATTGATAAGCTCAACTATGCTCTGTACACCGTGAAGAAGAACATCGTCTGCAATCTGGAACGCATTCATGAATGTAATCTTTTCGCCTGCGTCCTTGAGTCTTTCGTTAGGAATGATGATGAGAGAGTCAACGTATTCCTTGAGATTTTCGATACCTCTTTCAGCCTGATCCATTCTCTTTTTACCCTCGAATGCAAAAGGCTTTGTAACGATACCGACAGTGAGGATACCCATTTCACGGGCAAGTCTCGCAACTACGGGAGCAGCACCTGTACCTGTACCGCCACCCATACCGGCAGTTACGAAAATCATATCCGCACCCTCGAGTGTTTCCTTTATAAGCTCTTCACTTTCTTCCGCAGCCTTTGCACCTATTTCGGGATTGGAGCCTGCTCCGTGTCCTTTGGTGATTTTTTCGCCTATAGCGATTTTTGCTGTGGCATTTGATTTTACGAGTGCCTGCATATCGGTATTTATGGCAATGAATTCCACACCCTTGACGCTGTCCGTCATTCTGTTTACCGCATTGTTTCCGCCGCCGCCTACTCCGATAACCTTTATATCTACACCACTCTCGTAATTATTCTCATCAAATCCAAATGGCATTATACTGCCCTCCTTACCGGTAATTCTGATTAAAATATAACTTTTCTTCAATCGTAAAGTCAGACATACTTATTCTACCTAATATAATACAATAAGTACGATGATTTTGCAATAGTTTTTTCTTAAAAAATCCTTGAATTTTCGAGTATCAAGGTTAAATTTCGCAGTCTTGACTACTTTAAAATTCATTCCAGCGAAAGATTCATATCAAATCTGACGCTTGCTTCCCCAATCTCCGTAAGGTCTATCCTTGCAGGAGATGAATTTTCTTCGGCAAGACTTACGATGGTATGATATGCCATTTTCAGCTTCAGGTCGCAGTCTGTCTCGCCGCCGAGCTTCATAAGATATTTTCCCGAAGACTGAGCTGTTACGGCATATTCATCTGAAAGGTCAAGCTTATCAAGCATACCCGATGCGAAAAGCTCCGACGAAGACACTTCACTCAGAATATTTCTTATGAATCTCTCATCTCTTGCGGAAACAAACTCAATGCTTCTTCCGCTGACGGAATATGATACCGCAGGCAAAACAAGCTCCACAAGTCCTGCCTCTCTTGCGTCTGCCTTTTCTATAGTCCCGAGAACTCTCAGAGACGGAGACAGAACAAGGTAATCGCCCCACACGTTTGCGAAGAACATTTCACTGTCCTCCTCTGCCGCAATGGTAACACTTTTCGGGACATTTCTTGTTATATCGACAGAGCGGATATACGGGCATTTGAATGTTATTTCATCCTCGCAAACAGTCTTGCTGAACGAATAGAGGTTGTCCCCCTCACGTATTCCCGAAGCCTCAAAGACCTCGCTGTCGGAGTACATACTGCTACCCGTAACCTCAAAATCTCTTACGACAAACACCGTTTTGTAGACCACCGTCATAAACAGCGAAATAAAGCACAGAACAAACAGCGTGGTCAGTATGGCATTCTTATGGTCGTAAAATTTCTTTCTTGCGACCGCACGACGCTTTGCAATCCATTCGTCCGCTTCCGCTCTTTCTTCAAGCGTGTCGAACAGGTTTATAAATCTTTCGATAACCAGCTTGAGCGGCTTTTGCTGTGTACGAACTCTTTCGCCGCCCATACCGTCACCTTTCGGAACTCCCGGTTCATATGTATAAGCCGCAGATGATGCACGTCTTTCCTTGGCAGATTCCCTTGCAGACTCCGCATAAGGATGAGCCTGTGCATAAGCTTTTGCACGTTCACGCTGTCTCCCCGCAAAGCTGACGTTTCCGTCGTATGTATATTTGCGTACCTTTGCCGAGGTTTCTTTTCCGTACTCGCTGATTATTTCGTTTTTCTTTGAGGTCTTTGTGCAAACTCTGTCATACACATACAGAACTTCTTTATTTTTGAAATCCATAGCTTACACTCCCCCTCGTCAAGACGTATTTTTTAATTCCGTTATATTTATTTGCTCTTTCCATTTTCGGCAAGCTTTTTAAGCTCATTGTATATAAGCTTATTTGCGTCATTCACTGCAAACTGTCTTATCTTTTCGCTTCTTTCCTCACGAATACTGCTGTCTGAAAGAAGCTTTTCAACCTCGGCAATAAGAGGCTTCGCTCCGTCCGTCAGTTCTTTTTCCTCGAAAACCGCTGCGGCTCCCTTGTCTGCGAGAACCTTTGCGTTTTTATATTGGTGATTTTCCGCTACATTCGGAGACGGAATGAAAATCGAGCATTTACCCGTTGCCGCAAGCTCCGATATTGTCATTGCACCTGCACGGTTTATCGTAAGGTCTGCGGCGGCCATTCTTACGGGCATATCGTATATGTATTCGCAAAGCTCTATATTTTCAAATTTATCGAGTCCCATTTCCTTAAACTGAGAAGTACACAGCTCAAGTTCTATGGAACCTGTTGCATGGATGTGGTAAACCTCGGGGTGCTTAGATGTGAACTCACGCATGAGACAAAGCACGGCATCGTTTACCTTTTCGGCACCGAGACTTCCCGCATAAGAAAGGATAACATACTTGTATTTATCCGGAATACCGAGCTTTTCCCTTGCTTCTTCACGGGTCATTGATGAAAATCCACCGAGGATAGGATTTCCTACCTTCATGAGCTTTTCTTTTTTACAGCTCAGAGTCTCACCCGTTTTCTCGAAATTAAGGAAAATTCTGTCAACCGATTTTTGGAGCATTTTAACCGCAACTCCGGCTATGGCATTAGATTCATGAAGTGCGGTGGGAATACCCATTTGCGATGCGGCTTTTACAACGGGCCAGCAAACATATCCGCCTGTTCCCACAACGAGATCGGGCTTAAACTCACGGATTATCTTCTTTGCCTTAATGGGAGAAGTAAGTGCAAGATAAGCGGCTTTTATGTTTGATGGCGAAAGACTTCTTTTGATACCCTTTACGTCAACATAATACATAGGGTATCCCGCTTTCGGAACAAGTTTATTTTCTATTCCTTTTTTTGTGCCTACATAGGCTATTTCCGCACCGGGGTCGTTTTGTTTTATTGTATTTGCAATGGCAAGAGCCGGGTTAACGTGTCCTCCCGAGCCGCCGCCTGTGATAAGCACTCTCATTCCGATAAACCTTTCGTATGTTACTCCATACCGAGCTGTTTCATCATTTTCTCACGCTCGATATCGGATTTTTTTCTGTAATATTGACGGGATATTGTAAGTAAAATTCCCATTTCAACCATAAGCACGATGAGTGACGATCCTCCGTATGAGAAAAACGGAAGCGTGATACCTGTGTTCATGATTAGGTCGGAGGCTACGCACATATTCAGAAATGCCTGTAGACCGACGTGTGTTGTGATTCCGAATGCCGTAAGCATAGTAAACCTGTCAGGGGCTCTCATTGCGATAAGGTAACCTCTCCAGATGAGCAGCAAAAACAGTACGATTAGTGCAACGGCTCCGATAAAGCCCCACTCCTCACACCATATCGAGAAAATAAAGTCCGTATGTGCCTGTGTGAGGTAGCTGTATTTCTGTCTGCTTTCGCCGAGTCCGACTCCGAAAAGTCCGCCAGAACCTATTGCGTAAAGGCTTTGTGTGGTCTGATAAAGGTCACTTAGAACATCGGCATTTTCGTCTGTAAAGGTTGTTATACGTTTCAGTGCGTATGGATTCGTTGCAAGGAAAATTGCAATTACCGCACTTCCGGCAGGGATAAGCGTTCCGAACAACCACTTCAGATTACATCCGGCGATTATCATCATAAATACGGCGATTGCACCTATGATTATAGTTCCCGAAAGGTGCTTACCGATAAGTACGAAGAACGCACCGCCGAAAAGTATGCATAGCGGTATTCCGACATTATAAAGGTAGCTTTGGAAACCGAGGTTCAGTTCCTTCATCTGCTTTTGGTATCTGTCGGCATACCATGACAGCATCAGTACGAGAGACACCTTCATAAGCTCAGACGGCTGTATGTTTACAAGACCGCCGATTGAGACCCAACGTACCGCTTCACCCTCTGCGTTTCCCTTGAAGAAGGTATAAATCAGAAGCACGATAGAACCGAAATATGCCGCAAAGACTATGAATTTATTTTTATAAAATTCGGGCGGTATAAAAAGTATTTCTATCGCCATACACACAAGACCTGCGGCAACGAAAAACAGCTGTCTTTTTATGTAATAATCACTTGACCTGCCCTCCGTTATTGCGAGAGGATAGCTTGCACTGAACACCGTAATCGAGCCGAGAGCAAGAAGAATCAGGATTATGACAAGAAGAAACACATCTATTTTTCCGCGAACTCGAACGACTTCGTTTTGCCACTGCTTTTCTCTTTCTCTTTCCTCTACCTCTTTAAGCTCCTTTTTCATGAGCTTTTGCTTTTCGGCCGGGGTAAGAGAGGTAACTCTTCTCTGTGCGGTCATTCCGGGTCTGCGTCTTGCTTCACCGGCATAGAAAACGCTTTGAGAGCTTCTTTTAACTGTATTGCTACGATTTACATTTCCGCCCCCTGTTCTTCTGTTTCGCATGGAGGACGATGTATGAGAGCTGACTGATTCGGGAGTTCTGTGTGCGTGGGTATGTCTGCCGTTGTTATTCAAAATCAGTGCCCTCCTTTTTGTTTTTTATCTGAGTCCGAAAGCAAGCGACAGAACCGCCGCTACAGCTGTAACTATGGACGCAACCACAACTATTTTTATCTCCGACCATCCGCATTTTTCAAAATGGTGATGTATGGGAGTCATTTTAAATATTCTTTTTCCGTGAGTGAGCTTGAAGTAAGACACCTGCATTATAACGGAAGCCGTCTCGATTATGTAAATGATACCGTATATGATAACGAGAAGCGGATTATCCATCATAAATGCACCGCCTATAACGAGAGCTCCGAGGTAAAGCGAACCCGTATCTCCCATAAATACTCTTGCGGGATAGAAGTTATAAACAAGGAATCCTGCACAGGAGCCGATAAGCAATGCACCGAGAAGTGTGAGAGATGCGTCAGGCTCTGCGAGAGAATTCATGTATCCTGCCGCCGTAAAGAACAGACCGACTACAAGAGTAACGCTTGAGCAAAGTCCATCGATACCGTCGGTAAGGTTTACGCTGTTCATAACTCCTGTAAGAAGAAGCATTGCGACAACGTAATAGAAGATACCGAAATCAAGGCTTTTGTTGATGAAGGGGAAATATATCTCCGTGTCCATCTTGCATACAAGCGACATTCCGAGAAGATAAAGTGCGGACACCACAAACTGGAGTGCGAATTTCTGCGGAGCGGTAAGACCCTCGTTCTGCTTTTTTCTGAGCTTTGCGGAGTCGTCTATACAGCCTATGAGACCGCCGCAAAGTCCGAGTGCAAGTGTAAACACAACAGGGAGCGATGCTCTGATTCCGTCAGTCATTCCGATATAAGCCGCACCGATAAGTCCGACTATCGCCGAGGGGATTATGAATGCGATTCCGCCCATTGTGGGGGTTCCCTCTTTGCTCTTATGCCATCTCGGTCCTATATCGAGTATCTTCTGACCCATTTTATGGCTTTTCAGTATCGGTATCAGCTTTTTTGATATAAATACCGTACCGAGGAATGTCAGCACCAGAGCTGCAACGTACATTATGTTGTAATTCATTTGATTTCGCTACCTTTGTTTTACGATTATTTCTTTTTACGTATCTTGCGTTTTTTAATGCATTCTATAATTCTTTCGGCCTGAACCGCACGGCTTGCCTTAACAAGAAGAATATCTCCGGGGCCTATTGCCTGAAGTATCATATCCGCCATTCCCTGAGGGTCTCTTGTATCGAGGCAAACGAACACGTTATCCGCACGGATTCCCTTTTTTATAGCGGCTTCTGCTACTATATCCGCCATCATGCCGTAGCAGAACAGCTTCTGTACCTGCATCTGTGCCGCATACTGACCGAGCTGATCGTGCATGAGTCTGGAATATTCACCAAGCTCAAGCATATCTCCGAGAAGTGCCGCGGGACGTGTATGCTTTTTTGCCGCCATCGACACGAGAACATCAATTGCGGCTCTCATTGATTCAGGGCTTGCGTTATAGCAGTCATCGATTATCGTAATTCCGCCGACATCGTATATCTTCTGTCTCATATCGGCACTGACAAAGTTTTTAAGTCCTCTGCGTATTGAATCGTCAGACATACCGAGGGTAACTCCGACTGCATAAGCGGCGAGGGAGTTATACACGTTATGCTTACCGAGTGCGGGTATTTCTACGTTTGTTACAGCCTTATTTGAATATATAAGGTCGTAAACTATACCGTCGAGCTTCTGTCTTATATTAACAGCACGGAAATCTCCGCAACGGTTATAAACGCTCATCAGCTTTGTTGTCTGCTTCAGCGATTCGTACTGTTCAAAGAGCAGAGGCTCATCTGCGTTAAGAATAAGCACACCGTCATCGGGCATACCAAGACGTATCTCAAGCTTTGCACGGCAGATGTTCTCTCTTGTTCCGAGGGAAGCAAGATGAGAGGTACCTATATTTGTGACAACGGCTACATCGGGACGAGCTATCTTCGACATATGCTCTATTTCACCGAGGGCACTCATTCCCATTTCAAGTACTACGACCTTATCGTCAGGCTCAATACCGAATATTGTAAGAGGAAGCCCAAGCTCGTTGTTATAGTTTCCCTGTGTCTTATGTGTTTTGAAGGAAGCCGACGCAACCGCATAGATAAATTCCTTTGTTGTGGTCTTACCTACGCTGCCCGTAACCGCAACGAATTTAGCCTTTGAAAAACCACGGTAATACGAAGCAAGCTCTCCTATAGCCTGTATCGTATCTTCGACGATTATCGCACAGAAAGGCTTTCTCGACTTTTTAGCCTCCTCGGGAACGTACTGACAAATGAAGCAGTCGGAGCCGCTTTCAACGGCAGAGGGAATAAAATCGTTTCCGTCTACATTCTGACCCTTTATGGCACAGAATATCACTTCGTCAGCCGCTTCTCTGGAGTCGGTCGAGATAAAGCTCTGTGTTTTATCGGGGTTTGCACCGTTATATACTTCGAGTTTACCGTGAACCACTTGACTTATTTCGTTAGCTGTCAGTCGCTTCAGTCTGAGTTCTACGCTCATTTTTTCATTCCTCCCACATCCGCTTTCTCAAAAGAGTCGGATCTATCTTTTATTATTGTTTCCGCACAAGTTATTGTTTCCGCACAATACGTCAAAAATTTCGCATACTGCTTTTTCTTCATCGAACGGCTTTACACTGCGGCTCGTAATTTCATATTTTTCGTGTCCCTTACCCGCAAGAAGTATTAGGTCTCCCTCTCCTGCGTGTTCTATCGCATATTTTATAGCCGTGCGTCTGTCGGGGATTGTTACATACGGCTTTTCTTTATCCGTTCCGCAAAGAATATCGTTTATTATCTCTGTCGGGTCTTCGCTTCTCGGGTTATCGCTTGTTATAACGACCATATCCGCATATTTTTGAGCGGCAGCTGCCATTAGAGGACGTTTTGTTTTATCTCTGTCTCCTCCACAGCCGAACACCACAATGAGCTTATGCTCTCCGGTAGGAATTGCGTTTCGTATTTCCCAAAGAGACCGAGCAGCGGATTCGAGAGAGCGTGGAGTATGGGAATAATCTATATACACCCTCGGGAGCTTTTTGCCGTTACTCGCTTTATACACGACCCTTTGCATTCTTCCGTCCGCACCCGAGAACACCGAAAGCACTTCCTGAACAGTTACTGGGTCAACTCCGAGATACAATGCACAAGCGGCGGCTTCCATCGTGTTATAAACCGAATAAAAGCCTATTTGCCTGCTTTTTATTCTGAACACCGCATTCTCGGAAAAGTAGACGTATTCAATGCCGTCCTCGCCGTGACTTCTGTATCTGAGGGCACACACATCGCTTTTGCCTGCGTTCTCACGACAAGCGGAAACGGTTATGAAGTCGCACTCACGAAATTTCTCGGGCAGTTTTGAAAAATAATCGTCATCAATATTGATTACCGCCTTTTTCACACCGTATAGAAGACGTGCTTTGGCTTTGAAATAGTTCTCCATGTTTCCGTGAGCGTCAAGATGCTCCTCGGACAGATTGGTGAATACGCAAAGGTCCGGAGCTACGGCAGAAGTGGTCTCACGAACGATAGCCTGTGAAGAAGCTTCATAGATAAGCACATCACATCCGTCATTTTTCATTTCCGATACGGCATACCAGAAATATTCGGGGTCGGGAGTTGTCATAGCTCCGTACACTCCGTTGACAGATGAGCCGCCGTTGTCTCCAAGCTTTATTTTTCTCTCCTCCGACATCGCACATATTGTCGAAATTATTCCGACTTTATGTCCGTCCGCACGAAGAAGCTCTCTCAGCAGGAACACGACCGAGGTTTTTCCGGCAGTTCCCGTCACCGCTATCTTTGTCATGCCTTGTGCGGGTCTCCCGAAGTAGTTATACCACATAAGAGATGCCGCTTTGGCAGTGCTTTCGGTGAGTATGACACGGCTTTTGTCGCATTTTTCGGGGTACTTTTCGGCTACAATCAGCTTAGCACCTTGCCGTAACGCCTCCGCAGCATAATCATGCCCGTCATGGCGATTTCCCCTCAGGCAGACGAAAGCATCCCCCGCCTTCACTCTTTTCGAGTCGCAGGAAACACCGCCGACATCAAGCTCGGGAAGCTCTCCCTTTATGACAACATCCCGAAGAAGCTCGGATAATTTCATCACAGATCCTCCGCAAAAATTTTTATCTTTTCACGTCCTGTGACACTTTGACAGCTCTCGTCAGTCGTTACCGTCGAGGTGGCGAAGCTCTATTTCGATTATCGTACCTCTTGTAACCTTTGTACCTGCTGTCGGATATTGATTTATAACAGTCGCCGTTGAGCCGTTTGTTGAGCCGTAGAATGTTACGTTCAAATCAAGTGCAACGGCGGCATTGTTAGCGTTATATGCACTCATTCCCATGAGGTCGGGAACAGTAACAGTATCTGACGGAGTTTCTTCCCCCGTATACAGAATAAGGAGTCCCGTATCACTGGAAATTTTTGAGCCGGCTTCGGGTATCTGTGCTGTGACGGTATCTCCGTCTCCGATTATCTCATAGCTGAAGCCACGCCACGAGAGGTCGTTTATTGCGTTTTCCACACTTGCACCTATATAGCTTGAAAGAGTTATATCAAGCTTTGCAAGCTCTTCCGTCGTATACTGAGGCTCAACCCCGATATACGGCAGAACATAGGAAAGAAGATTCGATATATAAGGTGCCGCAACCGTACCGCCGTAAACCGCACTTTTCAGCGGCTTATCTACGATGATTATTGCGGAAATCTGCGGGTCGTCTGCCGGTGCATATGCCGCTGTAGAGCCTACTCTGTACGGAGTATTTCCGTTTTCGTCGTATTCGTCCTTCTTCTCGGAGGTACCTGTTTTTGCTGCAACTCTGTAACCCTTAACGTATGCATTCTTAGCCGCACCGTTTGTTGCAACGCCTTCTTCGAGAATATCGGTAAGGGTTTTGCAGGTGCTTTCGCTTACAACCTGACGAACCGCCGAGGATTCATAGGTCTGTATTACGTTTCCGTCATCGTCCACTATTTCCTTGAGAAGATGCGGAGTCATAAGGTATCCTCCGTTCGCCACAGCCGTTATTGCTCTGAGCTGCTGAACGGGAGTTGTCTTAAAGGTCTGACCGAACGAATAAACGGCAAGTGAAACTCCCGAGAAGTTATCATAGGAAGCATAAATCGAGCTTACCTCACCTGGGAGGTCTATGCCCGTTTTACCGCCGTATCCGAACGCTTTGAAGTAGTTATAGAACTTTTCACGTCCGAGAAGTGCCGCAACCTGCATAAGAGTCGGGTTACAAGACTGCTGGAGACCGACCGCAAATGTCACCGCACCGTGACCGTCATGATCCGCACATGAAATCGGCTTTGACCATCCCTCGACGGTGAGTGAGCCTGCACAATAGAACGGTGTACTCGGTGTGATTACTCCTTCTTCGAGAGCCATGGAGCTTGTTACAACCTTGAATGTGGAGCCGGGTTCGTAGGTTTCGGTGATACATTTGTTGTTCCACATACGGTACATGAGGCGATTGTACTCCTCTTTGTATTCATCCGTTCCCTCTTTCAGTCCGGAAGCGTCAAGCTCTGCCTGTGAATACTCGTCTATGGTGTACGGGTCATTGAGGTCAAACGACGGATATGTAGCCATTGCCAAAACCTCGCAGGTATCAACGTCATATACGATTCCGCAAACTCTGTCGGCTGCCCCCGATTCGTTAAAGGTCTTTTCAAGCTGATTTTCAAGCTCATACTGGATATACATATCTATCGTTGTCGTTATGTTATATCCGTTTTCCGCTTCTATGAATCTTTCGTACTCGAACGGCATATCGTTTTTCTTACCGTCCTGAGCCAGAATATATCTTCCCGATGTTCCCTCAAGCAGATTGTTATAATACGATTCAAGGCCGTAGATACCGACACCCTCGGAGTTTGTAAAGCCTATCACATGGCAGGCAAGGTCTCCCTTCGGGTAGTATCTTTTCGATGAAGCAACGAAATACACCTGCTTTTTGAGGTCAAACTGAGCTATAAATTCCTCTATTTTGTCGGCTATATCCGAGCTTACGTTTTTCTTTATCAGCTCATAATATCTGTCCGCCTTTGCCGCTTTTTCAAGTATCGTGCTTTTGTCAACGTCAAGGTATCCGGACAGCACCTCTGCAATCATTTGGTTAAGCTCACGACCCGAATAGAATATTCCGTACTCGCTGTCGGTATACTCATATCTTACGTCGTTTTCCTTGTCATCATCGGAGTTTTTTTCCGCATCCTCCTCAACCTGCTTGATTATGTCGTAGGGTGAAAGAATGACGTTATACACCGTAATGTTTGTTGCGAGGATATTTCCGTTTCTGTCGGTTATATTACCTCTTTCGGGAGTGACCTCCGTCTGTATTGTAAGCTGATTCAGAACCTTTGACTGGTAATAGTCGTGATTCTTTATCTGATAGTTCGCAAGTCTTCCCACGACCCAGGCACCGACAAGAAGAAAAAATGCGAACATACAGAGCATCTTACGCATTGTTTTTCTGTCCGTGCGATTCTGAGCTGTGTTCATTCGCGTTTTCTCCTCTGCTATGGTATTGCTTTAAATTATATTTCGCAAGTCTCCGAAATATGCTGAAAATTAACGGGCCGCTACCGGGAATAAGAAGCAGCCCGCCGATGATATTTAATCAAAAAGCTTTTGTATAGCCGAAGCTATCGAGGAAAGAATAACACCGCCCGTATTATCGTTTTCCTCACCGTTATCTATTACTTCTATGCGTTCGCCGTCCGATATTGTTATGTATCGTCTCTGCATAGTATCTTCCTTTGCCATGCCAAGCTCGTCCGTTGCTATACGTTCTATCTCACGGATGTCGTTTTTTTCGTCAAGCTTTAATTCAAGCTCATCGGCCTCCGTTTGCATGGTACTGAGTTTGTTTTCAAGCTGTGCTATCTCGTTTGAGATTTTGTAAACGTCGGATATCTGCGTAACAAGGAACATTATCATGACCGTTATCACACCGAGGAACACAACGAACAGCGGAGAGAGAGTTTTTCTCTGAGTATCCTTTGTCTCTGCACGAACTCCGTTTCCGTAAGCCGCCGCAACAGGAGCTTTTGGGGTATGGTCATGATTTTTCGACGTATACGCTGCTCTGCCCGAATAAGTGCTTCTCTGTGTTCTGTTTACGCCACCGGATGAACCGTTTCGTCTTTGAGCGGGAGCGGCTTTCACATGGGATTTGTTCGGAGTCTGAGTCGAACGTCTTCCGTAGCTTTCTCTGAACGCTTCTTCGGCACAGTTTTCTCTCGGGTCACGTCCCATAGTCGCACGTTTCATAAGCTCGGAGGTTGATGACGCACGCATACCGCTGACATCCTTGCCACGTTCTCTGAATTCACTTTTAAGCTTATCTCCGAGAACATATTCACGTCTCTCGCAGTTCATGGAAATCTCCTCCGATCCTCATGTATTTTTATCTTCTCAGCACTTTTCCGCAGTTCTGAGCTTTGCACTTCTTGCACGGGGATTTTCCTCTTCTTCCTCCTTTGTGGGCAGGAGAGGTTTTCTCGTCAGAAGCTTAATTTTCGGCTTGTTTCCGCACACGCATACAGGGAATTCCGGCGGACAGGTGCATCCCTCGGAGAGCTTTTTGAAAACTTCCTTGGTAACTCTGTCTTCAAGCGAATGGAAGGTGATAACCGCAAGTCTTCCGCCGGGATTAAGTCTTTCGACCGCCGCCCTTATTGAAGGCTCTATATTGTCAAGCTCACCGTTTACCTCTATGCGTATCGCCTGAAAGGTTCTTCTTGCCGGATTCTGATTTTCTTTTTTTCTTACCGCAACGGGAATCGAGTTTGTAACTATATCCGCAAGAGCAGTTGTCGTTTCGATAGGCTTTATTTCTCTTGCCGCCACGATATTCTGAGCAATCTTCGAGGCAAAGCGTTCCTCGCCGTAGTCACGAAGTATTCTCGTAAGCTCCTCGACAGAGTAAAGATTTACGACATCGTAGGCGGTTTTTGCCTGTTCTCTGTCCATTCTCATATCGAGCGGAGCTTCCTTGGAGTATGAGAAACCTCTCTCTCCCTCATCGAGCTGATGTGAGGAAACTCCGAGATCCCACATAACCCCGTCTATTTTATCGACACCGACCGAATCGAGAGCCGATGCGATATTCATAAAATTCGACTTGACTATAGTGAACCTGTCACTGTAATCGGCAAGTCTTTTTGTACACGCTTCAATCGCTTCGTCGTCTCTGTCAAGGCATATGAGACGTGAGCCTTTCGGAAGACGCTTTGCTATTTCAAGCGAATGTCCTCCGCCGCCGGCAGTACAGTCAACGAACACGCCGCCTCTTTCGACTTCAAGTGCTTCTATGACTTCCTTTGCCATTACCGAAATGTGTGAAAATTCCATAGCTTACAGACCGAGTTCAAGCAGCATTTCCGTAAAATTCTCGGGTTCTTCATCAAGCTGCTGTTCTCGCCAAACTTCCTCCGACCAGATTTCCGCGTATTTGCCGCAACCGACCGTTATGACGTTTTTCGTAATGCCCGCATAGTTAAGCATATCCTGCGGAATCATTACACGTCCCTGAGAGTCGGGCTGAACCTCGAGCGAATTCGAGTAAAGGTATCTCGTAAGCTCACGAACCTTGGTCTTCGGCATCTCGCTGATTTTTCTTGCGTAGCTTTCCCACTCCTCGGCTGAGTAAAGTGTCAGGCATTTGTCGCTTCCGCGAAGTATGGTGAACGTGTCGCCGAGCTGTTCCTTGAGACGTGCCGGAATTATGATTCGATTTTTACTGTCGAGTGAGTGATTGTATTTACCGGTCAGCACTCTCTTTCGTCCACCCTTTCGTTAATTTTTCCGCCCTTTGCCACCACGCAACAATATTATATACCATATCGCTTAAATAATCAAGAGTTTTTACGGAAAAATACACGCAATATTATATTTAAAGTTCAGTATTTTTACTCTTTCCCATTATTTCCCGTTTTTTTGTCCTCGAAAATCCGCCTGTTTTTCCCCCGTCCGACCGACATCCGTTTTTCTCTCTCGGAGGGTGTCGTTTTTTACCTGATTATTCCATTTTACCGTGGTTTCTTAAACATCTTCGTTCATTTTGCGTTAATACAATAACGATATTTTGTTTTCTGTTTTTACGTTATTCTTTTACATTTTGTTTGTATTTACAGCGATGTAAAAACGATTTTTTTCTATCCGAAAATACAAAAAGGAGTCCGACAAATGAGCTTTCTCGAATAAGTCGGACAAAAATCCAACCTCTCGAGGAGTCGCATATTATCGAACCCCTTTGGTTTTTAACTTTATTTTTATCAGTCGAACGCTTTTACGCACTCGATTATCAGCTTTTCGGCAATTATCGGGTCTGCCGCTCCTCGGCTTTTTTTCATGACTGCACCGAGAACGGTTTTGAGTGCGTTTTTCTTTCCGTTTTTGTAGTCGGAAACAGCTTTTGTGTTTTCCGAAACAGCTTCGGAAATATACTTTTTAAGCACATTCTCGTCCGTTATTTTGAGCATATTCTCTTTTTCGGCAATTGCAGACGGTGACATTTCACGCTCTTTTACAAGGTGAATGAGACGTTTTGCGTTACCGCTCACCACCTTTGCACATCCGTACATATCTGCGATTTCGGCAAATGCCTCACAGGGAATATATTCTGTTTCTTCTTCTCCGAGTGACGGAAGAATTTCGGAAACAAAAAGGTTTACCGCTTCTTTTTTATAGCTTGTAAGAGACGCACATTTTATGAAATATTCCGCCGCACTTCTGCTTGAGGTAATGAGATATGCGTCCTCTGCTCTCATGCCGTACTCCGCTTCAAGCATTTTCGCAGTCTCGTCGGGGAGGGGCGGCATATTACTTCTTACATTATTTATATATTTGTCATCAAGGATTATCGGCGGTATGTTAGGCTCGGTAAAGTAGCGGTAATCAACGGCCTTTTCCTTGTCTCGCATTTTCTCACATTTTCCCGTGTTTTCGTTGAATCTGCGAGTTTCCGGGATTATCTCAACACCGCTTTCGAGAAGTGACACCTGTCTTGCTATCTCGTCATCAATCGCACGTCCGACGTAATTTATTGAGTTGACGTTCTTTATTTCACACTTGATTCCGTAGAGAGTGCTTCCCGCGGGCATTACGGAGACGTTCACATCGCATCTGAGAGAGCCTTCGTTCATTTTGCAGTCAGATACACCTATGTACGACAGAATGCGTCTGAGAGACGTCAGATAAGCCTTAGCTTCATCGGAGGTGCGTATATCGGGTTCTCCGACTATTTCGATCAGAGGGACTCCTGCACGGTTGTAGTCGATAAGGGTCTCGTTTTCACGGTGAAGGAGCTTTCCCGCATCCTCCTCCATGTGTATTCTGTTAAGACGTATATTTTTATTTACTCCGTCAACCTCTATCGGAACCGCACCACCCTCACAAATAGGCTTTTCAAACTGCGTTATCTGGTAACCCTTGGGAAGGTCGGGGTAGAAATAGTTCTTTCTGTCAAACCATGAGCGACGGTTTATTTTACATCCGAGGGCAAGTCCGGCACGAACGGCAAGCTCAACCTGCTTTTCACCGAGGACAGGCAAAGCTCCGGGCATTCCGAGACACACGGGACACACATTTGTATTCGGAGCAGCACCGAACTCGGTTTTACAGGAGCAGAATATCTTCGTATCGGTTTTAAGCTCAACATGAACCTCAAGACCGATAACGGCTGTATATTTATTATCAGACATTTTTAACCTCCGCACCAACAAATTCTTTCATTTCCGATTCGAGAACGGATGCCGCCGAGAACAAAAGCTTATCGCAGTTTGAAGCCGCCATAAGTGAAATTCCGCACGGAAGAACTCCGTTACCGCCCGAGGGAAGCTGTAATGCAGGAACACCCGTAAGATTGCCGAACACAGTGAACATATCGCTTGCGTAAAGCATTGTGGGGTCTGTATCGAAGCTGCCGAGTCTAAACGCACAGCCTGCCGCAGTCGGAAGCATAATTATATCGTACTTTTCAAACAGCTTTGCGGCTTCACGGATTATTCTCGAACGGATACCCTTGATTCCGGCAAAGAAGTTTCCGCCGTGGGATTCCGAAAGAGCATAGCAACCCGACATGATTCTACGCTTAACCTCATCTCCAAATCCCTCGGAGCGTGACTTTCTCATTATCTCACGGTAGTCCTCACCCTCGGCACGATAACCGAACTTGATTCCGTCAAAGCGTGAGAGATTGGACGAGCATTCTGCCTGAGATATTACCATGTATGCACCGAGAGTTTCGTCTCCCGAGAGCATTTTTGTTCTTTCGACATTCGCACCGAGCTTTTCGGCGATTGTTGCGGCTCTGAGTGTAGATTTTGTTACGGCTTCATCGCAGTATTTTTCAAAGCCGTCCATGAGTCCTATTCTGAGCCCGCGGATGCCGTACTCCTTTTTGATTGCCGAGGTAAATTCACCCACATAGCTTTCACGGGAGGTAGAGGTCATATCTCGCCTGTCGTGTCCTGCCATATTTTCGAGAACCATGGCACAGTCGTACACATCTTTTGTAATCGGGCATACAGTATCAAGGGATGACGCAAGCTCTGCGACACCGTAACGTGACACAAGACCGTAGGTGGGTTTTATCGACACAACTCCGCAGAACGCAGAAGGCTGTCTTGCACTTCCTCCGGTATCGGTTCCGATAGACCATGGTGCCGAGCCTGCCTTTACGCAAGCCGCAGATCCACCCGACGAGCCACCGGCAGAATGTTCCGCAGACACGGGGTTATGCGTTGCACCGAAATACGATTTTTCACAGCTTGAACCCATTGCGAATTCATCGAGATTTGTTTTTCCGAGTACGACACCGCCCATTTTCTCGACTGCCGTAGCTGTATATGACGGAACGAAATTCTCGAGCATACGGGAAGCACAGGTCATTTTCACTCCGCTGTATGCCACGTTGTCTTTTACCGCAAAGGGTATTTTACGAATTGCCGGAATATCGGCTTTGTCGGCTCTTTCCGCTGCTTCAAGTGCAAGAGTCGGGCAAAGTGTAATATATGAGTTTACCGTTTCCTCGGTTTCATTTGCTCTTTCGATATAAGCCTTTGTTATATCTACCGAGGACAGCTCTTTTTTCTCTACGGCTTCAACGAGAGAAGCCACTGTCATTTCTGTTATTTTCATATCATTCATCCTAAATCGCTTCAGACTACTCTCGGCACCGCATTATACGGCTCTTTGTAAAGGTTCATCTTTTCGACAAGTCCGTTGTTTTCGTTTTTCACGGAATCATCTCGAAGCTCCTCTGCATTTTCGCCGTCAAGCATTTCGGGGGCACCGCTTTCCTTTTTTTCATCGGGGGATATAGCCGTTATCGTTTTTTTGATTTTCAGAATATCCTCACGCATTCTTTCGCCGTCTTCACCGCAAAACATCATTGTTTCGGCAAGATTTGCGAATATATCAAGCTCATTTTCGTTCATAATTATCTCCTGTGATATTATGTATACAAAATTTGTTTTTTCAAAGGTATTACAGAGATCGTTTTCCCTTGAGAAGTGCTATTTCATGTGCGTAGCCGTCGAGGTCGTTCGGAGTTTCAAGGTAAAACGGGACTTTTTCGACTCTCGGGGAATTTATTATTCTCGTGATATTGTCAAGTCCGATATATCCCTCTCCTATCTTTGCGTGTCTGTCCTTATGTGAGCCTCTTTCGTTCATTGAGTCGTTGAGGTGTATCGCACACAGTCTGTCAAGTCCGATAATCTTATCAAACTCGTCAAGCAATGCTTCAAAATCGGAAATATCGTAGCCTGCGTCGCTGACATGACAAGTATCAAAGCATACTCCGAGGTTGTCACGCAGAGAGGACGGAACCTTTTCGATTATCATTGCAAGCTCCTCAAACGAGCGTCCCATCTCAGTCCCCTTTCCTGCCATGGTTTCAAGCAGCACCTTGGTTTTCATGCCGTCCCAAAGCACCTCGGAAAGCATTGCGGAGATATATTTCACTCCCACGTCAACTCCCTGCTTTACATGGCATCCTGGGTGAAAATTATACATGGAACCGGGCAGGCTTTCGAGAAATTCAAGCTCCTCTCGCATTGATGTACGGGAATACTCTCGAACGCCCTCGTCTGCGGAGCATGGATTATATGTGTACGGTGCATGAGCAAGCGGCATAAACAGTCCGTTTTCCGAAATAAGCTTTAAGAGAGCCTTGACATCCTCGGGGTCAGCCGCCTTATTCACACGTCCGCCTTTCGGATTTTTCGTGAAAAACTGAAATGTATTTCCTCCGACAGACAAAATTCTTTTTCCCATTTGCAGGTATCCGCCCTCGGTCGAAAGGTGGCATCCTATTTTAAACATAAATCATATCCTTTCCGAAACATTTCATTTTTCTTTTTTATTTATAACTTATTGAATTTGTGCTATAATAAGCCTGTAGGCAAGAGAAACAAAGGAGTTTATTTTGAAATCTAAAATATACATCGTCCGAACACTTATAAACAGGCTGAAAAGCATTTCCGACACTCTTTCAAACGACAAGGTCACAATATATGCGGCACAGGCATCTTTTTTCGTCATAACCTCTGCCGTACCGTTTATCTCGCTTCTTATCGGAGTTACAAGTTTTTTTCTGCCAAACGGAAGTCTTGACATAGGACTTGTACTGACGGAAGATAACGTACTGTTTCAAACAGTCATAGAGGACTTAAAAAACGCACCGAGTGTGTCGATTCTTTCTATTTCCGCAATAACCACCCTTTGGACAGCATCAAGAGGTATTGCCGCCGTCCGCAAGGGTATAGAAATCGTATACGGCAGTGACAAAAGCTCAGGCTACGTCCGACACAGAATGACCTCGGCGGGAGCAACGATTCTTTTTATAATTTCGCTGACCGTCACGACTGTGCTTCTGCTTTTCGGAGATGAGCTTATCACTCTTGCAGACTCATATCTCGGGGAATCTATGCTGTATATGCTCGGACTCCTCAGAAAGCCTTTTCTCGCACTTATCATGGGAATATTTTTCAGTGCAATGTACGTCGCTATAGCACGAAAAAGCTCATATGTGTCTCACAAGGTATGGCGGCACATTCCCGGCGGTATATTTTCCTCTGTCGGCTGGCTGCTGTTTTCACGCTTATACTCGCTTTATATCAGCGTTTTCCCCGGAGCTTCAAAGGTATACGGAAGTCTCTCCGCAATCTGTCTTATAATGCTTTGGCTTTACTTTTGCATGGTAATTTTGCTGCTCGGAGCGGAGTTAAACAAGCTTTTCTTCGCCGAAAACAAGGTTTAAACCATGCTTAAACCCATCCAAACCACGTCACTAACATCCAAAAGAGAAGAATGGTACTTATCTCACTCTCCTCTTTTCGGGTGTTTTTTCAGTTTTACCGCGATTTTTACGGATTCGGAATGTCTCCCGTTGTCTGCTGTTCTTCGGTCTCGTTCTTGAATTCGTTTATATATGCGTCATGCTGTGCTTTTGTCTCCGAGAAGTACGTTGTACCCTTATTTGCAACGAAGTAATAGTAGTTCGTTGTCTGAGGAGAAAGTGCGGCAAGCATTGCACTCGCAGACGGATTTGCTATAGGTCCCGGAGGAAGTCCCTCGTAAAGATATGTGTTATACGGAGTATCATATTTGAGGTCATCCGCAGTAAGCGACACCTTTTCTCCCGCTTCATGACGAAGTACATACAAAACGGTAGCGTCACTTTCAAGCTTCGGGAAATTCCATTTATTGTTAAGTCTGTTATGGAATACGGAAGACACAAGGAAGAATTCCGAGGGAGAAGCCGCCTCACGCTCTATCATAGAGGCAAGGGTTATCATCTCGTCAACCGAATATCCGAACTGGGCACACTGGTCACGGTATTCCTTTGTGAATATCTGTGAGAAGCGTTTAAGCAGCTTGTTTATTACGGTAACCTCGCTTGAAGACGTATAGAACTGGTAGGTATCAGGGAAAAGATAGCCGTCGAGACGGTATATTCTGTTCTCTGTTCTTCCGTTTTCCTCAAGCTCATCTATGAACCAATAGTCAAATTCATAGTTTTCGATAACGTCAACGAAGCCTTCTCTGGTTCCTATACCGTACTGTTCAACGAAAAGGTCGATTATCTCATCGGTGGTATAACCCTCGGGGATGGTTACGTCAACCGTAGAGTAAACTATCTTTTCTTTGAATTCTCCGAGAAGAGTTTCGTAGTTCATCATTCCGTTTACGGAGTATGTGCCTGCAAGAAATTCGCCGTCATCCTTTTTGTATACCGCAAACAGTTTAAAAATATCGGGGTACTTGATTATATCGTTTTCGTAAAGTATATCCGCCACTTGGTCGAGAGTTGCATATTCGGGAATCTCTACTTCAACAACCTCGTCCGACTTAACGAACGCAAAGACATCGTTTCCGACAAGAATAATACCGAGTGCAAGGAACACGGAAATAATTATGATGAATATGATATAAACTATAGCCTTGACTATGCTTATTACGGTATTTCCGCCCTCATCACTGCTTACCGTTTCCCTGCTTTCGATTTTTGTATTTGAAACGGTGTTTGTTTTATCATTACGAACAGCGGCATTTTTCACGGGAGAGGTGCTTCTTCGGTATTCCGATTTCGCAACAGCCTTCGGAGCTGCTTTTACCTCCTGCAATCCTCTTTCGGTATTCGCAGACGACTTTGCAACCGTTCTGTTTGAAGCCGAAGAAGTTCCGCTTGCCTTTCGAGCTGTTGCCGAGTTGTTTGTTGAGCGGCTTGCAGTTACGGATGTGTTGGTTGGTTTTACGGAACGAGTCTGAGTCGAGCCTGACTGAGTCGCTGTATAACGCTTTTGAGCCGTAACCGATGAAGTGGCTTTTGCCGAAGTGTCCGATGCTACTGCTCTCGGCTGAGTTGTTCTTTGCTGAGTTGTTCTTCTAACCTCGGAGACGTTTCTCTGCGAAAGCCCTCTTTCGTTTTTTGTATTTATTTCGTTTTTCATTCCCTCGGCAGAGTGATTTTGAACATTAAAGGTTCGCGTCTCTCCGAGGTTTTCTCTATTGTTTTGATCCGTAGGTATCACCTCATTTCAAGGATTGTGTCATGTCATCGACGCCACAACGAAGATGATGACGACGATCAGAAATGTCGGGGTAAAAAATGCTTCAGCTATACCTCTGAATGCATTATTCTTTTTTTTCGGAACATAATCCGCCGGAACGCTTTCCTCCGCATATCCCCTGTAAATTGCCTGTGCTTCATAACACATAAGCATTGCGGAAACTATAAGCACGGCTCCTATGATTATAACAAACAGCATGAAGCTGACGTTCTGCTTGTCCGCAATATGAAGCACAA
This sequence comes from uncultured Ruminococcus sp., assembly GCA_964457685.1. Classification (GTDB taxonomy): domain Bacteria; phylum Bacillota; class Clostridia; order Oscillospirales; family CAG-272; genus UMGS1696. The sequence continues at coordinate 94,553 of CAYWFS010000001.1, read as the reverse complement.
ACTGTTCGGAAAGAAGCACAAAGGCATTGTTTATCGTATGTGCTATCGCCGAGCCTAAAACCGAACGTGTTGTGTACATACAAAGTGCAAGCACAACTCCCGAAAAAAGATAAACGGGAAAACGTGCAAGCGAAAAATGCGACATCGCAAATGTTACGGCACTCATGAAAACGGCTATTCCGACACCGTATTTTTCATATTCCGCCGCAATAATCCCTCTGAAAAGGTATTCCTCCGTAACTGCCGGAAGCACCGCAAAAGCAAGAATAAGATACAGCACATCGAAAAAACGACCGTTCATCGCAAATGCGGCATAGTCCGACGATAAGGTTGCCGCAAAATTATCGGGGAATGCTGTATACATAGCCATACTGATAAGCACGACTCCGCTAAGCAGGAACACAGACGTATGGAACACATACAACAGTGAGGACGGCGAAAAATGGCGAAGTCTTGTGCTGTCACTGAACTCACGTCCTCTGAGTCGGGTATAAAACAGTGACGGCAAAGCGTAGGTAAGTATCTGTATCACCACTACCGCAAGATACGGATTTTCGTCAAGACCCAGTGACTCGTTCGGCATAAATCTTGCACCCAGTATCAGGGCAAACACCACGATAATAAGTATCGGAGTAAAGGCGGCGGAGCGAAATTCGTTCTTTACATTTGTTTTTGAATTCTTCTGCTCGGAATTCAATTTTTATACCTTTCCGGGACGTGTCTTTTTTGAATCCTTTGTGACACGGACTCCCTTTTCGGTAAGCAGGATATTCACGGAAACATCGAATCTGCCTCTCGGAACTTCGGGAAGTATATAATCCGAGTAAACCACACCTATTGTGCAACCGCTGAATTCGGAAAGGTATCTGTCGTAAAATCCCTTACCGTAGCCGAGACGATAGCCTGCCGTATCATAAACAAGCCCCGGAACAAAGCATACCGCCCCCGCAGTTTCGTTTTTCACGTCGTATATCGGTGCATCCTCTTTCGGCTCTGCGATACCGTAGGAATCAATTTCAAGCTCGTCAAGAGAGGATACTATGTGATATTTCATTGTATGAGTCTTTTTGTCGCATCTCGGGAAGCATATCTTCTTTCCTTTTTTGAGAGCGGACTCAGCTATAAGCGATACATCTATTTCGTCGGGTTGAGCCGCATAAAGAAGCACGTATTCCGCATATCTGAAGCTTACAAGCCCCTCGACCGCCTGACATATTGCGTTGTCTCTTGCGAATTTTTCTTCGGTTGACATCGCTTTTCGACGGGAGCGGTATTCTTCTCTTATGTCATCCTTCTGTTTTTTTATCATTTTGCAATCACAGCGACGCCTATCTTTTCAGCAACGTCTTCTCCTTTGATAAGTTTGCAAAGTTCGAGAGCAAATTCAAGTGCCGCACCCATACCGCATGAGGTAATGATATTTCCGTCACATTCTACTCGTCTGCCTGTAAGAACGGCACCGCTCAGATATTCTTCAAATCCGGGGTAGCATACCGCACGCTTGCCACTGAGAAGTCCTCGTTTACCGAGTATCATGGGAGAGGCACAGATTGCCGCAATATATGCTCCTCTTTCGTTTGCACGGGAGATGAAGCCGTCAACAGCGGCATTTCTGTCAAGATTTTCGGCTCCCGGCATTCCTCCGGGAAGTATTATCATTTCAGGTTCGAGAGAGAGCTTTTCCGCTTCATCTATCGTCATATCGGCGACCACCTCTATACCGTGTGCTCCGACCACCGTTCTTTCGCTGTTTATGGAAACACATTTCACTTCACAGCCTGCTCTTCTGAGTACGTCCACGGGAGTAAGAGCCTCTATCTCCTCAAATCCGTTTGCAAGAAATTCGATAATCATAATATACCTCCTTTGGTTTAATATTACTTTACTTATTATTATATCATTATTTTGCTTGAAAGCGGTTAACAATTCATAAACATTAAGTCGTTTTTTTGCTGTGTATGCTCCGATATTCGATTTTTACACCTTATTTTTCGTTTTCCATAAATTTGTCAACGACTTTTGCCACGTTTTCCGCTATTTTTTCTCTCGAATACGGTTCGCAGGCATTTTCCTCCGCACACGGAATCACATTCCACGCACATTTTTCGGCGGCATATGAAGCGGCGGTACGACATCTTTCGAGATAAGCCTTGTGTGTTTCGTGAATATCGAGCTTTCGTCCCGTCTCTCCGCTTCTCTTTTTCACCATGGCGGATGACACCGACTCGGGCATATCGAGAAGAAGTACCATATCGGGAGACGGAAGCGTCAGCTTTTTAAACTCGAAATCCCACAGCCAATCGAGAAATGCATCCCACTTTTCCTCGGGCATTTTCGAGAGCTGGTGGTATGCGTTTGCCGTTGTATATCTGTTTGCTATAACGACAGTGTTTTCGTCCTCGTAATCCTTTTTCCATGAATTAACATAGCTTACATATCTGTCGGCGGCAAAGAACATGGAGGCGGCATATGCGTTTGTATCCTCCGGATTTTCTCCGAGCTTTCCGTCGAGATACATTTTTACAAGCGTGCAACCCTCTGACGCATAGTCGGGGAAGTCGATAACACGCACCTTTTTGTTTTTTTCTTCGAGGTGAGCTTTAAGGAGGGAGGTTTGAGTTTCCTTTCCCGATCCGTCAAGACCCTCGATAACTATAAGTATTCCCATTTTTGTTTCCTGCTTTAATCTATATCGTTGTTGAGACGCATTTCCATATATTCCTGCTTGGTTATGAGTACCTCACGGGGTTTTTGTCCGTCGGGGGCACTTACATATCCAAGCTCTTCCATGCGGTCTATGAGCTTTGCCGCACGTCCGTAGCCGAGAGAGAGCTTTCTCTGAATAAGAGAGGTCGATATTTTTCTCGAATCAACCGCAAGCTCAATAGCCGCACTGAGCATGGGATCTTCATCTCCGCCGTCAGTACCTGTGCCGTCTCCGCCTTTTTTACCCTTTCCTCCGCTGTCGCACTTCTGAGCCTCACGCTCAATCTGATTTGCAACGGATTCCGAATATGTGTCGCATTCCGCATTGAAATTCTTGATGTAGGTAACCACCTTTTCGACATCGGATTCCGAAACGAACGCACCCTGAACTCTGAACGGCTTCAAAGCACCTACGGGGTTAAAGAGCATATCTCCTCGTCCGATAAGGTTTTCCGCACCCACACGGTCGAGAATAACTCGTGAATCCACCTGGTTTGTTACGGTAAACGCAATTCTCGAGGGGATATTCGCCTTAATAAGACCAGTAATTACGTTTGTTGACGGTCTCTGCGTACCTACGATAAGGTGCATACCGGCGGCTCTCGCTTTCTGTGCAAGTCGGCATATGGACTCCTCGACCTCATCGGGGGCTGTCATCATGAAGTCGGCAAGCTCGTCGATTATGATAACTATTCTGCACATACGCTCGTAATCGGGGTCGTTTTCCGTTACCTTGTTATATGCGTTTATGTCACGAACACCGACAGCTTCGATAAGTCCGTATCTTCTTTCCATCTCGCCGACCGCCCACGACAATGCTCCGGAAGCCTTTTTTGTCTCGCTGATTACGGGGACAAGGAGGTGAGGAATGCCGTTATATATATTAAGCTCAACCTTTTTCGGGTCTATAAGCATAAGCTTAACTTCATCGGGAGATGCTTTATAAAGAATACTCATTATAATCGAGTTTATGCAGACGGATTTACCGGAGCCTGTGGTACCTGCGATAAGAAGGTGCGGCATTTTAGCTATATCGAAGAATCTCGGCTCACCGGCAACATCTTCTCCGAGACAAACCGTCAGCTTGCTTTTTTCGCTTTTAAATTTTGCGGATTCGATAAGCGTTCTGAGATGTACGGTTGCCTGCTTTTTATTCGGAACTTCGATTCCTACCGCACTTTTTCCGGGTATCGGAGCTTCGATTCTGACACCCGTTGTCGCAAGATTAAGTGCAATATCGTCAACAAGATTCTTTATTGAGCTTACCTTTGTTCCGGGTTCGGGAATAAGCTCGTATCTCGTTATGGTAGGACCTCTGGAAATGTCTTCTATTTTAACCTTTACGTTAAACGAACGGAGCGTTTCCACAAGCTTCAGTGCGTTTTCCTGAAGCTCATCCTTTATATTTTCCTGACCGCTGTCGTCATCTGCCGTAAGAAGCTCAATCGGGGGGAAAACATATTCGGGCATACTCGGCTGAGATACGATCTCACTTACCGCTTCGGAGCTTTCACTCGAGAGTGCTTCACGCTTTACGCTCAGTCCTTCTTTTGTATGAGCCTCTGACACCTTATTTATAAGATCCTCTCCGTCTCCCGCAAATATCTGAGATATATCAAGCGTGCCGTCGTCGGAGTCTTGCTTTTCTTCCGTTTTTGCTTCGGTGTGAGTTGATTTTGTACCTGCCGTATGCTTTGCCTTTTCGTGAAGATTTATCGCCGCAATTTCAACAGCGTCAAGAACCTCTCCTGCGACAATGCTTTCTTCCGTGTCAATGCCGTTTTCGTCAAAGTCGCTCTCGTCAGCACCGTATACCACACCGCCCGACACAATTTCCGCTGTAGGTTCATTCGAAATCTCGACTTCTTCGCTTTCAAATGCTTCGTCTGACGGAAGCTCTTTGAGAAGCTCCTCGCCCTTGCTTTTTTCTATACGTTCTTTTGTGCGACGCATTACCTCATCGAATATCTTTTCGTCAACCACAGAGGAGACCTCTCCGTATTCGCTATCGTATTCGTAGTCTTCCTCGGTTGTATTCTGTACGCTTTCGGTAATATCATCGTCAAGCGGAATATCCATCTCCGTCAGTCTGCGTCTTCTTACCTTGTATACGGTAGGCTGCTGAACGGCTTTCTTTACGACAGGCTCGTTTTGTTTCTCTTTTGCACTCTCAAGCTCTGCCCTCTCACGCCTTTTCTTTTCTTTCAGGTAGGCAAGATATTCTTCTTCCTTAATTTCACGCTTTGTCGGAGGTGCATTTTTTCTTATCTCCGCTCTCCTTGCCCTTTTTTCACCTGCGAATTTTATGTGATATGCCACCCAGACATATATTCCCTTTGGAGTAAGTCCCGCTATGTACAGCGAAAGAATAACTGCAACGGACACAAGTATTATTACGGAGCATATTTTTCCGAAGCCTCTGAAAAGAAGCTCACCGAGTATACCGCCGACAGCTCCACCGCCGACAAGGTTCATACCGTCCTTGTAATGCACCGTGAATCCGAGACTGCTTTCTCCTCCGCCGAGTATGTGAAGAAGCATGGTAAAGCATACAAACACTATGGCAGTACATGAATTGCGACCGTAGTTCTGCCCCTCCTCAACGTCTCTCCGCCAAAGATATGCTCTTACGAGAAGAAAAACGGGAATTGCATATGCAGCCGACGAAAAAAGTCCTGTGAAGAACATTTTTATTCCGCCGCCTATCTTTCCCTCTCCGATAACTATGCAGACAGCCAAAAGTATTGCCAAAGCCGCAAGAATATACGGTGCCGCCTGATTCAAAAACTCACTTGAAATATGTTTTTCGGCTGTTTTAGGCTGTTTCTTCGTACTTTTGCTTTTCGATGAAGAACGTGTACCGGTAGTCTTTTTTTTGGTCTGAGCCATCGTTTACCCCTTTCCGTACAGATTATTTACAGTCTGAATTTCAAAATAGCGATATAATTCCGAGTATATATTTTATCATGCGGAAAAGAAAAATACAAGGATAATTTTGAACGAATCCTGAGATAATATATAAAAGCTTATGTAAGGAGTGATAGCGTGAAAGTTTAATGCTTTAAAACCGGAAAGAAAAACTGTTTCACGCATAAATTCACCTAAAAAACGGGACCCAACCCGTTTTTGTCGCAAGCGACGCCGGTGAATTTCGTTAACTATTTGTGCAGCCGAACGACGGCGGAATGGAGATTATTATGCAGTCAAGGGTAACGCAGCAGAATCTGATACTTATACTGTGCGTCTCGGCAATATGCTTTATCGGAGGTACGGTAAACGGTCTTCTCGGTACGGGAGGCGGTGTTTTTATAATGCTTGCAAGCGTGATAATCAAAAAAATCAGCGGAAAAGAATGCGACGCTTACGGACTTGCAATGACAAGTGTGCTTCCCATGTCCGTAATTTCTCTGCTGCTTTATCCGAGTGGCACCGTTTATCTTGAATTTGCCTTTTCCATGCTAATACCGGCAATTCTCGGCGGCTGTATCGGTGCATTTCTGAAAGGCTCGGTGGACACGAAATACTTGTCGATTGCTTTTTCCGTACTCACGATATACTCCGGAATAAATATGATACTCGGCACTCGATAATGTGCTGTGGGAGGTAGAATGTGCTCATATCGGCTGTAGTAACTCTGATTATTTCGGCAGCTTCGGGTTGCGGAGTCGGAGGTGGAGGGCTACTTGTGGTTTACATGACCATGTATCTTGACATGACGCAAAGCATTGCTCAGGCGACAAATCTTCTACTGTTCATTCTCTCCTCCTCGACCTCCGCATGGCTCCAACACAGAAGACAAACCCTGCCAAACACCAAGCTCATCCTCTTCTGCTCATCTCTTTCTCTCCCCGGTGTATTCCTCGGCACTTTTCTGAGAGACAAGCTCTCGGAGACCTCTCTCAGAATCTTTTTCGGGTATCTTTTGGTAATTGCGGGAGTTTCCGTTCTTGCAAAACTTGCCGTAAAAAGTCTCTCCGTGAAGAAAAAAACAAAAAATTTGCAAAAAAAATAAACAAAAAATGCAATACAAGGTTGACTTGACGGATTTATATGCTATAATATGTTATGGTTCGATTAATCGGCTTGCGTTACTCCCGAAAATTGCGGAGTCATGCAGCCGCAGCTTTACATCACTAAGATAATTGATATATAAGGAGTATGGATATGGCAGAACAGTACAGAGTAGGCGTTATCGGTCTCGGTTCCAGAGGCTACGGTCACGTTTACGGAATCCTCACAGAAAGAGACGACACAATCGTTACAGCGGTTTGCGACGTTTACGAAGACAGAATCGAAAGAGCTCAGAAATTCTGCAAGGAAAAGAAGGGCTGGGACGTTTACGGAACCACCGACTACAAGGAACTCATCGAAAGAGATGACGTTGACGTTGTATTCGTATTCTCCGCATGGGAAAACCACATTCCCGCAGCTGTATACGCTATGGAACACGGCAAGCAGGTTGGTATCGAAGTTGGCGGTGCTTATTCCATCGACGACTGCTGGAAGCTTGTTGATACATACGAAAAGACAGGCATTCACTGCATGATGCTTGAAAACTGCTGCTACGACAGAAACGAAATGATGATCATGAAGATGGTTCGCGAAGGACTCTTCGGAAAGATCGTACACTGCGAAGGCGGTTACAGACACGACCTCAGAAGCGAAGTTGCTTTCGGTGAAGAATACAGACACTACAGACTCCGCAACTACAAGAACCGCAACTGCGAAAACTACCCCACACACGAGCTTGGCCCGATCGCTAAGATTCTCGACATCAACCGCGGTAACCGTATGCTCTCCCTTACCTCCGTTTCTTCCGGTGCGTTCGGTATCAACGACTACGCTAACAAGAACGAAAAGGTAAACCCCGAGCTTAAGACCGCTCACTTCGCACAGGGCGACATCGTTAAGACAAACATCAAGTGTGCTAACGGCGAGCTTATCACACTCACACTCGACACAACTCTTCCCAGAAACTACTCCAGAGACTTCACAGTTCGCGGTACAAACGGTTTCTTCAATGAAAACTGCGATGCTGTATACTTCGATGACGGAACATTCCCGGAATGGGATCACTCCTTCTACGGCAACGTAAAGGATTACCGTGCAGAACACGAACATCCCGTATGGCGTAAGTTTGAAGAAGAAGGCGTTAAGGGCGGTCACGGCGGTATGGACTGGCTTGTATTCGATGCATTCTTTGAAGCACTCAGCACAGGCGACGTTCCTCCGATCGACACCTACGACACAGCTGCCTGGATGGCTATCACTCCCCTTTCCGAAATCTCCATCCAGAACAACGGTGCTCCCGTTGACATCCCGGACTTCACTCGCGGTATGTGGACACACAGAACCGAGAAGAACCACGGCTTCTACCAGCTCGACAAATAATTCAAAAGCATACAAAAAAGAGGGTCTATGTACCCTCTTTTATTTTTATTGTTTTTTGCTCAGTCTACCTTTCAGCTTTACCGCAATGCATGGAAATAACAAACGCACAAAGCTCGACTGTTACCACTGCGGCTCCTGTTTGAAGAGACAGACAGCAGGCGGCAAAAAATCCTATTGTAAAGCAAACTATAGATATACCTGCGGAAAGAAGCACGGTCAGCTTAAAGCTTTTGGTAAGCTGCATTGCCGTAAGTGCCGGAAAAACTATGAGTGCGGAAATCATTATCGAACCCATCATTTTCATACCGACTACAATCGTAATTCCGGTCAGTATTGCAAGAGAAAGATTAAATAGTCCTGTTTTAACTCCGGCAGCACGTGCAAAGGTCTCGTCAAAGGTTACGGAGAAAATGTTTTTGTTAAACGCAATGAACCAAAGCAACACAATGCACGACAGCACAACGGAAATAAGCATATCCTTGTTCGATATAGTAATAACGGAGGATGAGCCGAACAGTGAGTTGCACACGTCACCGCTTCTTCCGCCCGTGAAATTATACATAAGGGTACCGACCGCAACCGCACCCGTAGACACCACCGCACACGCAGAGTCTCCGTTTATTTTTCCGTCACTGTGAGACAGCCGAAGAATAAGCACAGCCGCAAGAACCACAATAGGAACCGATATTTCCATTGAATATGTAGCACCGACTCCGGCAACGGACGCAACCGCAAGAGCGAAGAATCCGACGTGGGAAAGTCCGTCTCCTATCATGGAATATCTCTTTAAAACCAAGCTCACTCCGAGCATGGACGAACAAAGCGAAACCAGAAGTCCGACTGCCAATGCACGAAGCACTACAGTCCGCAGAAATTCGCTTGCAAACAATTCACTCAAAGTCATTGTCTTTCCTCCTTGTGGTGGTGATGATGATATTTTTCCTCGGCATTTTCATGTATCTCCTCATCACGTTTTTCATGACGGATATATTCCTCAACTCCGCCGAAGAAGTAATGCCCACGGCACATGGAAAGCATTTTATCCGCTTCTCTTGTCGCACATCCTATATCATGTGTAACCATCATGACAGCACATGAAAGCTCACGGTTTATCTTTCGTATAGCCGCATACATTTCATGTGCCGCATCGGGGTCAAGTCCCGTCACAGGCTCATCGAGAAGGAGCAATTTATCGGAGGCACATATCGCTCTTGCAAGAAGTGTACGTTGCTTTTGACCTCCGGAAAGCTCTCCGAAGCATTTTTTCTCAAGTGAGGTAAGATTCATCATTTCCATAGCTTCTTCTGCACGTTTTTTTGAGCTGTCGTTCCAGAAAAGCCCGAGTCTGTCACGGTTCACACATCCCGAAAGCACAACCTCACGTACGCTTGCCGGAAAATCACGCTGTATCTTCGACTGCTGAGGAAGATAGCCTATACCCTCTCTCTTTACGTCACGGTCAATAATAAGCTCACCCTTGCACGGCTTCAGCTCTCCCGTGACAGCTTTGAGAAGTGTGCTTTTACCGGAGCCGTTTTCGCCGACTACGCAGAGATAATCCCCACGGTTCAATGTAAAGCTTACGTTTTCCGCCGCAGTATATCCGTCATATGCAAGAGTTATTCCCTTTGCTTCGATAATACTCATTTACTTCCTCTTTTCAGTTAAGTACAGTCTTTATAACATCCAGATTTCTTCTCATAAGGTCTGCATATGTCACACCGGAATCAAAATCCTCACGGGAAACATTGTGTGCGGAATGAAGCTCGAGTATTTCACAGCCGCACTCACCCGCAACAGCCTCTGCACATTTTTTGTCGGAAAACTCTATTGTCAGAACCGCCGGAATGCTTTCCTCTTTCACCTTTTCTATAAGAAAGTTTACGGTTGAAAGAGTCGGTTCAGTATTCGATGTACATCCCGAAAATGCGGCGTAGTAATCAAGAGAGTATCTTTCCGTAAAATATCTGAACGGGAATCTGTCTGCGAAAACAAGCACGTTTCTTTCGGAGGACTGCACCGTTTCCGCAATTTCCGCATCAATTTCGTTAAGCTCCGCTATATAGCTCTTTGCATTGGCGTTTAATTTTTCGGAAAGCGACGGCTCAAGCTCCGATACGACCTCGCATATTTTCTCGACAAGCACAACCGCATTGGGAATGGATGTCCATATATGCTCGTCCGTTTCGGCTTCGTCATGCTCATCCTCGTCATGCTCATGCTCTGTCTGCATACCGTCCTTCGTTTCTTCGATATAGGTTTCAACCTCGTTTACGGCACATATTGAGTTTATCTCTCTGTCCATGTCATTGAGTGTGGCAAAAACATCCTCCACCCAATCTTCACTCTCTCCTCCCGTGTAAATAAACAAATCCGCAGAGGCTATTTTGTCTATATCGCCGAGAGTTGCTTCAAAATCGTGTGATTCGCTTTCAAGCGGAAGAAGCATTACAACATTTGCCTCGTCTCCGCAAACACTTCTCGCAAAATCATACAGTGCGAAGTTAGTTGCAACAACGCTGAGTCGTCCGTCATCTATACCGCAGTCGGTATTACCGTAGTCGGTATTGTCGGAGCATGACGTAAGCGAAAATGAAGCCGCAGTCATAAGCAAAGCAAGAGTAACGCTTACTGTTTTTTTTGCAATATTCATCTGAAATTATCTCCTCATTTTTCTTCTTGACTTTGAGCCGCACAAGCCGAACACATTCCGTAAACCACGGTTTTCCTGCAATCAAGGATAAAATCATGCTCTTTTTTGAAATGCTCCGATATTTTTTCAACGAACTCGCAGTCCATGTGTATCAGCTTTCCGCATTTCGCACATTTCAGGTGTATATGCTCCTCCTCGCAGGAATTGAGTTGGTAATATGCACACTCTCCCCTACCCGAGTCTCCGTTGAAGCGTTTCAGAAGTCCATCCTCCGTAAGTGAAGCAAGAGTACGAAAAACAGTTGCTTCTCCGGCACTTACCTTTGAGCATACCTCTCTCGCATTCATGCACTTGTCGCTGTTCTCTTTAAACAGGCGGAGTATCTCATCTCTTTGTTTGGTTCTGTATTTTCCCATGCATTCCTCAATTTGATATTAATTATCATTTTTTACACTAATTATACCACACACGAATTTGATTGTCAATATCATTTTCATGCTTCAAAAATAATGCTTGACAAGACGTATTGTTTTTGCTATCATAAAAATACAAAACGAACATATAATAAAGCAATAGCTCAAGCAGCAGCTTAAAAAGAAAGGAATAATAATATGCCCTACATCGAATTCAAATCAAACAAACCTCTCACCCATGAAAAGGAGCTTGTCATCAAGAGCAAGATTGCAGATGTTCTTGCCTCCGCATTCCCGGGAAAGACCGAAAACTGGCTCATGGTACGCTTTGACAGAACCTCCGGTATGTATTTCGGCGGCAGTGAAGATGCTTGCATAATGGTAGACGTTGCTATGGTCGGCAAGCAGGCTCGTGAAAGCTACGACAAAATGACAGACGAAACCTGCAAGCTCATCGAAGCCGAATGCGGTATACCTGCCGACAGAGTTTACATAAAGTATACCGAACATGAACATTGGGGTTGGAACAACAAGAATTTCTGAGTTTTTCCGAAAGAATTACAAAAAGGAGAGCTATAATGAGTGATTTCGTAAGAATCTCCCCAACCGATATTGCCGAAAACAACATAAAGCTGATTGGCAAGGACTGGATGCTTGTAACCTCTGCGGATGACTGCGGAGACCTCGTATGCGGAAATGACTACAATACAATGACTGCAAGCTGGGGTGGCACAGGCTTCCTCTGGAACAAACCGGTCGCATTTGTTTTCATCCGTCCGCAGAGACACACATACTCCTTTACCGAAAGAAACCGCCGACTTACACTGTCGTTTTTCGATGAAAAATATCGCTCCGCACTTGCATTCTGCGGAAGAAACAGCGGCAGAGACTACGACAAGGCAAAGGAATGCGGACTCACACCCTTATCCGACAAAAACGACAACGGACGTGCGGTATGGTTCGATGAAGCCAAGCTGGTTCTGAAGACAAAGCTGCTCTACTCCGACATGATTGTTCCCGAAGGAATTATCGACTCCTCCGTTTTGGAAAGCTATCCCGAAAAAGACTTCCACAAAATGTACATATGCGAGATAGAGGAGGTCCTCGGAAAAGCTGAGTCACACAAGTAAATAAAACCGCATCCGACAGGTGTGAAGTATTGCAAACTCGGCAATAATTACCGCCCGTCGGATGTTTTTTGTGAAAGTTGCACAAATTTTGGGTCAAATTACTTACATCCTCACCCTCGTTTTCTTGCTCCAAAGCTATTGCAATCTCCGTTTTTTTGTTGTATAATGAAAAAGGTGAGTTCGTTAATTCCTACAGTTAATTTCATCTCACCTGAATAACTTTTGAACATTATTATGTTGAATATATTTTCTACTTACATATAAGGAGACACACAATGGCAGAAATCACTACCAAAAACATTCGAAATGTCGTTCTGCTCGGTCACGGCGGCTCAGGCAAGACTTCCATAGCAGAAGCGGCATTATATCTTGCAAAAGCTACAGACAGACTCGGTAAGACCACGTTGGGAAACACAGTCTGCGACTACGACACAGAAGAAATCAAGCGTGGTTTTTCTCTCACACTTTCTCTTGCTCCCGTTATGTGGCAGACCTCCAAGATCAACTTTATCGACACCCCCGGATTCTTCGATTTCTCAGGTGAAGCAGATGCGGCTGTTCGTGTTGCCGACGCTGCTGTTATCGCACTCGACGGAAAAGCGGGCGTTCAGGTTGGTACAGAGCTTGCATGGGATAAAGCAAGTGAAGCGGGACTTCCCCGTTGCTTCTTCGTAAACAAGTGTGACGACCCCGAAGCAGACTTTGAAAAGGTATTTAACGACCTTAAAGAAAAGTTCGGTGCGGCTGTTTGTCCTCTTCTCGTTCCCGTAAAGAACGGCAAGAACGTAAAGTTCCTCAACCTTATCTCCCGTGAAGCATATACCTTTGACGAAAAGGGTAAGAGAACCGCTGTACACTTCTCCGACGAGGACAAGGAAATTGCGGCAGGCTACACCGAGGCTCTTAACGAAGCTGTTGCTCAGACAAGCGAAGAGCTTCTCGATAAATTCTTTGACGGAGTTGAAATCACAAAGGATGAAGCTATCGAAGCTCTCCACGAGGGTATTATCGACGGTAGTATCGTTCCCGTATTCTCCGGCTGTGCTACAAACCTCTGGGGCGTAACATTCCTTCTCGATACAATAGACGCGTCCTTCCCCCGTCCGACAGCAAAGAAGGTTGAACAGCTTATCGACGGCGACTCCTTCAAGGAAACTCCCATCGACGTTGAGGGTGAATGCTCCGTATTCGTATTCAAGACCATCGCCGACCCGTTTGTCGGTAAGATGACCTTCTTCAAGGTAATGAGCGGCAACCTCACAAACGACCTTACACTCAAGAATATCACAAACGGTTCCGTTGAAAAGATGTCTCACATTTACACCATCTGCGGTAAGAAGCAGACCGAAGTTACATCTCTCTGCTGCGGCGACATCGGTATGATTGCAAAGCTCGCGGGAACCAACACAAACGATACACTTACAGTTTCCTCCGAAATTGAGTATAAGAAGATAGAATTCCAGCATCCTTACTACACAATGGCAATTACTCCCGCAGCTAAGGGTGACGAAGACAAGATTTCCACAGGTATCGCACGTCTCCTCGAGGAAGATAAGACACTCGCATACGAAAACAACGCAGAAACCAAGCAGATGACAATCTCCGGTATCGGCGATATGCAGCTTGACGTTCTCGTTGCAAGAATGAAGGCTCGCTACGGTACTACAGTTATTCTCGAAACACCGAAGATTGCTTACCGTGAAACCATAAAGGGTACCTCCGATGTTGAAGGAAAGCACAAGAAGCAGTCCGGCGGTTCGGGTCAGTACGGTCATGTTAAGATGAGATTCTCCCACGGCGATGCTGAAGGACTCACATTCACTCAGTCCGTTGTCGGCGGTACAGTTCCGAAGAACTTCTATCCCGCAGTTGAAAAGGGACTTCTCGAAGCTATGACAAAGGGTGTTCTCGCAGGCTATCCCGTTGTTAACCTTGCGGCAGACCTTTACGACGGCTCTTACCACCCCGTTGACTCCAACGAAATCTCCTTCAAGCTTGCGGCTCGTCTTGCATACAAGGAAGGTCTCCCGAAGGCTAAGCCCATTCTTCTCGAACCTATTGGAACACTCAAGGTTACAGTTCCCGATGCACTCGTTGGTGACGTTATCGGTGACCTCAACAAGAGACGCGGTCGTGTACTCGGAATGAATCCTCACGAAAGAAAGAACGGCTACACCGTTGTTGAAGCAGACGCACCCAAGGGAGAAATGACAGATTACACTATCTCTCTCCGTGCTATGTCTCAGGGCAGAGGTTCGTTTGAATTCACCGTAGACCGTTACGAAGAAGTTCCCGCCTCCGTTGCTCAGAAGATTATCGCTGACGCAAAGGTTGACGAAGACTGAGTCTTAATTTAATTCATAATAACAAAACAGGACTTTAAGGTATTGCACCTATTTAAAGTCCTGTTTTTTGTTATGAAATTTTCAGCTTGAACCAGAATATGCTTCCGACTCCTACCTTACTTTTCACTCCGAATTTTGCTCCGTGGAGTAAAAGTATATTTTTTACAATCGAAAGTCCAAGTCCCGTTCCTATATTTGCACGTTTATGGAAGCTGTTTACCTTATAGTACCTCTCCCAAACCATGGGAAGCTGTTCCTCGGGAATTCCTATTCCGTGGTCGATCACCTCAAGCAGAACCTCGCCGTCCTCAACCGTCTGACGAATTATAACGGTATTATCGTCTCCTGCATAGTTTACGGCATTTCCGATAAGGTTGTACATTACCTGCAAAATTCTCTGCTCATCCGCATCAACGCATACGTCATATTCGCTTTCAAAGGTTATGATATACCCGTCCTTTTCACGGAGCTTTGCGTATCTCTCTATTGTTGTCCGCACGACATCGGTGAGATTGAAGTGAGTTATATTCAGCTTCTGTGTGCCGTTCTGGTATCTGCTTACCTCGAGCATATCGTTTACAAGAGTTGTCAGACGGTTTGTTTCGTCTATGACTATCTGCATATTCTCCGGTGTAGCCTCTCCCGGAAGGTCTCGCATCGCCTCCGTGTAACCCGCAATCATCGTAAGAGGTGTTCGCAGGTCATGTGAAACATTCGCTATGAGATCCTTTTGCATTTTATCGAGTCTGGAAAGCTCATATGCCGCTTTATTAAGTGCCGCCGACAGATTTACGGTCTCGGTACAGTTTCCGCCGTCAAAGTTCACGTTGTAGTCTCCGAGTGCAAGCTTTGATGCCTCTCCGCTCATTTCTCGAATTGGCTTTGTAATATGATTTGAAAGCACAAGAGAAAGTACAACGGCAAGCACGACAAGGATTATGCTGATATAGATAAGCTCTATCCGAATCGTTGTCACGGTAGAATCGAGAGGAATAAGCTCCGTGTTGAACAGCATGAGAAGCTCACTTCCGTCCTCGCACCGAATTATTTTCGCAAGTATCACGTTCTCGCTCATTTCATCGGATTCACGTGAAAACATCTGACCGAGAGATACCTCGTCAAGCACCTGACCGCCGTTTTCAAGTGCCTTTGTATAAAGATTATTCAGCAAATGTGAGCTTCCTATGTTGTGGATAAAGCAAAAGGAATTCATGTGCTGCTCTATTATCTTTACGCCGTTCCTGTCACGTCCGTTTGAAGATATTTCATAGACGGAGATGCATATTCCGCTTTTTGTTGCGGCTTCTCCTGCGGCTTCGTTTAAAGCAGTGTAGTCTTCTCCATCATATTCCGCCGCAGCATACGACAGCTCCGTTGCACATTTATCCATGTCCTTCAGCTTCAATGAACGATATACATCTCCGAGAAGAACCGTCTGAAAGAACCACAGAACAGCTATTACAATCACTCCGAACAGCAGGAAGAAAAACAGAAGCTTTCCTTTCATACCGGTCGTTTTTATATTCTCGTTATTTTCTTTCCGGATCAAAACGGTATCCAACTCCTCTCAGAGTAACAATGAAGTCCGCATACTGACGAAGGCTTTTTCTGAGAAGCTTTATGTGAGTGTCAAGTGTTCTGTCATCACCGAAGTAATCGTAACCCCAGACCTCGCTTATGAGCTTATCTCTTGTAAGTGCTATATTTTTATTTTTTATCATATAGAAGAACAGGTCGTATTCTTTCGGTGTCATATCAACACGTTCGCCGTCCACGTAAACTATTCTTGCGGTGAGATCCGCTTTAAGTCCGCCGTCCGCAAATTCGACTACTTCGTTTTTGACAACATCATCGTTTCTGATTTTCGATCTTCCGTCCGCACGCTTCATGACTGCGTTTACTCTGAGCATAAGCTCCTTCGGTGAGAACGGCTTTACAACATAGTCATCTATACCAAGCTCGAATCCGTTGATTTTATCGTATTCCTCACCTCTTGCGGAGAGCATGATTATCGGTATTGAGGAAAACTTTCGTATCTCACGGCAAGCGGAAAATCCGTCAAGCTCCGGCATCATTATGTCTATTATCATAATATCGAAGTCCTCTTCACGGCAGAGCTGTACCGCCTTCATGCCGTCCCCCGCTTCTTTAACGGAATGCCCCTCGAACACAGCATACTTTGCTATCAGCCGTCTTATCATTATTTCATCGTCAACAACAAGTATTTTATACATTTTATTTCTCCGTTTTCTCATATACACGCAAAAGGGCTACCTTTCAGTAACCCCATGCGTAAAGTTTAGTTATTTCCGAATATTCCGTTAAGCTCGGAGTTGCTGTCTTCGCTGAACTCAATGCTTGTTCCGTTTTCGGGAACCTTTTCAAAGCATTCTACCTCAACCTCCATGAGCTTTCCGTTACGTTCTACCTGGAACTTAAGCTTATCTCCGACAGAGGCCGCTGTTACGATAGCCTTAATCTCGGATGTGGAGGAAACAGTATCTCCGTTTACGGCAACTACTCTGTCACCGGGCTGGAGTACGTCATCGTTGTAACCCTCTGTAAGAGAATCAACGTAAACACCTGCTTTAATGTTGTAGTAGAAGTAGAAGCTGTTTGAGCTTACCTCTGAGAATGTAACACCTATCATGGTCTTTCCGCGAACGTATCCGTACTCAAGAAGCTGCTGTGCAACATTGAGAGCTTCGTTTACCGGAATTGCAAATCCGAGACCCTCGATACCGGTACCGCTTGACTTTGCATTGACTACACCGACAAGCTGACCCTTCATATTGAACATACCGCCACCCGAGTTACCGGGGTTTACGGCAGCATTTGTCTGAATAAGATTCATTTTAACGCCGTTTACGTCTATCTCACGTTCGGTTGCACTTACGATACCGTTTGTAACAGT
>CAYWFS010000001.1:0-76901 GCA_964457685.1 uncultured Ruminococcus sp. | reverse complement strand
CGCCGTTTACGTCTATCTCACGTTCGGTTGCACTTACGATACCGTTTGTAACAGTGCCGCCAAGCTCGCCGAGAGGATTTCCGACTATGATAAGCTCTTCGCCTACAGAAAGGTTGTCGCTGTTACCGCACTGTGCCGCAGTAAGTCCCTCTGCTTCAACCTTGATTATTGCAATATCCGCTTCGGAATCATAGCCTACAACCGCTGCCGGATATTCTTCTCCGTTTGTAAGTCTCACGGTGATACTGTCCGCAACCGCACTTGTGTCGTCATCGGTGATAACGTGTGCGTTTGTGATGATGTAGCCGTCTGTAGTGATTATAACACCGGAGCCTGCACCTGTCTGAACGTAGTTATACCAGCCTCTTGTTGTCGATGTGAACTCGGTATTTATTTCAACCACGGAATCCTTTACCATAGCTGCAACCTGAGCCGTGCTGTAATTTCCGTCTGTTCCTGCGGAAGTGGTTACATCGTCAACATTTCTGTATATTACGACGTTTCCTCCACTGTTTGCGGAAGAAGTATTTCCCACGTTTGAATTTACCTCATTTACAGACTGTTCCACCTGTGTTGTATTGCCTGTTACAAGCAATGCTCCGCAGTAGCCGACAACTCCGGAGAGAAGTACCGTAACCGACGCAACCGCCGCAAGAACTCCCCTTGTAACGGGTTTTGATTTCTTTTCCTTTTTTGCCTTTTCGGGGGAATACGAAATCTGTCCGCCGTTTTGCTGAGGTGCGTTGTAAGTATGGTTCTGATTATAAGTACCGCCCTGCTGAGTATACTGTGAATAACCGCCGTTCTTGTTTCCGCTCTGAGAATTTTCGCTTCTGTATGCGTCATTCTGATTCTTTCCGAAGCCTTCAAAATAAGGATTTCCCGAGTAAGGAGTCTCTATTCTGTGGTTTTCCGGAACACTGCTTGAGCTGTTGTTCACGTTCTGTGTATTGTTAGCGTTTGACTGCTCAGGTGTGTTATTGCGGGCATCTGTATTCACATTGTTTTCGTTATTCTGCTCGTTCATTCCGCCATTGTTCATATCAAATTCTTTCATAACATTCACCCTCCTAAAATATATTTCTGTGTTATCTTTAAAGCTGAATTTCCATCGGTAGGTTCTTTCCCTTACCGTGACTATATTATATTCCGCCAATGTGACAGAAATTTGATAACGCATGAAATATTGGTTGAACTATAAAAGTATTTTATGAGAAATGCTCCCTGCGGCTTTTTGAACTTACGAAAGCTTGACGGTAACTACAAATCCGTCTGTATTATTTCCCGATATTTCGTAGTCGGTACATCCATATGGAATTGAAATATCCGTATTTTCTCCGTCAGATGACTGAACGTAATATACGAGCCATCCGCCGCTTATTTCACTATCGGACACGGAGTCTGCCTCAATTTCTTCAAGGCTCATATCTTCCTTTACATGAAGAAGCTTTGTTTCTGCGGTATAGCCCTTTATGTAATCGAGATATTCTTCAAGGCAGTAGTTAAGGGTCGTCATAGCATATGCGTGCGGTATTCCGACATATCTGAAATGCCATGCTTCATAGCTGATTCCCGTTATATCCACCTTATCCTCGGGGTAACGGCGAACAAATCCCTCGTACATACAATTTTCGGGTACCCATGAGCCGTATTCATAATCGGGTATCGGCACGGAATATCCCTCGGATGTATAGAACGTGAGGTCGCAGGCAAGTCCCGTCTGATGCTCACTGTATCCCGGATTTGCCACATATGCCTTTGCGTAATCCTCGCCGTTTGACTGAACATAGCCGTCATATATATCAACCTGATCCTGATAGGTTCTGTGTCCGCTTACTATCATAAGGTCAGATGTACCTGTATCGTTTTTCAGTCTTACAACAAGTCTTTCAAGTGCGTCAAAGGCTTCTTTCTCCATGCAGGTCGTTGTCTTTGACACCTTGATTCGTCCCGTTTCGGCATCCCCTGTTCTTTCTTCGTATGCGTTTATGAGCTTTATATCTCTTTCAACATATTCGTTTTCATAGTTTACAAGTATAAGAGAGCCGTTATGTATCTCATCATTCGCAATACTTACCGTGTCGAATATCGGTACCTCTTCGGGCATCGGCAAATATATATCGGTCTCCACGGCGATTTCGTTATCATCATCGGAGTATGTCTGACCGTTATATACAAGGTCGGTTCTGTCGAGAGTGTCACGATTTTCTTCATTCAGCTTTATCTGCTTATAAGACACCGTAAGCACTACCGCCATAAGAGCTACAAAAACGACTGCTCCCGGATTTATTCTTACCTTACGTCTTCTCTGCTGTCTCTCTGCGTTCTCACGTCTGACGTTATCATCGCGTCTTCGTCTTTGTGCGGGAGAAACATTGGTAACTCCGAGCTGTTCTGCGGCATCACTCTGAACCCTTGCAAGGTATTTCTGATCGGCTCTGCGTCTTGCAGCTTCTTCGTCAACAGATGCACTTCTCTGTCTTGCGTTATTCGCCCTTGCTTCCTCAAGCCGTCTTCTTTCGTCATCGGTAAGAGGTCTCGACGTGGTTGTGCCATCGGGGTTTATTCTGATTATATTTCCGTCCTTTATTTTAAAGCGAGGCTTTGCGTTTTGAGTTGAGCCTCCGTTTTGATCCTGTCTGTTTCGATTTGCGGTAAATCCTTCGGGAGACATTCTGTTATCGTTTCCGTTCAATTTCGCACTCTCCTCCGTTATATTATGATTTCCATGTATTATTATAAAATATAACCGTGACTAAATCAAGTACAAAGAGGAAAACCTCAACAAATTTTATTTTTGTTCTGAGATTTGTGCGACTTTTTCATGTTTTCCGTCGTCAAACAACAAACGGATTCCGTATTTTTGTTTCCCCTTTAATAAATATACGCTTGATTTGTTTTACTGCGTATGCTATCATAAAAACATACAGCTTACAATTACGATTTTTTAATTCCACCGAAAGGAATACTAATGAAAAAACGCTCGCTTTGGCTTATGCTTCTTCTTTCCGTGCTGATAACGGTGTTTTCATCATGTATAAGGACAGATTACGATATGACCTCAAACACATCGGACAGAACAAACTCATCCCCGTCTCTCAGACACATCCTTGACCCCGACTCCGAAATTCGAGGTGTATGGATAGCTTCCGTTTACAATATCGACTACCCCTCCCGAACAGACCTCAGTGCAGACGAGCTTAAAGCGGAGATAGATTCCATCCTCGACACCTGCGAAAAAAACAAGCTGAACACCATATTTTTCCAAGTCAGACCATCGTGTGACGCACTTTACGACAGTGATATTTTCCCCGTCTCAAGCTATATTTCATCAAACGGAGAGCTTATTTTCGACCCTCTCGAATACATAGTAAAAGAGGCACACAGCAGAAATATTTACATTCACGCATGGGTAAATCCGCTCAGAGTTACGATGAATACCCACGACCTCTCGACACTTGACGACAAAAGTCCCGCAAAACAGCACCCCGAATGGACTGTTGCATATGATGACGGAAAAGTATATCTCAACGCAGGTATTCCCGAGGTATGCACGCTTATAACAGACGGAGTTCGTGAAATAGTCGAGAAATACGATGTTGACGGTATAGTTTTCGATGATTACTTCTATCCCTACCCCGTATATGACGAAAACGGTGCGAGAATAGAATTCGATGACCTTGAAGAATATGAAAAATACGGTTCCGGCTACGACAGCATAGAGGACTGGAGACGCGACAACATCAATACTGTAATAAAGTCAGTCTACGACACGGTTCACGAAACAGACCCCGAGTGCGTTTTCGGTGTTTCTCCGTTTGCGATTTGGCAGAACAATGACGGTGAAAACGGCGGAAGCGACACAAACGGCTTTGAGGGGTATAATTCTCTTTACTGTGATGCTCTTGCCTGGATAAACGGCGGATATATCGACTATATTTCCCCTCAGATATACTGGACGTTCGACAATTCTTCCTCCGCTTTCGATGTACTCACACGCTGGTGGAATGCCGTTCTTGACGGAAGTGATGTAAAGCTTTATGTTTCCCATGCATCCTATCGCTATGAAGACGGAAACTGGGAGTCACCCGAGGGTCAGCTGACAGAGCAGGTATCGTTTGCAAGAAGTGAAAAAGCCTACAGAGGAAGTATTTTCTACGGCTATGACGAAATAAACCGCAATATAAACGGTGCCTCCGATGATATTCTTTCAGCATTTGAAGATGACATAGTTTACACAAATATTCAGTCAACGGGACTTGGAGTGGAAATAACATCTCCTGCAAACGGAAGCACTACAACCTCATCTTCAACTTATATAATCGGCTCATCAGACCCATACTACACCCTCACAATGAACGGACAAAAGATAAGCCGAACAAAAAGCGGCACATTTAACCTGTATGTAACGCTTGAAGAGGGTCAGAACGATTTCTGTTTTGAGCAAAACGGTGTCACATATATCTACTCGATAACTTATGAGCCGAACACAGCCTCTGTATCTCAAGCAGAACCCTCTCCCATTTCTCTCGATCATCTCACAATAGTAAGCACATACCCGACAAGCGATATTGCAACGCATGACGATGGAATATACGTCTCATGCACAGCTCCTGCCGACTCGGAAGTAAAGGTGAGCATAGGTGGAGTAGAGACCGTACTTACCTCAGAGGCGGTCACAAAATGGGCATCTGTCGGCTATACAGGAGTGACTTACAGCGGATATGCAACCCTGCCGAAAGCAAATGACGGGGAAATATTAGACTGCGGAGAAATAAAATATACTCTCACACATCGTGACGGAACAGTTGAAGAAAACGGTGTATCCGTGCGTTCTATGGGCGAAGGAACATACATAAGAGTTCGTGCCAAAAGCGACTACACCCACCTGAAGATAACCGAAAACAGCTCGTATTACAACGACTACACCGTTCAGTCTGAGGGAATGGAGGATATTGCACTGTCTCTGTTCAACGGCTACTACAAGCTCCGTATGGGCGGTTATATTGCTCAGTCCTCCGTCGAGGAGCTTGGTGTTGAAAATGAAAGCGTGCTTTCCGTATTCACTTCGGCAAAGGTAACGACAAACGAAAGGAACACGGAATTTACCCTCTCCTGCTCAGACAACCCGGCATACAACGGATGTATAGACGAAAACGGAAGATTTGTGGTTACGTTTTATAATATCGACTCAAAAAACGCTCCCGATGCGGTAATAAACAAAAATCCCCTTGTGAAGTCCTGCGAGGTCGAAAGGCTGGACAATAAAGTACGCTACAGCTTTGAGCTTTACGACACAACAAATTTCTACGGCTTCGATCTCAGCTACACCGACGACTCCGTTATTGTTTCGCTGAAAAATCCGATAGTCATTGACACAGATTCGGAAACTCCTCTCAGCGGAATAAGAATCGTTCTCGATGCGGGACACGGCGGGGATGACAGGGGTGCGGCAGGTGCAATATCCTCAGCAAACGAAAAGGACTTAAATCTGCTCATAACTCTTGCGGCGGCAGAAAAGCTCGAAACTCTCGGTGCTGACATTACCCTTACAAGAAGTGATGACTCCACGCTTGATTTGTACGCACGAATGGATATGCTCGAGGAAACGGAACCCGACCTCTGCGTCTCAATTCATCAAAACTCTATCGCCTACACAAGCGACATAACAAGGATAAGAGGAACTCTCGGACTGTGGTGCATGGACAGCGGACGACTTCTTGCGGACTGTGTGGGTCAAGCTGTGGCATCGTCACTCGGAAGATATTGGCAAGGGGAAAGGTATCAAATGCTTGCAATGTGCCGAAATCCGAAATTTCCGCAGGCTCTTATAGAAACCGGATTTATAACCTGCGTTGAGGAATACGAACAGCTCATGAGTGACAAAGGAATCGACAAAGCGGCAAGCGGAATCTGCAACGGAATACTCGACTGGTTTGAAAAGCAAGCCGAATTTGCGAATATATAACAAAAGAACAGAAGTCTTTACGATACACGTCATAGACTTCTGTTTTTATTTGCTTTTATCCCTCTATGGGTTCAAAATCAGCCGCTCCGTGCTTGCAGAGAGGACAGATATAATCATCGGGAAGTGTGTCTCCCTCGTAAACATATCCGCATATCTTGCATACAAAGCCTTTTTTGCCTGCTGTTTCGGGCTTCGGCTTTACGTTTGTCTGATAATATGTGTAAGTCATTGTCTCCTTGTCGCTGAGAACTCTTGCTTCACTTACTGAGCATATAAACATACCGTGAGTTCCGAGATCAACATAGCTTTCGACTTTAAGAGACATGAATGAGTTGATATATTTCGGCAGGAACACAAGTCCGTTATCGCTTCTGTAGCTGTCTATATCCTCAAACTTTTCAAACTTGTCTGCGTTTCTTCCGCTTCTGAATCCGAAGTTTTCAAATACCGAGAACGGAGCTTCTACAGAGAGACAGCACACGTTCATTTTTCCTGTCTGCTCTATTACATGGTGGGAGTAGTTTGCCTTGTTTATCGTAACCGCAACTCTGTTCGGAGTATCTGTGAGCTGGGACACCGTATTTACGATAAGTCCGTTGTCACGCTTTCCATCGTTTGAAGTTACAACATAGAGACCGTAGCCGATATTGAACAGTGCTTTCATATCATTCTTGTTTGCTCTGTCGGACTGTGCGATATATTCACGGCAAAGCTCATCGGTGAGGACTTCTATCTGTTCCTTGTTTTCCTCGCTGATGGCGGATTTTATCTTTACCACGGGTTCGACAAAGGTAATGTTCTTTGATTCCTCAAGCATACCCTTCATTATCTTTGCCGCAAGAGGTGCCCATGAGCCGTTTTCTATTAATGCAACTGTACGGTTCTTGAATGCACGGTCGGTGAGGTGGTCGATAAACTCCTTCATGAACGGGAATATGCCGGAATTGTAGGTAGTTGTTGCGAGAATGAGCTTGTTATATCTGAACGCATCCGCAACAGCCTCGGACATATCGCATCTTGCAAGGTCATGCACCACAACTTTGGGACATCCCTTGGAGGTGAGCTTTTCGGCAAGTATTTCAACCGCACGGGCAGTATTTCCGTATACGGAGGTATATGCGATAACTATTCCCTCGTTTTCTGGGGTATATGACGACCATGCATCGTATTTTGAGAGATAGAAGTCAAGTCTGTCCTCAAGCACGGGGCCGTGGAGCGGAAGAATCTTTTCTATATCGAGCTTTGCCGCCTTTTTCAGAAGAGCCTGAACCTGTACGCCGTATTTTCCGACGATTCCGATATAGTATCTTCTTGCTTCATCCACCCAGCCTTCGGGAGTGTTTACTTCTCCGTTGTCAATGGCACCGAATTTGCCGAATCCGTCAGCGGAGAAAAGAAGCTTATCGAGTGAATCGTATGTCACCATTACCTCGGGCCAGTGTACCATCGGTGCAAAAACGAAGGTGAGAGTATGCTTGCCGAGAGAAAGTGTGCCTCCGTCGGGAACAACCACTCTGTTTTCCTCGAAGTCGGTACCGAAGAACTGCTTCATCATGTTAAAGGTCTTTACATTTGCAACGACTGTTGTTTCGGGATAGGTCTTCATAAAATTAAGCACGTTTGCGGAATGGTCAGGCTCCATGTGCTGTACAACGAGATAATCCGGTGTGCGGTCATTAAGTACCTCGGCAATGTTATCGAGCCATTCGTGAGTGAAATGTGCGTCAACCGTATCCATTACAGCTATCTTTTCATCCATTATAACGTATGAGTTGTACGACATTCCTGCGGGAACCTTGTACTGACCCTCAAAAAGATCTACATTATGGTCATTTACTCCGACATAATAAACGCTTTCGGTAATTTTCTTCATAGACAGCCTCCGAATATATTTAAAGTTTATTTTTTCTTATTAAGACTTGTTCTCATTAAGTATATCACACCATGAAATATTTGTCAATAGCTTTTCGACAAAAAAATCCGCACAGAATGAATAAATCAATCGTATGCGGATATATTATTGCCATTTTTTCCTGTGCAATATCAACCGCACGGAATTTTTTCAGTCCATATTATCGCTCTCAGTCTCGGTATAACCCTCGGGATACTCGAAATTCAATATTTTTATAAAGAGATCCTTATTGTACTCGTACTGCTTCTCGGCTTTTTTCTTTCCAGTAAACACGGACATTGTGGAAAGTCTTCTCAGTGCTATAACAGCGTCATCGGGGAATATTTTCGCACTGTCATAGAACTTGCAGAGCTTTGTTTCGGAAAATCTCACACCGTACTCATCTACCGCACCGTCGGGTATCTCGTCAAACAGCTCGGACAGCGGAACAAAGCCGTTTTCCAAAGCTACGGATTCATATTGATCCTCCGCAAGAATACATATGCTGGAATTGCTTCCGAATATTTCATATGTAAATCTTTCGTAGGTCTGCTTGTTTGTAAGCTTATCTACCGCCGCGGTTTCCCCCTCTTCTTCGGCAACTCTTTCGATATATTCCTCCATCTGATCGTCGCTCATGAATATCATATCGTTGAGCTGAACATAGGTCTTGCCGTCATCGTTGTAGTCCTCCGCTATACCCTGAAGAACATCACAGAAAGCCTTGTTCTGATTCGCCGTTATGTACTGCGGTCCTGCGTAAATCACACTGACATCGGGATTCTGTCGGCTGACAAACTGCACCGTTGCAACCGTGATGATAAACGCAAATGCCGCTATCATTATTATTCTGAATCTGTAGTGATACCAGAAATTCTCAAGCTTGTTTATTTTCAGAGGTTCTTCCTCTTTTACTTCATCGTTCAGCCCGAGTGCTTTAAGCTTTTTCGCTTCATTGGACTCGTTTTCGCCGTGAAAGTCCTTGTCTTCCATTTCGTTTTATACCTTTCATCATTCGTTTCTCACAGAATACCGTGTGAGATTAACCGTTAATTTCACTTAATTACGATATTATTATAACAAATATCCATAAACAATACAAGATAATTATGTTACTATTTTTCGCTTAGGCACGATTTTGAAATTGACTTTATATGAATTATGGAGTATAATGTAGTTGTAGAATTTTTGAAAGTGGGGTAGCTCGCCATAGAAAAATATACTATCGGAATCGACTTCGGCACTTTGTCAGCCAGAGCGGTTCTCGTTCGCATATCAGACGGTCATACTGTAGCGGTATCTGTGTTTGAATATCCGCACGGCGTAATGGATGAATGTATCATTTCAACCGATGGTTCCGCCGATAAGGAAACACCTCTCGACGACGGCTGGGCAATCCAGTCACCGGAGGATTACCTTGACGCTGTATCGACCGTTATACGAGACGTACTCGAAAAAGGAGAAGTCTCTCCCGAAAGCGTAGTCGGACTCGGCATAGACTTCACCGTATGCACGCTTATGCCGGTATATGATGACAAAACTCCGTTGTGCTTCGACCCGAATTTTGCCGACAATCCTTATGCTTATGTAAAGCTTTGGAAGGATCATTCCTCCTCCGCATATGCCGCCCGTATTACAGAGCTTGCGGTACAGCGTGAAGAAAGCTGGCTTCCCCTTTACGGCGGTGAGATACAAAGCGAATGGATGCTCCCGAAAATATGGCAAATACTTTCGGAGTCTCCCGAGGTATATAATGCCGCAGACCGTTTTGTTGAAGCAGGAGACTGGATAACATGGCTTCTGACAGGCGAAGAAACACGCTCATCTGGAGTTGCCGGCTTTAAGTCGATTTATGTTGACGGAGAATATCCGAGTCGTGAATTTCTTCGTACACTTGACCCGAGACTTGAGTTTGCACCCGAGGAAAAGCTCGGACACGGAAAGGCAAAAATGCTTCCTCCGTCATCTCTTGCCGGATATATCACTCCGTCTGCCGCAAAGCTCACGGGACTGTGCGAGGGTTGTGCCGTTACTGTAAATCATGCCGATGCTCATGCCGCAGTATATGCCGCAAAAATAACCTCCTCCGCTCATATGCTCATGGCAATGGGTACGTCAAACTGCACCATGCTCATGTCGGAGGATATACGAAACGTACCGGGCATTTGCGGAATAGTAAAGGACGGCTACATTCCCGGATTTTACGCATATGAAGCAGGTCAATGCTGTCTCGGAGACCACTATGCCTGGTTTGCGGACAAGCTCACACCATCCGAATACAAAAAAGAAGCAGATGAGAGAGGACTTTCTCCCCTGAAGCTTCTTGTCGAAAAAATGGCACAGCTCGTTCCGGGTGAAAGCGGACTTCTTGCTCTCGACTGGTGGAACGGAAACAGAAGTATTCTCGTAGACTCCGACCTTTCGGGACTCTTTATCGGAATGAATCTGAACACAAAGCCCGAGGAAATGTTCCGTGCGATTATCGAGGCTACCGCATTCGGATGTCGTACAATAATCGAAAACTACAGAGATCACGGTATTCCGGTAGAGCAGATTACGGCAACGGGAGGAATAGCGACAAAGGATCCCGTCACAATGCAGATATTCGCCGATGTTCTCGGACAGGAGATTTCAGTTTCGGGAGCTACATTCGGAAGTGCGACAGGCTCTGCAATATGTGCGGCATATGCGTCGGGTGAGTATCCCACACTTTCAGACGCAATCAATGCTATGGGCAGTGAAAGCTCAGTCGTATATCGCCCACACCCGCACAACTCTGTCGTATACAATGAGCTTTACAGGGAGTATATGGTGCTTCACGATTATTTCGGACATGAAAACAACGTAATGAAAACTCTCCGCTCCATACGTTCGAGAGAAAGCATATACAAAGAATTATAATTAACAATATTTTACAATACAGAGGCTAAAATGTACAAGGACAAAAAAGTAATATTCTCGGGAGTTCAGCCCTCGGGAGTTCTCACCATAGGAAACTACCTCGGAGCCATCAAAAATTTCTCCGACTTTTCCGACACCTATCATTGCTACTACTGTGTAGTTGACGAACACGCAATCACCGTTCGTCAGGTTCCCGCAGATCTTCGTCGCAGAACCTACGAAACACTCGCTTTATATATCGCCTGCGGTCTTGACCCCGAAAAGAACACACTGTTCGTACAGAGCCACGTTTCCGCACACGCAGAGCTTGGTTGGATAATCGACTGCTACACCATGTTCGGTGAGCTTTCGAGAATGACACAGTTCAAGGACAAATCCGCAAAGAATGCAGACAACGTAAACGCAGGACTCTTTACCTATCCCTCTCTCATGGTAGCGGATATTCTTCTCTATCAGACAGAAATGGTTCCCGTCGGCGTTGACCAGAAGCAGCACCTCGAACTCACACGAGACGTTGCCGCAAGATTCAACTCCGTATACGGTGACACATTCGTAATTCCCGAACCGTATATTCCCAAGACAACGGCAAAGATTATGTCTCTCGCAGACCCGACAAAGAAAATGTCGAAATCCGATGAAAACGAAAATGCGGTTGTCCGTATTCTCGACCCCAAGGACGTTATCATTCGCAAGTTCAAGAAGGCTGTTACCGACTCCGACAGCGAAGTAAGATACGCCGAGGGAAAGGACGGTATCAACAACCTTATGTCCATCTACAGTGCATTCTCCGGCAAGACAATGGAGGAAATAGAGCATGAATTCGAGGGCAAGGGTTACGGTGACTTCAAGCTTGCCGTAGGTGAAACCTGTGCGGACGCTCTTGCACCCGTTCAGGCAGAATTTGCAAGACTTTCCGCAGACAAAGCATACCTCGAGGACATCATGATAAATGGTTCCGAGCAGGCAGCAAGAGACGCTGAAAGAACAATGTCAAAGGTAAGACGTAAGATAGGCTTCACTCAGCCCAAAAGAAAGTAAAAAAATCAATCCACAAGGAGATTAAATATGAAAACAAGAGCAGTAAGACTTCACGGCGTTATGGATCTTCGTCTTGAAGAAATCGAGCTTCCCGAAATCACAGACGGCGAGATACTTGCTTGTATCATTTCCGACAGCATTTGTATGTCATCCTATAAAGCGGCTTCACAGGGTTCCAACCACAAGAGAGTTCCCGACGATATCGAAGAAAATCCCGTTATCATCGGTCACGAATTCTGCGGTAAAATCGTTCAGGTTGGTGCAAAGTGGGCAGATAAGTTCAAGGCAGGAGACAAGTTCGTTATCCAGCCTGCCATCAACTACAAGGGTTCTCTCGCTTCCCCCGGTTACTCCTATAAGTACTGCGGCGGTGCGGCTGAATATGTAATCATCCCCGAAGAAGTTATGCTCATGGACTGCCTCCTTCCCTACAACGAGGACGCATATTTCTACGGAAGCCTTTCCGAACCTATGAGCTGTATCGTAGGCGGCTACCACGCTAACTACCACACAAAGCCCGGTGTATATTCCCACGACATGGGTGTTGTAGAGGGCGGTAACATGGCAATTCTCGCAGGTGCCGGTGCTATGGGTCTCGGATGTGCCGACTATGCTATTCACGGCGGTCGTGCTCCTAAGCTTCTCATCGTAACAGACCTTGACGAAGACAGACTCAAGAGAGCCGAAAAGCTTCTTCCCCCCGAGGACGCAAAGAAATACGGTGTTGACCTCCGTTTCATCAACACAAGCGGTATTGAAAATCCGGCAGAATATCTCCGTTCTCTCACAGGCGGCGAAGGCTTCAACGATGTATTCGTATATGCTCCCGTTAAGCCTGTAGTTGAGCTTGGCGACGCACTTCTTGCTCGTGACGGTTGTCTCAACTTCTTTGCCGGTCCTACAAACACAGAATTCTCCGCAATGTTCAACTTCTACAACGTACACTACGCTTCCACACACATCGTAGGCACATCCGGCGGTAACACAGACGATATGCGTGAATCCATCGCACTTATGGAAAAGAAGGCTATCAATCCCGCAGGAATGGTAACTCACGTAGGCGGTCTTAACGCTTGTGCCGAAACCACACTCAATCTTCCCAAAATCAAGGGTGCAAAGAAGCTTATTTACACTCACGTCGACCTCCCCCTTACCGCAATTGAAGACTTCGGCAAGGCTGCTGAAGAAAACAAGGGTACCGAGCTTGGTTCACTTTATGCAGACCTCGACAAGCTTTGCAAGGAAGCAGGAGATCTCTGGTGTCCCGCAGCAGAAAAGAGACTTCTCGCATACGCAGGAGTTGAGGCATAAGCTTTTGAGGGAGAAAACGATATGAAATTTCATGTTACAAATCCTATAAGCGACGGTTGGTATGCCGACCCGGAAGCACGCTATTACAACGGCAAGTACTACATTTATGTAACTCACTCAAAGCCGTTTAAGGAGCAGCACAACCACTCCTGCTTTGTTTCTTCAGACCTCGAAAACTGGGAGCTTGTTGAAAACATAATCGACATGGACGGTTTTCCGTGGGCAAAGGCAGCTATTTGGGCTCCGACTATTGAAGAAAAGGACGGAAAGTATTATTACGTCTTCGCTTCAAACGATATTCCTCATCTCAGCGAGGTAGGCGGACTTGAAATAGCTGTTTCCGACAGTCCCACAGGTCCGTTCAAGGCACTTCTCGACAAGCCTCTTGTAGGAGAATTCCACAACGGAGCACAGCCGATAGACGCACATCTTTTCAAGGATGACGACGGTCAGATGTATCTTTACTACGGCGGCTGGGGTCACTGCAACATCTGCAAAATGAACGATGAAATGACAGGATTTGTTCCGTTTGAAGATGGTGAAACCTTTAAGGAAATAACCCCTCCCGACTATGTTGAAGGTCCGTGCATGATGAAGCGTGACGGCAAGTACTATTTCATGTGGTCCTCGGGTTGCTGGACTAACGGAACCTACAGAGTTAACACCTGCATTGCAGACAAGCCGTGGGGACCGTTCAAGACAGCATCTACAATTCTCGAAACGGGAGACAGCACTGTTGCAAACGGACCCGGACACAACGGTTTCCTCCACATTCCCGAGGATGACAGGTATCTTATGGTATATCACCGTCACTCTCCCGAAATAAACGACGGAAACGCCCGCTTCCTTTGCATTGAGAAAATGGATCTCGATGAAAACGGAAATATCATTCCCGTAAAGATGACATCCGAGTGGGAATACTCCTCAGCTGAATAATCAAGACAACCGTCCCACTCCTGAGAATTTATCCTTTCGGACAAATTCTCCTATGGATTACCTAACCCGGATGTGGGAATATAATTCAGCTGAATAATTCAGTCAACCATCCCACTCTCGAGAATTTATCCTTTCGGACAAATTCTCCTATGTTTAAACTAACCCGGATGTGGGAATATAATTCAGCTGAATAATCAAGACAACCGTCCCACTCCTGAGAATTTATCCTTTCGGACAAATTCTCCTATGGATTACCTAACCCGGATGTGGGAATATAATTCAGCTGAATAATTCAGTCAACCATCCCACTCTCGAGAATTTATCCTTTCGGACAAATTCTCCTATGTTTAAACTAACCCGGATGTGGGAATATAATTCAGCTGAATAATCAAGACAACCGTCCAACTTATGATATTTTTTCTCATCCGAGCAAAATCGGGTGAAGAACGCAAAATTTGACAAAAAAAGAGAGCCGAATTATGCCGAAAATCCTCGGAGATTCGGTTCTTGTTTTATAATTTGTCAACAATGCCTAAGTTTTCTCTATAACTGAGCGAAAGTTTTTTGTTTACAAAACGCGATTTTTATGGTATTATATATTTGAGGCAAATCAACATTCAAACAATGGGGGTACACAATGACTCTACAGCAATGTAAATACACTCTCGCTATCGCACGCTGCGGCTCTATGAACGAAGCTGCAAAGGTTCTCGGCGTATCTCAGGCAAGTCTTTCCTCTGCACTCAAGGAGCTTGAAGAAGAATTCAGCGTTCACATTTTCGACCGCTCTAACAAGGGCGTTAAGATTACACGTGACGGTGCGGAATTCATTCGCTATGCCCGTCAGCTCATTGCACAGTACGAGATAATCCTTGAACGCTACGACAACGAGAACGTAAGAAACGTCCGCAACTTCTCCGTATCATCACAGCATTACGACTTTGTTACTGCCGCTTTTGTCAAATTCATGTCCGAGTTTGGTGAAGAATACAACCTCTCCATAAAGGAAGCAAAAACAGCAGAGGTTATAAGCGATGTTGTGAATATGCGTTCCGACATCGGAGTCCTCGCTTATTCCAAGGCAGCAAGGGGAGTCTATATGGAGCGTTATCTCCGCAGAAGCGGTCTTGAATACCATGAGCTTCTCGAAACGACTCCGTATGTATTCGTCGGCAAGAATCATCCTCTTACCGCAAAGTCTCAGCTTATTACCTTTGACGATCTCAGTGACTATCCCTACATCACTTACGACCAGGGAGAGACAGGTCCCATCGAATTTACCGAGGAGCTTGTTGAAAACAACCGTGCAAGCCGTCTCATAAGAATCAACGACAGAGCTACTCTTATGAACCTGCTCATCAGCACAGACAGCTACACTATCGGCACCGGAATCATGTCCTCCGATCTTAACACAAACGGAAGTGTAGTATCGCTCAAGATGAACTCGTCCGATATTTATTCCGTTGTTGTTATAAACAGAGTTGACCTCGGACTCAGTGACGACGCTCGCAGATTCATGCGACTTCTCAGAGAAACCATCCAATAAAAAACAAAAATCAACTAAAAAAACGTCTTCTGATAGATGTACACCAAAAGGTCACATCGAAAAATCAAAAGACGTTTTTATTTTTATTCAGTGGAGATTCACGGCATATGTAACTATTCTGTAAGCATATGCAATGCTTTGTGCAAGACTTATATTTTCACGCGACTCTATCACTCCGTCCTCCGCTTCAATAAGTCCGAGACGGTATACATCCTCTATTGCACTGCGGAGATATTTCTCGGATATATCAAGAATAACGGGAATGTCATCGTTCACCGTGGTATATGTCATAAGATTCAAATACCCGATAGCGTCTGCGATTTCTTCCTCACTTCGAAGAATGCAATACCCTGTCGGTGTTCCGTCATCATCGGACAGCCGGTCATAGCAATCGACAAGAGAATATCCGCTTCCTTCAAGTCTGTTTTCAAGCTTTTGCATATCAGCATAGCTTAATATAAAACAATCCGAAGCCGTCAGATATTCGTAAGCTGTTTCGCCGATTTCCGCATATCCCTCAAGCATACCGGACACGCTGTATCCTCTGCTTTCAAAAAGCCTTTCAGCCGTCTCAGCTTTACAACCGTCTTCCACATCCTTGCGGTAATAAACATCGCTTCTCTGCCCTGCCTGAGCCGCTGAGAGAATGTGTCTGAGTGTGGTTTCCTCAAAAGGAGTAATCTCCGGGTCTATAATATAGAATGAGCTTTCGTTTTTCACGAATTTGCCGATATTCAGTATTTCCTCACTGTATTCGACTTTTTCAAGTCCCGAGACTTCAATTTCGGTATAGAAATCATGAAATTTTCGTTTTGACCAGTCGTCGTTTATTCTGTCGAGTATCAGCTCCATCATTGCGGGGGTATAATACCGCTCAAACGACACATCGGCTCCCTCCACACCCTTGTTGTACCACATCATGATGTCTTCCATCTCATCCTCTGACAGAACCTCAGCAAGCTCGTTCATAGCATCGGTTGAAATGTATTTCGGAAGAAGTGAAAGCTCTTTATCCGACCGAGTTCCGTCACTGAGTATAGTAACTATACATTCGTCAATGACGGCACAGCTTTTTACACTCAGAATGTCATCACTTTTAAGCTCTTTCACAAAACCTTTTATATCGTTTTCTATATATTCACATCCGAGAACAATTCTCTTGAATCTTTCAAGGCTACCGTTACCTATCTTGCTTCTGAGTTCGGCGGATATCTTGTTTTCGAGAAGCTCCGACACAGTTCTCAGGTAATCGGAAACGCTGACCTTGCTTGAATATTGCAAATACCTTTTGTTTATTCCCGTCACTGCCGAGTAGTTTTTGATATACTGCTCGTACTCACTGCTTTGTGATATTATAGGATTTGTAAGGCATATTGCTATCATCACCGCACAAAGCAGCACGGACGTAGCCTTAGAGAGAAATTTGTCGTTTTTTTCATGCGATATACTGCGGAGACGTGTTTTGAGGCTTCTTCCGACCGCAGACATATTACAGCCTGCCACATATTCGGGAGCATACATTGAGTGACGGCATATCATACGTGCGTATTCCGATGAAGAAAACGAAAAGCATTCTATAGTTCTCGAATCGCACAGCACTTCCACATCATCTCTAAGCATTTTTCGCACTATCCAAATCAGCGGATTGTACCAGAAAAGGCATGAAACAAACGTGGAAAACTCTATTATCGCATTATCATTGTATCTGAAATGACTAAGCTCATGTGCGAACACAAACGAGGCCTCTTTCCTGTCGCAGTCCTCCGGTATTATCACAGAGGGTGAGAATATCCCGACAAGCATAGCGGCTTTTCCGTATCTCAGTGTCGGTATTCGTTTACCACGCAGTCCGAGTTTTTCCGCTGTTTTGAAATACAGTCCCGTCATGTCTTCGTCTATGCACAGCTCCGAGCTTTTCAAAATGCGGTGCTTCACACGGATGTATATATACGAATTCACGACAAAGCAGACTGCAACTCCGACAGCATACGCAACGAGAAGTGCCTTGTCGATATTATATGCTTTAAGTTCCGCTTCATCACCTATATCGTTCACGAAATACTCACCGAGAGTTACGGGGGAAGAATAATTCTCCGCTATTTCGGTTTCGTTGCTTTCCGACTCTGTATCGGTAATAATGACGTAAGGGTTATCCTTTTCCTTTATTTCCGATTCTCTCGCACTTATATCGTCCTCAATATCGTTTGTAAGCGTGTACATTATCTCACGTCCCGCAGGAATAAGATTATATACCGATATTCTGCTTTCGGGGAACGTGGGGCATATTAAGCGTAGCAAAAGAACCACCCACATGACCATTCCAATGCCGGGTGGTATTCTGCATTTAAAAATTTGCTTAACGGCGATAATTACAATAGCAGTCACAGACGAAAACACCGTGACCTGCATCAAAAGCAGAATTAAAAATTCTGTCATACTAAGCTTCAGTCTTCGATATCGCTGAGAATATTGATAATATCTTCTTTTTCCTTTTTGGTAAGCTTTCCTTCACGGCAAAGAGTTGCCATAAGGCTGTAGGTGCAGTTGTCAAACACACGCTCCACAAAGGAATCAACCTCGTATTTTACGCAATCCGACTTTAAAAGCTTCGGTGAATACTTATATATTCCCGTAGATTTGTCAATATCCACTGCTCCCTTATCGGAAAGTCTGATTACAAGGGTTCTTATGGTAGTGCTTGTCCAATCGGCAGCTTCACCGATTTCCTGTACTATTTCACCGAGAGTAAGACCTCTGCCGCTTTTTTCACAGCCGTCCCAAAGAACTTTCATAACGCTCCACTCAGCCTCGGATATCTTAACTGTCTTTCTTCTTCCTCTCATTGTTCATATTCTCCTTAATTTATGTACACAAGCCAAACAATGCGTACTATTATATAGCAATTGTACTATATATGACGATAAATGTCAATAAACATTTTGGACAATAATGCCACCCGTATTTTATACAATATTCATATTTTTCAGGCTCAGAGTGCTAAAAAAACATCATTTTACCCCTTTTTTATATAAAAAAACAAAAAAAGTCGCCTCCGCTTTAACTTAATAGTCAAGTTAAAATGGGAAGCGACCGTTTTTTATTTTATTACTTCAGCATCTCCTGACCGCCTGTTACGGGGAGAGCCTGACCTGTTTCGTATTTCTGGTCAATGATGTAGAGAACCGCCTTTGCAACGTCTTCTATGCGGCAACCACGTCCGAGCGGAACCTTTGCTTCGTAGAATGCACGAACATCTGCAACTGTCTTGGCTCCGGGAACCTTACCTGCGTTAAGATACTGAACGAACAATCCTTTTTCGGGGTCTGACCACAGCGGACCGTCAAGGAAGTTACCGGGACAAACAGCGTTAACCTTGATTCCGAACGGTGCAAGCTCAAGGGCAAAGGACTGTGTAAGACCGATACCACCGAACTTACTTCCGGCATAGGCAAAGTTCTTATTGGAGCCTGCAAGACCGGACTTGGAGTTGATTTCGATAATATCTGCGGTGTATTTGGGAGAGATTTTTCTCTGAGCCTTCATAACAGCAGAGGAGTACTTAGCACAGAGGAAGTATGCGGTGTAGTTAACGGAGGTTACAAGCTCAAAGTTCTTCTTTGTCATTTCTTCAAGAGAGCCTGCACGAACGATACCTGCGTTATTTACGAACACATCAAGACCGCCGAACGCAAGAACAGTCTTTTCAATCATCTCTCTTACGCTGTCTTCATCGGATACGTTAGCGGCTACGGCAAGAGTGGACGCACCGTATTCTGCGGTAAGCTTTTCGGCAGTAGCACAAGCACCGTCGTAGTTCATGTCCGCGATAACAACAGCAGCACCTTCTTTTGCGAGATATTCCGCAATACCCGCACCGAAGCCCTGAGCACTTCCTGTTACGATGGCAATCTTACCGCAAAGCTGCTTTTCGTTACCTGCGGCGAGGCTTACCTTTGCACGATAGCTTTCAACTTCCCAGTTTACGATGAAATCAACCATTTCGGGAGCCATATGACGTACACCACCGAAAGCGGAAGCAAGTGTTGTTACTGTCATAGCGTCATGCCAAACCTCACACGCTGTCTCAGCTTCCTTGATAGTGGAGCCTACTGTAAACATACCGAGTCCGCACACGAAAACTACCTTCGGCTTAAATCCACGGCGTGCTTCAAATTCAGCAAATGCTGTCTTGATGCTTTCTGCGGATGCTTCCTCGATAAAGAGGGGTTCAGCCTTACAATATACTATGTGGTCGGGGGAAAGGGGCTGACGAAGCTCATCGAACTTTTCGGCAGAAGAAGCATATTCGAGAGTTGTTTTGTCTGCGGTGAACTTTACGAAAGCCTTACCGTCGGCATTGTATGCCATTCTGATCATGGGAGCAACAGCGGCGGCAGATGTGTTTCTTTCAGTCTCGTTTACGGGAGTGTAATCAGGATATTCACCTGTGATTCCCTCTATCTTCGCCATAACAGCGGAAACAAGCTCATCAAGCTCGTCCTTGGATTCTGCGGCAAAGAATACACCGTGATTTCCGAGGAACACAAGACCCGCATCCTTGCCGTGTTCAGCCTTATATTCCGCAAGCTTTGTACGGCAGTTCACAGCAAGTATGTATCCGGGTTCGCATTCGTCAACCCACACGGATTCGGGGAAAAGCTTTTTACTTTCTTCCTTTCCGTTTACGGAGCAGGTGAGGGCATTTACGGCACAGGGATGAACGTGAAGCACAAACTTCTGCACGAAAAGGTCGTGGAGGAGAGTTTCAACCGACGGACGCTTACCGTCTTCACCGGGCATTTTCGCACACATCATATCGGAAAGCACCTGAGCTTCTCTTTCCGCACTGTCTTCGGAATACTTTTTATTCCAAATTTCGGCAAGAGACGCACGGTTCATCTTTACAAATCCGTCTGCGGTGATGTTTGCAAGAGAGGTTCCGCTACCCTTTACATAGAGTGTGTCCTCTGTTTTATATGAGGTATTTCCGCCTCCTGCAAGAACAAATTTAGGATTTTTGCCGTATCTGTTTGAAAATTCAACAAGTGTATCAAGCATTTTCGTTCTTCCTTTCAATCGTTTCAGTTGTTTTCGGCATGAGTCGAATATGCTTCGATTCTGTCGTTAAGATTCGGATATTTTTCGGTCGTTTCGTCTGAGAACATTGAGTCACGAACATCGTTTGTAGCGGCTTTTTCATGACCTATAAGTGCATATGTAGCCTTCATGAGATGAGGATACTTTGTAAGAGCTTCGCAAATGAACGACTGACGGGGAGAGTTTATGTCTTCGCCCGAAATCTGGAAGAATCCCTTTTCCTCGCAAAGCTTCATAATGCGGTCAAGCTGTTCTTCGGTATTTCTGGACGGCATATAGGTTACCGCATTGAATCCGCAATCCTTGAGTGTGTCGAACAGAACGGGGAGGTAATCGTCCTCGAACTTCTGAGCCTTTTTATCTCCTGTGGGGGATTCGCCTACATCACCGAGGTATGCATATGCGGAAACTGCACCAAGCTCGTGTGCAAGTGCGGTAAATTCACGGATATTCATACATTCGTCTGTTGCGGGAACATAGAATTTTTCAACAAGACTGCTCTTGAGAACACCGAGAATATCGTATTCATAGAAATTATCGGGAGCTGCGATAAGCTTCTGTCTTGTTTTTTCGGGCATCTTACTTCCGCAGAGCTTGTCGATAAAGTCACAAGCGTCCTCTCTTGACGGATATGCCGCAGTAATCTTTTTGGTGAGTCCGTAGCAGATGTGACGTTCGGTAACGCTACCACCCTCGTCAGCCTTTGAAAGCGGATATACATCGCT
Source organism: uncultured Ruminococcus sp. (assembly GCA_964457685.1). Lineage (GTDB taxonomy): Bacteria > Bacillota > Clostridia > Oscillospirales > CAG-272 > UMGS1696. The sequence goes on along the minus strand of CAYWFS010000001.1, from coordinate 55,488 downwards.
GTCGAAATCGAGAGTTATACCGTAATCCTTTGTAAGAGCGGTTATCTTCTCGCACATTTTGCGGTTTCTTACGTTTCTCTTTTCACGAAGTCCGCTGAGAACCTTTTCCGCTTTATCAATATTCTGATGAGGAATACCGTGCATTGCAAGATAAGCACATGAAGTCTGGTCGGGGTTATTTATTTTCTTTCCCACAAGAGGTGTGGAATCCACATTTACTCTGCATTCAAATCCGCAGGTAATGGGCATTCCGATTATCTCGCCCGCACGAATGAACTCACGCATACCGCCTACGCTGTCGTGATCCATTATTCCTGCGGTTCTGAGACCTGCCTTCCACGCATAGAAAAGTGCGGATGTGGGCGTATAGGGGGAGAAAGAATAGGTTGTATGAATATGGTTATTCACAAATATTCCCTTCTCGGGTGCTTCCATCTCACCGTTTTTCACCTTATCCATTATCTTTTCAAGAGCAGAAAGTCTCTCGTCCGGTGTTATATCGGGATTACCGATAGTTGCAATAAGCTCATTTATTTCCATTGTCATCCACCTTCCGTGTATTTATATTTTATTCGGGATATTTGCCGTACATATAGAAATATGCTTTTCTGTATTCTTCACGCTTATCTGCTGCCGACTTTGATTCGGGGGAGTAATTCTTTTTTCTGACTCCTCTGAGCATTATGTTCTTCGGTGTATCCTCGGGGTCGATAAGCTCGGTTGCGTCCGTCTTATATCCCTCGGATTCAAGCATAAGAAGTCTGAGTGCGTCTGTTGCGGCGGCGGCAAGCTTCTGTTTCAGCATTGAATATTTTGCTATAAATTCAAGCTCGGGACAATTCATTTCGTTATTCATCTGATGATGACAGCACGGAGTTGCGAGAATTATCTCGGCTTTATTCTTTGTCGCAAAATCAAGAACTATATCTGTAGCTATGTCGCAGGCATGGAGAGATATTACGAGGTCGGGTTCGCGTCTTGCCTTAAAATCGGAGATGTTCATTGCATAGAAGTTCATTCCGTTCATGGAGCAACGCTTTGCTATGTCGGAGCAATAATCCATGACGCTTTTTTTGAGGTCAACGCAATCCATGACTACTTCTCTTCCGCAAACCTCGGTAAGCACATGATAAGCCGCAAAGCTGAGATAGCTCTTACCGCAACAAAGGTCGCAAACGTAAAGCTCGCCTTTTGTCGATATTTTCTTTTCAGCTTCAACGATATACTCCGCAAAACGGCATATCTGACGGAATTTCGACTGCTTTTTATCGTGAACTCTGCCATTCTCATCGGAAACACCAAGCTCTCTGAGGAACTTTTCGCTACCGTCAAGGAGACGTTTTTTCACTCTGTTGTTTTCGTTTGAAAGAACTGAGGCATCCGTTTCGCCTATCTTGCCTTTTTTCAGCAGAGTTACCGCACCCTTTTTCGATACCATAACGGATGCCTGTCCACCCTCATCGGCGAGATCCGCTTTTTTGTAAACTTCAAACTGTTTTACAACGTATTCGTTTATATCTTCGGATGTGATGTTTTCCTGTGCTACTCTGCCCTCCGTGAGTGAAGTTTCAAGCTGAACTACCGTCTTGCCGCCTATTTTTACAAGCTTTCCCTTTGTTTTAAGCTTCTCTCCTTTTTCGGGTGAATGAAAGGTAAGGCTTTTCAAAGATCCGTTTTCAACGCTTTTCACACACAGCTCGGCAAATGATGTTATTTTTTCGTTTTCCATCGTCAGTTGTCCTGCTACTTACTCTTTTTGAACTTGAATTTGCTTTCGGTACCGTTAAAAATACGCTTTATATTGCCTATATGCTTTACCACGATTATTACCGCAATCGCAAGAGCTATTATCTCTATCATCTGGAACGGAGTATTGTTCATTCTGTTGAGGAGAAGCGGGAAAAGCATTGCACAAATAACGCTGCCTGCGGAGATATACTTTGTTCCGTAAACAAGAATAACAAACATTACAAGAAGAATGAGGAACAGTCTCCAGTCAAGCATAAAGAGTATCGCTGTCAGACAAAGCACACCTTTTCCGCCCTTGAAGCCGTAGAAAATCGGGAAAACGTGACCTATAAGGCAAGCAAGTCCTGCTATATATGCGGTAAGGTAACCGAAAACGCTCCATCCGATAAGAACCGCAAGCATGGTTTTCGCAAGGTCACCGACAAACGTAATTATTGCCGCTTTTTTGCCGTATGTTCTCATTACATTTGTAAAGCCTGCGTTACCGCTTCCGTATTTTCTTATGTCATCGTGATACATTGCTTTTGAAACGATTATAGCGGTATTTATACTTCCGAGAAGATATGGAATGAATACATAGACAAGGATAAGAAGCATACTTACGACAAGGGGAATATCATGGAAATTCGCACCGATAAGTCCGAGCATACCTGTTTTATAGCGTAAAAAGAAGTGAAGCATCAGTCGTTATCCTCGCTCTCGCCCTTCTGACGGATTATCAGTCTAATGGGAGTTCCCTTGAAGCCGAAGGTCTGTCGCAGGCAGTTTTCGATATATCTCTGGTAGGAGAAGTGGAACAGCTCTGCCATATTACAGAAAATAACGAATGTGGGAGGAGCAACCTGTGTTTGAGTCATATAGTAGATTCTGAGTCTTCTTCCCTTATCTGACGGCGGCTGAACTCTCGCAACTGCGTCTGCAAGAACATCATTGAGCATACCTGTAGACACACGCATATTTGTCTGATTGTGGACATAGTTTATCATCTCGAACAGCTTGTCTATTCTCTGACCTGTTTTTGCGGAGATATACATTATCGGTGCATAGGTCATATATGAAAGGGACTCCGTTATCTTTTTGTTAAACTCGTTTGTTGTGGAGTTATCCTTTTCAATGCTGTCCCACTTATTTACACAGATAATGCAGGCTTTTCCGGCTTCATGAGCAATACCGGCAATCTTTTCATCCTGCTCTGTTATACCTGTGTTTGCGTCTATCATGATAAGGCATACATCGGCTCTTTCGACTGCCATTTTTGCACGAAGAACGCTGATTTTTTCTATCTTATCGTCAACTCTCGACTGACGGCGAATACCCGCTGTGTCGATGAAGTTATACTTACCGAAAGAGTTTTCAAAATATGTGTCGATAGCGTCTCTTGTTGTACCGGGCATATCGGAAACGATACATCTTTCGTCACCAAGCACACGGTTTACAAGGGAGGATTTACCTGCGTTCGGCTTACCTATTACCGCAACGGAGATGGTATCGTTGTCTTCTTCCTCGTTTTCAAATTCGGGGAGAGCTTCTATAACCGCATCGAGTACGTCACCGCTTCCGCTTCCGTGGAGGGAGGAGATTGCAATGGGGTCTATATCGAAGCCAAGCTCATAGAATTCGTAAAATTCCGGCGGCACGTTACCTATCTTATCCGCTTTGTTTATGACGGGGATAATGGGCTTTCCGCTTTTCTTGAGCATTACGGCAATATCAAGGTCATCCGCAAGAAGTCCCGTTCTTATATCGCACATAAAGAGGATAACATCGGCGGTGTCTATAGCAACCTGAGCCTGCTCACGCATTTTCTTTAAGATAAGGTTGTCTGTTTTAGGCTCGATACCGCCCGTATCTATAACGGAGAACACCTTTCCTCTCCATTCGGTTTCGCCGTATATTCTGTCTCTTGTGATACCGGGAGTATCCTCTACTATCGCACGTCTTTCACCTATGAGTTTATTAAAAAGTGTCGATTTTCCCACGTTGGGTCGTCCGACTATTGCAATTACCGGTTTTGACATTATATGTCTCCTTTCGTCTTTTAAAGTCTGAGGAGCTTTTCCACGAGTTCCGCTCCGTCGTTTTCCGTAAATTCTATATTGATTCCACCGAGCTTTTCACTCAGCTCCTCAGGGGACATTCCACAGAGGAAAAGGTCGCCCTCAGCTCTGAGTGTTGTTCTCGAAAGATAGAGTGTGTCTCCGAGTTCCTTATCCGCAAGCTGCTCCGAAAGATCCTTACCGGTGAGAAGACCGGTTACCGTTACCTCACCGCCGAAGAAATTATTCTTTACAGCATACACATGACATTTCAGCTTCGGACAGACTGCTTCAAGCTTTTCTACAAGTGATGTCATCATAGCGTATGCGGATTCGCCTGTCGCTATCGAGACTTCCCTTTCGATTGAGCATTCGTCATCATCAAGTGTTCTCATCATAGACTCAAATTCAGTCGTAAACGAAGTAATCATTCCCACGCCGTTGTCAAGCTGAGTATATTCTCCGTAGTATTCTTCATTCGGGAACGGAGTGTTACTCAAAACATAAAACTCGTCTGATGCAAAGAACATTCTCTCCTCAAGAGTATCATTGAATTTATCAATCTGCTTTATGACCTCGGCACATTCTTCCGCATTAAAGGGCTTGAGCGGATAGAGATTGTCTCTGTATCTCGTAAGCCCTACGGGAACTATCGACACGCTTTCCATTACGGGATAATACTTTGAGAGGTCACGCATTGTTCTGTCAAGCTCCGCACCGTCGTTTATTCCCTTGCAAAGAACTACCTGACCGTGAAGCTTTATACCTGCATTCGCCAGCTTGTCTATATACGCAAGCACCTCACCGGAGCGTTTGTTTTTCATCATTTTTACACGAAGCTCGGGGTTTGTTGTATGCACGGAGATATTGACGGGAGAAATATGCATCTCGATTATTCTATCTATATCTTCCTCATGCAGATTTGTCAGCGTGATGTAGTTTCCGTGGAGGAACGCAAGTCTGCTGTCATCGTCCTTGAAGTATATTGTCTCTCTCATTCCTTTCGGGTTCTGGTCGATAAAGCAGAAGATACATCCGTTTTCGCATCTGTGCTTTTTGTCCATCAAGGGAGTACCGAACTCAAGTCCTATGTCGTCATATTCCGATTTTTTAATCTTTTTCTCGATAATATCGGGTCCTCTGTGAAGCTTCAGCACTACCGTTGTATCGGCAAGACGGAAGCGGTAATCGAGAACATCGTTTATCGGATGAGAATTTATTTCAAGCAGATAATCGCCCGGCTGAATACCGGCTTTTTCGGCTCTTGAATGGGGCAAAACCCCTGTTATTACTACCATTTTATCATCCTTGTCAAAAAATAATCATAAAAATCCTATTGTAAATATTATACTCCAAAACCGCCGAAACGTCAATATTAATATCGTTAATGTACCGCTAACAAATATCTCAAATAAAATAAACGTCGGTCGAAATTCAGACTTATTGCCCGATTTTCACGACAGACGTTTTAGAAAATCATATTACAACTTTATATGTGCAGGAATCATAGTATTCGACCTCGGCATCACAGCTTTCACGCACTATTCTTTCAAGCACGGAAAGAACGGGAGCCTCCGTATGATAATGTCCTGCTTCTATTGTGACAAGTCCATCCTCTACGGCATCTCCTGCCATATTGTATCCGCAGTCTCCCGTAATATATGCGTCACATCCGCTCATAAGTGCGGGATATACAAACTCTTTTCCGTCACCGCCACATAAAGCTACTTTTGTAACTACAGTATCACACTTACCGTTAAGTCTCACCGCATCACAGCCGAGTTTTTCCTTTACGCGAAGTGCAAGCTCATATGCCGTCATGGGAGGAATATCGCAGATTCTTCCGAGGTCGGGACTTTCATCATCACCAAAGCTCTCACTTACCTTAAATCCCAGCTTATTCGCAAGTGCATCGTTTACTCCGCCATGGCAGGCATCGAGACGTGTGTGAAAAGACAGCACGGAAACACCTCCGGAAAGTGCGTTTATTATTCTGCTTCCGTAAATATTTTCATCATTCACGCTTTTCACACCTCTAAACAGCATGGGATGGTGAGTTATCAGCAAGTCAAAGCCGTTTTCGTTTGCGTATTTTACAGCCTCTCCCGTTGCATCAAGCGAAAGAAGAACTCTCTTTACTTCTTTATCGAGATTTCCCGAGACCATTATACCATCGTTATCCCATGAGCAGGAAAGCTCTCTCGGGCAGAAGCCGTCTATTATTTTATAAAGCTCTCTTACCGTCATTTTATTCCTCCGTAAGCCTTTCTATTTCGGAAAGCAGTCTTTTTTCAGCCGTGCAATCTACACCGCCGCTTGTTTTTCCTTTAATCTGAGTACGCAACTTATCCGCGTTTTTTTCGCTGTAATCACGGAAAAGCTCATCTCGTTTTTCTATATTTTTTTTGCCGAGTGCAAGTTCAAGCTCACTGTATTCACGTTTTTCTCCGTCATATTCGGCACATATTACGGTATATACACGTCCGGCGGCTCTGCACAATTTTTCGTCAAGTATACAAAAGCCGTGTGAAAGCAGATATTCCCTAAGCTCCGGTGCAAACGACATAGGCTGAAGCACAAGACGTACTCCGGCTTTTTTTGCGTATTCGGATTCGGAGATTATTTTTGCGATAAGCTCCCCTCCCATTCCGCAAATAACTACATCTGTAACGGAATTTCTTTCACACACCTCATCGCTTATTCCTCCGACAAGTGCGAAATCCATTTGCCCGAAAACACCGTATTTTTTTGCGTTTGCCACAGCACTGTCAAGCGGTCCCTTGTTTATATCCGATGCCAGTGCAGATTTACATTTTCCATGAAGAAGCAGATACACGGGAAGATACGCATGATCCGTTCCTATATCCGCAACTACCGCACCGTCTCTAACAAACGAAGCGGCGGCAGAAAGTCTTTTATCAAGCTTTAATTTTATATCATTCATTTTTAATATGCAAAAAGACGGCACGTCGACCGCCTTTAAATTTATTTATTTGTCGTTTTTATGCTCAAAATAGTCTTTCAGATTCTCGATAAGCTCATCGGGGTCAACTCCGTGAACCTCGCAGGCTTCTTCAACTGTTTCCATTCTCGAAATGGGACAATCGAGGCAATGCATTCCGCAGTCAAGGAATACCTCAGCTGTATCGGGATCAAAATCAACGATGTCTCCGATTACGGTTTCTCGTGTAATTTCCATTTTAATCACTCCGTTTATTTCAGTTTGCTTTTTTTATTTCGGCACCATCGGGAATTACTACTTTCTCAATATCGGCACCGAGAGATCTCATCTTCTCGCAGATATTATCATACCCACGTTCGATAAGTCTTATTTCGGAAATTTCGGTTTTTCCCTCGCAGGTAAGAGCGGCAATGAGGACAGCCATACCGCCTCTCAGATCTGTTGCGATAACGGGAGCGGGAGTAAGAGGTTCACCGCCCTCGATAACGACTATTCTGCCGTCAACCTTTATTTTCGCACCCATTCTTCTCAGTTCCTCGACATAACGGAAACGGTTTTCATAGATGCTTTCGTTTATATAGCTTGTTCCCTCAGCCACACAAAGAAGTGCGGACATCTGGGGGTGCATATCCGTGGGAAATCCGGGATAAGGAAGAGTTTTTACGTTTGTTCTCTTGAGCTTTTTTCCTGCCGTTACATGAACCGCATCGTCAAACTCTTCGATGGTAGCTCCGACCTCTTCAAGCTTTGCACTGATGGATTCAAGGTGCTTGGGTATTACGTTTCCGATTCTTACCGAGCCACCCGTAGCGACAGCCGCAACCATAAACGAACCTGCCTCAATCATATCGGGGATTATCGCATATGTGCAACCGTGAAGCTCCTTAACACCCTTTATCTTGATAACATCGGTACCTGCACCGCTTATTTTCGCACCGCAGGTATTGAGGAAGCTAGCACAGTCAACTATATGCGGCTCTCTTGCTGCATTGTCGATAATTGTCGTTCCCTCTGCTGTTGCGGCTGCTATCATGATATTAAGAGTAGCACCGACTGTTGTTACGTCAAAGAATATGTTTGTACCGACAGCACCGTTATCGGATTCTATCTCAATGTAGCCTCCGTCAGTTGCGACACGACCGCCGAGAGCTTCAAAGCCCTTTATATGCTGGTCGATGGGTCTTACACCGAAGTTACATCCTCCGGGATAACCGACTCTCGCACGACCGAAGCGACCGAACTCCGCACCGAGAAGATAATATGAACCTCTTATTTTTCTCACAAGCTCATAATCGGAGCGACCGGGTTCTACATTTGTACAATCTATTTCGTATGTTGTTGCGTCGAGCATTTTTATCTCGGCACCGATACCTCTGAGTATCTCAAAGGAATATGTTATATCGGATATCGCCGGAATATTTTCAAGCACGCACTTTCCACGCACAAGCACACAGGCATATATTATAGGTAAAGCGGCATTTTTAGAGCCTGAAATCTCTACCTGACCAAACAGAGGATTTCCTCCGTTTACAATAATTTTTTCCATTAAACTACCAAGCCTTTCTTTTTCAGCATAAGGCATTAAAAAACGAGGTGCGAAAAAAACATCTCACCTACTATATTATAACAGTTTATGCACAATAATGAAAGAGTTTTTTCGAGGATTTTCATAAAATTAATACTTCATAACATTTTTGCACATTTTGCCGTCATTTCGCACTTTACTTTTTTGTGTACAACGTACCATCTATTGCATTATATATAAGCTCACCTTCGCTGTCGGTAACCACCTTGTAGCACGGAATAAGACAAAAATCATCGTTTTCTCCGTAGGTGTAAAGAGAATAGCACTTCTCAACGGAGTTTATATACACCGCATTTCCGCATTCTCCAAGCTCCTTTTTTACATTAAACAGTATATTGATAATGTCGCACAGTTGTGCCGAATATGCGTCTCCGAGAGTAAGAAAGCACCAGCTTCCCGAAGCCGACGTTACCTCTCCGTCACGGTAGGTGCAGAAAACCTTGTTGTCGTTTACCTCAACTCCGCCTATACTTCTCGAACAGAGGGCATAATATTTTCCGCCGCTTTCCCAAACCCTTTCGACCGTGGTAACGATATTCATGCTTCCGCCCACCTCAAATTCACTGCTTCCCTTTTCCATGAACTCGATAACGGCAGAGGAAACCTCTTCTATTTTCGCCGCACTCGGTCTTTCTGAAAAATCCTCAGCAGTAACCGTGTCGAGAATACTTTCAAATTTGCCGTCCTTTGAATATCTGAAGGTAAATCCGCTTCCGAATTCAAATCTGGAGTAGTCCTCCATAACAAGCATTTCACCGTCCGGAAGTGCAAAGTCGTATTTTATCCTGCTGTCGGAGAGAAGTGCGGCAACCGTTTCACTGTAGCTTCCGGAGCTGCAAACGTACACGCTTCCCCTCTCCTTTTTCGTGCTTATCATTCCACGGTCAACATAAATATTGGAGTCGGCAAGCACCTTTACAATGTCATCGGCAGAGCTTTCGGGAAGATAATATATCTCTCGTCTCAATTTCAGTATCACACCAAGCACAATGACAACGGACAGAACAAGAACGGTCAAAAGCAAATTAAGAATTTTTTTGTGTTCCATAATGCCCCCTTCTTACTGCTGATACTCCACACACTGCCATTCCGCACCGACGGATTCCGATAAAAAGTCACTTCTGTATACTATATTCGTATATGTCACGTTTTTCCCGTAGCTTTTCATAATCTCAATGAAGCTGTCCTCAAGCATAAGCACACGTCTTTCGCTGAAATATTTGACGGATATGGAATAAAGCGAGGCACGTCTGAGTATACCGTCTTCAAACTCGGCGGTAAACGCAGGTTTCAAATCCATTATTCTGATACCGTCAAAGGCATACATGAATTCGAGCTTCACCTTTCCGTTTTGAGAAGTAACGGAATAAAGATATATCTCCGCGTCTCCACCCGCAATATTTTTATTTACAGAACGCATATATGTTATCATCGAGACGGACGCTTTTATATATTCCCCAAGTGAAATTTCATCCGCATCTCCGATAAAGTCATAGATACCCACACCGCCGTCGGAGGATGAATTATATTCGATTCCCGACTCCTTTATATAAAGCGAACCGTGGGTGTCAACGTAGCTGTCCATGCCCTCCTCATCAATGTGCGAGGAAAGGAGCTTGTCGGGGTTCAAGCCGAAGAATCTGATTATTTCATTCTTGGTTTCATCGTTTGTCTCCGTTTGTATCAAAGCGGCTGTTCCACCTGTGATAAGTATATTTCTCGTAGAAATATTTTCGGTGAAAACGGGCTGACCTCCCGACATTTTATATTCGTACATTCCGGAACGATATGAGTCAAGCATTTTTGCGGTACCGTCTCCGGTAAGTATACTCTCCGGCGTGCCTGAATAAAAGCATACGTCTCCTCCCTTACTTTTAACGGCGATATCGACCTTACCCGAGCCGTCTGTATTCGGGATGATGTACATTTCATATATATACGAAGTTACGTTTCTTCTGTCACTTATGTTTCCCGAGGATTCGTCCGCAAAATATCCTACGGCACAATCGGGAAGCTCACTGTGATACCGTATATAAACGGAGGACTTGCTTTCCGCAAATATACTCCAGTCGGTTCGGCTTCTTTCCGCAACATTACCGGCACAAAGTACTTCGGAGATAACTCCCGACAGCTCACGATACATTTCGCCGAGGATATTTTCAGACCCCGAGCATCCGAGCTTTTCGCCGCCGTAGGTTATTCCGATAAATTCGGGAATTATGAATTTGCTTACGTCTATCTGATATTCCGTCTGCTCCGAAGTAACGGTGCTGAGGTCAAACCCTACCTGCGACTGCCCTATATTCAGCATATAAACAATGAAGAACATCATAAAGCACAGTGCAAGGACAAGCAATGCACAGATTATACTTTTTGCCGCATTGATTTTAGATTCGTGATTTTCCCTCATCTTACATCCTTGTTTTCGGTTTTGATACGGCAGACTATCGGAAGCTCTATCGTAACGGAGGTTCCCTTGTGAAGTTCACTTTCGACCTTAATGTTTCCTCCATGAGCCTCAACAAGCTCCTTTGCTATGGCAAGTCCGAGACCTGTACCGCCCGCATCCTGTGTTCTTGATTTTTCCACACGGTAGAATCTCTCGAAAAGATGCTCAACATCTTCCTTTGGGATTCCTATACCGTTGTCTGTCACATTTATAAGCACACTGCCTCGCTTATTTTTCATAAGCTTTATGTCTATCTGACCGCCATCGGGAGTGTATTTTATCGCATTCGAGATTATGTTTATCACAACCTGCTCTATTCTCTGTCTGTCTGCGGTGATTTCGGGCAGTTCCTTGTCGCAACCGAAAGTGATTTTGTGGCCATGCTCCTCGAGATCCCCTCTCATAACATCGCACAGTCTTCTCACAAGGCGGCGAATATCGAATGTCTCTATATTCCACTGAGTTTTCTTGTTGTCGAGACGGGAAAGTACGAGAAGGTCGGAAACTATACGCTTCATTCTGTCACTTTCCGAAAGAACCATGTCGAGGAAGAAGTTTCTTGTTTCATCATCCATTTCCTCATCCATTCTGATAGTCTCTGCGGCACTTTTGATTGCGGTAAGCGGAGTTTTAAGCTCATGCGAAACATTTGCCACAAACTCACGTCGGCTTTCGTCAAGTTCAAATCTGCCCGTAACGTCATGAACGATAACGATACATCCGACCGAGGTTTTTTTATCCTCCACATATTTCAGCGAAGCACAGCTTACGTCATAGACTCTGTCTCCGCATATTCTGTCACGAAAAACAAAGCCGTCCTTTGTATTCTCAACCTCCGCGTCGGGAGAAGTAAGTGTGAATGCTCCTCCTTTATCGACAAGAGGTATATCGAGAAGCTCAAAACAGCTTTCAACCGTCATTTTATCAGCAGAAGAGCCGAAGAGTTCCCCCGCACTGCTGTTAAGATGCATAACTCTGCCGTCATGAGTAAAAGCAATAACGGGGTCTCTTAGGCAGGACAGAACCGTTTCAAGCTTTTCTCTTTCTCCGTCAACCTCCTCGAGGGTCATACGGAGTCTTTCTCTCATGTAGTTAAAGTTTTCGGCAAGCTCTCCTATCTCATCGGCTGAACGCACCTCTATTTCATGCGAGAACTCACCCGATGCCACAAGCTGAGTACCGTAAGTAAGACTTTGCAGAGGTGAAGATATGGATTTTGCAAGGAAGAACGAAAGAAGCACCGCTATAACTATTCCGATAAGCATAGCCTGCAATACTATACGGTAAAGCACGCTGTTCAGCTGTCTCATCTCACCGAGGGAGTCTATAATATAAACTATAACGTCGTTATCGCTTGTTCCGTCCACGGAGATTCTTACCGCCCAGTCGGAGCTTTCCATACTTCCCGAGCTGCTGTTTTCACTGCTTCCGCTTATGGCAGTCAGAAGATTCGGTGTCAGCTTGAGGGATGAGCCGAGAGTTATATCTGAGCCTGACAGCATTTCCCCATCAAGATTCAAAACAAAGTAATTGCGGTACTTGTCTATTCCGAGAATACTTCCGTATGAGGAAAGAACCTCCTTCATTTCGCCTGCCGGGTAGCTGCTTTTCGCCGCCGATTCAAGTTCCGGCATAAGAAGACCGTCTTCGTCAAAGCATTCCGTCATCTGTGTCGCAAAATTTTCGGTATAGTATGATGCAACACCGCTGAGAAGAATAGCTCCCACCGAACACATAACGGCTATTATGAATATGAGAAGTATAAGTACTATTTTGAAATACAGACTTTTAAACATATTTATCTCTTACAGAGGTAGTAGCCCACTCCTCGTTTAGTCATAAGATATTCGGGATGTGCGGGGTCTGTCTCTATCTTTTTGCGGATTCTGTTAACCGTAACGTCAACCGTTCTTATATCTCCGAAGTAGTCGTCATACCCCCATATGTTTTCGAGAAGCTGTTCTCTCGAGAATGCCTGACCGAGGTTTTCGGCAAGAAACAGTATGAGATTGTAGTCCTTTTTCGACATTTCGATAGCTTCACCGTTCTTTTCAACGGAGTAGTGAGCCTTATCAATCGTAAGCTCTCCTACGGTTATTATATCGGGGTCGATTTTTTCCCCCGTCACTACTTCTCCGCTCGAACGTCTTATGTTGGCTCTTATTCTTGCTTTAAGCTCGGGGAAAGAAAACGGCTTTGTAACGTAGTCGTCACCACCGGTTTCAAGTCCGAGTATTCTGTCCTTTTCTTCCTCTCTTGCCGTCACGAAAATTATCGGAACCTGACTTTTACGTCTTATATGCTCACACACCTCAAAGCCCGTCATTTTCGGAAGCATTATATCAAGGAGAATAAGGTCATATCCCCCCTCAAGTCCCATTTTAAGTCCGGCCTCTCCGTCAGAAGCAATATCACAGTCGTATCCGTCTTTTTTTATGTTGTATGCAAGCACCTGTGCGATGTTTCTTTCATCCTCAACCACAAGTATCTTCTTTTTTCTGTCTGTGTTTTCCATATGGCAGAGTCTCCTTTCTTTGTCAGCCGTAAATATTTATCGTCTTTATGCTCTCGTCATTTTCGATAAGCTCCGAGAGAAGTATCGCCATTCTTTCGGAATTCCAGCAGTCCTCGAGATATACGGAAGCATATCCCACGCTGTCCAGAGCATTTTCTATTTCATTTATCATTGCATCGGGGTATGAGGCACCGTTCACGGTAAAGTCGGGTCTGATAACGATATATCCCCTCTCGCAAAGCAAAGCAGTCATTTCTTCGTCACAGTCGGCAAGTACATATCTTGTTTTTTTCAGCGAAAGTCTTTTCAGTCTTGTGTTTACGGAATCAAGAAATGCCGCCACCACATCAGCTTCGTCTTCGATTGAGTTCTTGTCACCGATTTCGGGCATTTTCAGGCAATATCCTCCGTCTGCGGCAAGACTTATGAGTGAGTCATCGCTTACCGTATCGTCCACAAGATATGTGTATCCCACTCCGTAGTAATCGAGGTTTCCTCTTGCCGGAAAATAGATTCCGCTGTCATCCTCGGGAGTTGAGCAGAAGACGTAAATATGACGAATCGAGTCCTCGCTTTCCTCGCCGACAACGGTACTGTCATCGTTTTCTTCAACCTGCTCCGTATATGAGCGTAGCATATCGCCAAGTGTGGTTATACTGCTTCCGTCATGGAAATACATACCGTTGTCTTCTCCGACGGAATAGTATTCGTAGTCCACGCCCAGAGCCTCAGCCGTCATTTCAGCCTCGATATAAAGAACACCGGAGTCACGAAACACTCCTATGTTTTCGATTATCTCACCGTTCACAGCTGCCGCTCTTTCATTGAACAGTATGGACACATATTCCTTCGTATCGGAGTTTGATATAAGAATACCGTTCTCCGACACCTCAGTTACCTTTATTCCGTCGAGCATTGTAAACACCTGTGCCGGCACATAAGTCTTTCCGTCACGCATTATAAGAGGTGACACCGCATCCTTGTACCATTTTTCATCGTTTACTATGATTGACGGCACCTCTCCGTTCTCGACCGCACTTACGGAAGAAAGCATCACGGCGGACAACACAAGTATCACGGCGGAAAGTGCAGCGACTGTTATTTTTTTCATTCGGCTGTATCCTCGAACATAGGTCTGTAATATGCCACTGCGAGATCCACTACCATTCCGTAGCTTTTTGAGCCTTCCTGCGTTCCCTGTATCTCAAGGTACTTATTGTTCACGGCATCACTCACATCAGCGGCCTTGTTTTCACGGTATTTGTCGAAAAATTCACTGTAGCAATTCAAGTCGTATCTTACTCTGAGATCAAGAGAACGAACCGCCTTTGCGTACAGTGTTGGAGAAGCCTTGTAAAGTGCGGAAATCAAGTACTCGTACATATTAAGGTATCCCGAATACTGCATATATGTGTCATCGGAGCCTATGCAAACAAGGTATGCGATGAAATTTGCTTCATTTTCTCTTGCAACACCTCTTTGATGTGCCATTTCATGTGCGGTTGTGTATACGTTAACGAAATAAGGGTAATTTGTGTTGAGATTAGCCTCTCCCGTGAAGAAGGTATACACTCCGGAAATATGCGTATACGTCATTATATCGGAGAGCATTATCTGCTTTACGGGTGCGTTCAGTTTTTTTATGAAGCTGTATTCCTCCGAAAGCTTCGCATAGGATTCCGTGCAAAGTCTTACGGCTTCCTCGTGTGAATACGGTCTCACAGAGCCTTTGTCCTGTGCTATAATAACATCATCGGCAAGGGAATTAAGCTTGTCTATAACTATGGATATGGTTTCGTAAAGCTCGTCTCCGCTTACCTTTTCACGTTCCATACCGAGTCTTTCGTCAAGAGTGTGCGTTCTGTAGCTTATTCCGAAATTGAAAACGAAAACGGAATAAACCAACGCCAGCAGTGAAAGCATGAAAACAAGACATCTCACAAGGGATACATTGCTTTTGCTTGCCGCCTTACACGCATATACGATTACGCAGACAAGAATTATCGGACTTGCTATAACGATGGTCTCAGCCAGCGAAAACGGCAGAAACGACGTAAGATGAGCCGCAAACGAACGAAATATCGAGGATACATTATCGCTCCAAAAATCGGCAAAATCCGCTGAAAACACTGCCGCAACGTGAAGAATTGCCGCAATCACTCCGAGAGAGAAGAAGACATACGACACCTTCGGTATATACTTGTTTATTTTTTTCATTATTCGGGTCATATATCAACCTCATCGAGTATTTTGTTTATATCTCCGAATCCGACAGCTGTGATAAGAGTCTTAATATCGGACGGTATCTCGGCATATGCTGAAATTATTCTGCCGTCGTTCGGGTGCGGGAAGGTCGTTCTCCACGAATGAAGTGCATGACGATTGATAAGTGCGTCTATTCCCTCTCCTCCGTACAAGGTATCTCCGATTATCGGGCATCCTATCGAGGAAAAATGCACTCTGAGCTGGTGTGTTCTTCCCGTTATCGGATATGCCGCTACGATACACTTGCCGTCCTTTTCGCATATGACACGGTATTTTGTTACGGCGGGTTTTGCGTCAGGTGCATCGGGAGAGCAGTTTTCACGCTCTATTATGCTCTCGTCACGTCTGTGCATATACGTCTCTATCGTCCCCTCACGCTCGGCAGGAACGGAGTCAAGCACCGCTATATAGGTTTTATGTATCATACCGCCTACCATTGATGAATAGAGCTTATAGGAAGCATCCTTTGTGTTTGCGGTTATCATACATCCGCTTGTGTCTCTATCAAGGCGATTTACGGGTCGGAAAACATAGGTAGTACCGCTGTAGCGATTTGCAAGTGCGTTTGCCACCGTATCCATTCTGTGTCCGTGAGACGGGTGAGACGGCATATTGTACGGTTTGTTCACCACCGTCATGTATTCGTCCTCGTAGATAACGTCTATCGGAATATCAACGGGAATTATGTACGGGCTTACATCCTCCGGCTTGTCCTCAGTTGCAAGTGAGAGAACATCTCCCCTTTTCAGCTCGTACCGTACAGTAACCCATTCTCCGTTCACCTTTATCCCGTCCGGCGAAAACTTCAGCTTTTTTATAAGGTTCATCGAATATCCGAGATCCTTTTTCAGCACCTCTCGTATAAGCTTTCCCTCATAATTGTTGTTTATAACTATATCCATTTAAAAATCAGTCCTCAAGCTGTCTCCAGTAGCTGTAAAACGCTATAACGGTACGTTCCTCGCCGCCGTGTTCAATATCGTGAGCGGTTATTACCACACCGTCAAGAGACATAAGCTCCCATGCGTGCAGATCGTCTATCTTCATACGCATAAGCACGTCCTGACTGGAGTAAACAAGAAGCTCGTCGTCTTTTTTGATTATGGCTCCGCTTTTTCCGACAACCTCCTCGATTCCGTCTATTCTTTCGGTTACGCATTTGAGAGAGCGGCCATCGAGATAATTTGCCAAATCCCGTTTATATCTTTTGCTGTCAATGTTCTTGCACTTTGTCCATTTCTTTGTTTTTCTTTGCATATTATCACCAATTAATTATTAACAATTTGTATCATGTGACGAAATTCACGAAATTTTCAAAAAACTCTTGAAAAAAGTAAAATTTAAGGATATTATTAATAGACTATGTGAACGATATTAATAATAAAATTGCTGTACATTACGGTAGTTTTATATGAAATAGTGTTCACTGTTTGTAGGACCGGAATATTACTGCATAAGCTTATTATAGCACAAAACAATCTCCGTGTGAAGAATAATCATGAAATTTTACATTACAGTACTATACACGGAACTCTTCCTCACGCAAAAATGCGTTAAACGCAACTAATGTGTTTGGAAAGAATTACCGTTTCAGGTAAAATTCCCAAGAAAGGTATGTGACTATTATGCTTCCGCTTGACAAACTCACCCCTGCGGCATCAGCGGCCATAAAGGACGGCGGTCTCTCGCTCGACGATATGACCATTGCTGTGCGACTGGACCTCGATCTTAACGGAAACTTCGGTGAAGCATGGCTCGTCTACGAAAAAGGCAGACGACTTATTCACCGTCTCTGTGCCGATCCCGACTCCATTCCGCAGCAAAAGCAAAAGCACTCCCGTGACTATGACGACTTCGGAAAAGTTCCGGACGCCGAACTCGTCAACTACATCGACAGCTTCACAATGGAATACAATTCCGATTTGACTGTTGATACCTGTATGTCCTCCAACCGTCTCCTATGTTATGAGCATCAAACTCCGCGCCCGGATATGCCGGAGAAGCTCGAAAAGGAAGAAAGAGACAAGATTGCAGAAGAATGGAATCGCGATGCGGTAACAAGAATCAAGGGTTACTGCACCAACTCCAAGAGACAAAAGCTCTTTGCGTTCTGCGAAATTGTTGACAAATTCCTGAGAGGTCAGGACATAAACGACGATGACCAGATATTCGAGCAGTTTAACGCAAAATGCCCGAAATGCGGTCAGGTTTATGAAAATCAGTACCGCCGTGTCTGCACCCACTGTCAGAAAAAGGGTGCCATCGTCAAGAGACTGCTTGAATTCCTTATTCCGTATAAGGCACAGGCAATCACCGTTCTACTTTGTATGCTTGCAAGCTCCGCTATCTCACTTGTTTCCCCTATAATCAACGGTGAGATACTTTACGACAACGTAATCAGCTCAAGCGGTAAATGGCATACGGTTGAAAAGCTCTTTATCGTACTCTCGGTTATTGTCGGACTTGCTCTCGTATCGCTCGGTGTCAACATCATTCAGAACCGTGCGAACGCAAAGCTGTCCACGAGAATGACCAACAAAATGAAGCAGAATGTGTTTGACGCATTAATGGGTCTTTCGCTTTCTTACTTCAACAACCAGTCTACCGGTCGTCTTATCAACCGTGTAAACTATGATGCGGACAAGATACGCAGCTTCTACATAGACGGCGTACCTAACTTTGTTATCAACGTGCTGAACTTCGTCGGTCTTACGTTCTTCCTGTTCTCGCTTAACTGGAAGCTCACGCTGATGGTGTTCGTCCCCGTTCCGATAATTATAATCATATTCAGAGTAATGCTTCCCAAGCTATGGAGAATGTATTCAAAGCAGTGG
Organism: uncultured Ruminococcus sp.; assembly: GCA_964457685.1. GTDB lineage: Bacteria > Bacillota > Clostridia > Oscillospirales > CAG-272 > UMGS1696. The sequence goes on along the minus strand of CAYWFS010000001.1, from coordinate 37,093 downwards.
AGAGCTTCCTCATCGCTTAACTCCATGCTCGGTGACTCCTTAAATGGTATCCGAGTAGTTAAAGCGTTCGCAAAGGAAGCCGAGGAAACAAACCGTTTCTACAAGTATTCCTCAAAGCTCTTTAACGCTAACCTCAGAGTTAACATTACCTCCCTTACGATATTCCCCGTTGTCAGCCTCCTTATCGGTATGTCTTCTCAGATGATTTGGGGCTTCGGCGGTCTTTCCGTAATGGGCGAAGAGATGACCTACGGTGAATTTACGACGTATCTCGGATATATCGGAATGATCTTCGGTCCTCTCCAGTTCTTCTCAACCTTTACAAACCTCATTACCGACACAATCAATGCCGCCCAGAGAATGTTTGAAGTGCTTGACATGGTTCCCGATGTAATGAACGCTCATGATGCGATAGCAAAGCCCGAATTTAAGGGAAATATCGAATTCAAGGACGTTTCGTTCCATTACAACCCGAACAGACCTATTCTTAAAAATGTCAATATCAAAATCAATCCAGGCGACAACATCGGTCTTGTAGGTCATACGGGAAGCGGTAAGAGTACCATAGTTAACCTTATCACCCGTATGTACGACCCTATCTCGGGTCAGATACTGGTAGACGGAACCGACCTCAAGAAAATCGACATTTCATCTATCAGACATAATATCGCAATAGTATCCCAGGAAATATTCCTGTTCAGAGGAACCATTGCCGACAACATCCGTTACGCTCGTCCCGATGCGACAATGGAAGAGGTTATAGCTGCGGCTAAGGCTGCAAATGCTCACGACTTCATTGTTCGTCTTCCCGAGGGCTATGAAACGGAAGTCGGTTCCGGTAGCCGTTCTCTTTCCGGCGGTGAACGTCAGAGAGTTTCAATCGCCCGTGCATTGCTTATGTCACCCTCCATCCTCATTCTCGATGAAGCTACTGCGGCAATGGACACCGAAACCGAAAGACTTATCGGCGACGCTCTCTCAAAGCTTGTTGAGGGACGCACCTGTATCACTATAGCACACAGACTTTCCACACTCAAGGACTGCAACTACCTGTTTGTTATCGAAAACGGTGAAATAGCAGAAGAGGGTCCTCCGGATGAGCTTCTCGCAAAGGGCGGAGTTTACTATAAGCTCTACAAGCTCCAGTCAGAAGCTATGAAGAAGGTTCTCGCAGGAATGTAAGTCCGATTTCAGTATGAAAGGATAGGTAATATTATGGCAACCAAGGAAAAAGATACCGTAAAAACCGCGGATACAAATAAAGCAGAAGAAAAAAAGCTCGAAAGCAAGGCTGAAGAAAAAAAGAAAAACGACGCTCCCGCCGAGGAAGACGGAGAGGTTGATACGGATGAGCTGTTTAAGCACAGAGAATCCATAAACATGACCACGGAAAACTCTCACTTTTCACTCTCAAGCGGCGGACTTATCTCTCTTAAGATAATCAACGCAGAGGGTGAAGAAGAATTTTTTGAAAGAGTAGTTATTCGCCGCTCCTTCCCCGTTACCGCCCCGAATGAATTTCTTTCGGTAAGAGAGCCTGACTCTCGTATTAAGGGCAGAGGTGCGGAAATCGGAATGATTCGCAATCTCGCGGATTTCGACAAGGACACCGTAAAGCTTATTAACGATGAGCTTGACGTTCGCTACTTCACTCCCGAAATAAAGAAGATTAACTCCTCAAAGGAAAAGTTCGGTTATACCTACTGGGAAGCCGACACCACAGCCGGAAGTGCCTCCATCGTTCTCAACAACCCCTTCTCCAACATTCGTGTTCTTGAAGATATGAGAATATTCATCTCCGATATGGACGGTAACTGCTTCGTTATCCCCGATCCTTCAAAGCTCGACAAGCTGAGCTACAAGTACATTGAGATCTATATCTGAGTACAACACCCAGATAAAAAATCCGGAAAGGCAGTCAAATTATGAAACTGATGTACGATTTGCCGGAGCTTGACAGAGCGGCTTATGATTCATCTGCCGAGCAAGGCGAAAAACTTATGTATGTTGTTCCGTTCAACGTACTCGAGGACAAATTTGTTGACGGCTGGACGGCGGTAACCGACAGAAGAATACTCTGCATACTGAACGGAAAGATAATAAACGAAATCGACCTTTCAAGGTGCGGTATATTCTCGACAGAAGTACTGTATGGTAACTGCTCGTTCTATGCGGAGGTTGACGGTATTACAACTCTTGTATGCCGTTTCCTGAGCGGTCGAAATCTTCCGAGATATTCCGTTCTCGTCCATGCCTGCGAAGATCTTGCAAAGAAAAGACGTGAGGAAAAAGCTCCCGGAGAGCCTGTAACAAACGACGATCCCGAAAGATTCTGTCCGAAATGCGGTCGTCCCTTTATCAGAGGCACAAAGCTCTGTCCGTTCTGCCGAAACACCAAGGAAGTTTACAAGAAGCTCTGGGGACTTACAAAGGGTCTCAGACTCATGCTGTTCTTCCCTCTGTTCGTATCCGTTTTCTCACTTATAATCCAGTTCGTACTCCCCGCAATTCAGAAGGTCGCCGTAAACGACTACCTGACAAATGAATCCATCCGTCCCGTAAACTCGTTCAGTGACCCCCACCTTCGTTCGTTCGTGCTGATATTCATCGCTATCATCTCGATAGACCTTGTTCAGCGTGTTCTCAGCGTATTGCAAAGCCGTATGTCCGCAATCTCGGGTAACAAATTCACCCTTATGATGCGTACACTTCTCTACGAAAAGATTTCTACCCTCTCGGTCTCCTCGATTCAGCGTAAATCCACCGGTGACCTTATGGGAAGAATCACAGGGGATGTAAACGTCGTTCAGGACTTCATGACGAACCAGCTCCCCAGCCTTTTCACTCAGGGTGCTTCGTTCATCCTTGCACTTATATTCCTGCTCATACTCAACCCTCTGATGAGCTTGTTCGTATTTGTTCCGATTCCGCTTGTTGTTTATCTTGTTTACAAGTTCTGGGCAACCATGCAGCATCGTAACACAAAGAACTGGGTTCTCGGACACCATGTAAACCTTTTCCTCCAGGACGTTTTAAACGGTATCCGTGTCGTTAAGGCATTCGGTAACGAGGAAAGAGAAATCGCAACCTTCCATAAGCGTACAGACCGTTCCGCACAGCAGTCCGAATCAAATGCTCTGCTGTTCGATACTGTCTTCCCGCTCCTCGGATTTGCGGTACGTTTCGGTAGCTATCTCATCCTGTTCTACGGAAACTATCTCCTCTTTAAGGGTGCTATGAGCTACGGTGACCTCCACCAGTTCAACTCCTACTCAAACATCATCTACGGTCCTCTGCTTTGGATAACCTTCATTCCCCGTAACATTTCATCGTTCCTTACCTCTCTCGGAAAGGTTCTTGAAATTCTCGAGGAACAGCCGGAAGTATCGGATATAGGTCTTCCTATTGATATTTCCATCGAGGGTGACATCAGCATAAAGAACGTAACATTCGGCTACGATACATACAACCCCGTTCTCGAAAACATCAACATCGACATCAAGAAGGGCGAAATGATCGGTATCGTCGGTCACTCGGGTTCCGGTAAGACAACGCTTATAAACCTCCTCATGCGTCTCTATGATGTAACGGACGGTTCAATCGAGATAGACGGAGTTAACATCAAGGATATATCACAGAATGCACTCCGTTCTCAGATAGGCGTAGTTCTTCAGGAAACTCACCTCTTCTCCGGTTCCATAAGAGACAACATCAAATATGCGAAGCCTCACGCTACAGACGAAGAGGTTATTGCCGCCGCAAAGCTTGCTAATGCACATGACTTCATCGTAAACCTCCCCGAGGGCTACAACACCATGGTAGGTGAAAAGGGTTATTCACTCTCCGGCGGTGAAAGACAGCGTGTTGCAATTGCCCGTGCTCTTATTCACAACCCGAAGGTTCTTATCCTCGATGAAGCTACAGCCGCTCTCGATACCGAAACGGAAAAGCTCATTCAGGACGCTATCAACAAGCTTACAAAGGACAGAACCACCTTTGCCATTGCTCACCGACTCTCGACTCTCCGCAACGCAGACAGACTTCTCGTGCTTGACAAGGGTCATGTAGTAGAGTTCGGTACTCACCAGGAGCTTCTTGAACTCAAGGGCTTCTACTGGAGACTCGTTATGGCACAGCGTCAGGACTCTGGTATGCTTGACAAGGCTCAAAAGCTCATTGCAGCGAAAGCCGGAAAGTAAACAAATCAAAATCCCACAGTTTTCCGATTGCATAAGTCGAAATCCTGTGGGATTTTTTTATGTCTTGTCGTTAATTAAAAGTCCGGAGTTTTTTACTATTTTTTCCGCGACCTTTTTGAACATTCTGAATTCTTCTTCCGTTATTCCGTCGCACATCATTTTTTTGAATTCATGCTGACGCTTTGTTATCTCACGAACAACCTCATCCGCCGTCTCGGTAAGTGCAAGATGAACCTGTCGTCTGTCCTTTTGATCCTTGTTTCCGACCACATACCCACGCTCCATAAGATGCTCTACAGCCTTTGAAACATGGCTTTTCGCTATCATTCTGTAATCCACAACATTACTTGCGGTATTGAGCAGCGGGTTATTGGCTATGAAAGCAAGCACATCTATCTCTGCACGGGTGAGCGAGAACTTTTCGGAAATATCATCCCATACGGAATCATAAGCTTTTTTTATAACAAATGCGGTGTGCAGAATTTCCGGTGTTTCCGCCATAGTTTCTACCTTCTTTCAGTTAATTAATTGTCAAAATCTGTAATTTACAGGAGAATCCGTTATCGAATAATTTTCGAGGGCTTCTTCATTCAGTTCAACCTCATCAAGCTTTTCCTCGACAAACGCTACAAACATAGCTTCTCCTACAGTACTGTCGTAGTCTTCAAAGAAGTCGGCATTATTGTCGTCATCCCACGGCTTTTCATCCATTTCGAGACGCATGATGTAATGTGTTCCGTAGTCGCTTTCTATCTTTACACTCTCACCTATTTCGAGAGACATCGCACCCTCAACAACATCGTCCACAAAATCCATATTTTCGGAAATATAGTAGCCGTTCTTGTAGTACTTGTCCTCCGACATAGCCTCGTACACCTCTTCAAAGTCAGCTCCGTCGGCAAGAGACTCGTCTATAGCGTCTATGAGTGCCTGCTTTGCTTCAAGCTCTTCGTCTGTAAGGTCACGTTTTTTTCTTATGCCGTCATCCGTGTATTCGGGAACGCCGTCCTCGTCATAGGAATATGCGTACTTGTTATTGACATATATATGACGTACTCTTACATAATTTTCTTCGAGATAAGTCTGTCTGTCACTGTCGCTTATTCCGATAATGCCGCCATCTCCGTAAAGTGCGGAATAAAGAGCGGATACTTTTTCGTCACGGAGATAAATCTTCTTCAGCATTTTGAGATTTACACCGTAGGTTCCGAGTGTTGCATTGAATTTATTTCGGCTTCCGTCGGAATATTCGGTAACAAAATCCTCGAGGTATTCGTCTATTGTATCCTCAATCGTGTCGGAGAGCTTCAGATTGTACTCATCGAAAAGCTCCTCACAAATCAGGGTCATCTCCACATTGTGTACAACCGACTCGAAAAGCACGTCCTCGGCCGTTTCTCCGTCATCTGTAACGACTGTCGAAAAATATTCCGCCGTATTCTCAAAATCGGAATAGGTCTTTGCGTAGCTTCCTTTGTAGGTTGCAAGATAATAGGTAAATTCGTTTTCGTTTATAGAGTGACTGCCATAGGTCATAACCTTCCCCGATGAGCAGGACACAAGTGAAGTCGCAACAACAAGTGATGCGAGAATTGCTGATACCGTTTTGTTTCTCATTTATCTCTCTCTGTATTCTTTTTTATATATTATAACTCATGAAAATGAACAAATCATATTATTTGTCAAAAAAACTCGTGTATTTACGGAGTATTTCGAGCAAAAATTCCGTATTTCTCATGTTTTTCTTTGTTTTCATGGTTATAAACGGTGTCTGACCGAGCATTACCCTCACTCCGAGAAGAGGATATTCCGCGGCAAGTCTCTGTATCTTTACGGCATCGGGAGACGTACAGTAAAGTCTTACACTGCCGTCCTTTTCCTCTATCTTCGTAAAGCCAGCCTGCTGTCCCATAGCTCTTATCCATGCAATACGGCAGAGGTTTACCGCCTGTGAATTCGGTTCGCCGTATCTGTCGCAAAGCTCATCTATGATATCGTCGTAGTCATCCTCGTTCTGCACCCTTGCGATTCGCTTATACATATCCATTCTTTGCGGAGCGGACTTAATATAGCTCTGCGAGAGGTATGCGTCACATCGAACGTCTACCGCACATTCGGGGAGTGGTTCGGGAGCCTTTTCGCCTTTTTCTTCTATGACAGCCTCTTCAAGAAGCTTCATGTAAAGGTCATATCCCACAGCCTCCATGTGACCGTGCTGTTCGGAGCCTAGAATATTCCCAGCACCTCTTATTTCAAGGTCACGGAGAGCAATTCTGAAGCCTGCACCGAACTCCGCATATTCCTTTAAAGCCGCCAGACGTTTTTCCGCAACCTCCGTAAGCTGTTTTCCCTTCTTGTAGGTGAAATATGCAAAGGCTCTTGTACTTGAACGTCCCACACGACCTCGTATCTGATGAAGCTGAGACAGACCGTAGTTTTCCGCATTTTCTATGATAAGGGTGTTCGCATTCGGAATATCGACTCCCGTCTCGATTATCGTAGTGCATACAAGTATGTCTATCTCGCCTTTTATCAGCTGATCCCACACTTCTTCTATGGCTTCCCTGTCCATTTTACCGTGTGCAACAGCTATTCTTGCATCGGGAATCGCCCTCTCTATTCTGTCGGCGACGTTGTATATTCCCTCTACTCTGTTGTAGAGATAGAATACCTGTCCTCCTCGTCTCAGCTCACGTCTGATAGCCTCATGCACAAGTGCTTCGTCATACTCCATTACATAGGTTTGTACGGGAGAACGTAGTCCGGGAGCCTCCTCAAGCACACTCATGTCAACGATACCGCCCATTGCCATATTGAGAGTTCTCGGAATGGGAGTGGCGGTAAGAGTCAGAATATCGGCATTGACCGCAAGCTGCTTCAGCTTTTCCTTTTGTGCAACACCGAATCTCTGCTCCTCGTCTATTATTATAAGTCCGAGGTCGTAAAATTTTGCGTCCTTTGAAATAAGTCTGTGAGTACCGATTATAATATCCGTCTCTCCCCTGCCCACACGACGCATAGCAGCCGCCTGTTCGGATTGTGTACGGAAACGTGATACCATATCTATCTTCACCGGAAAGGCTCTCATACGGCTGAGGAACGTCTGATAATGCTGGTACGCAAGGATAGTAGTCGGAACAAGAATCGCAACCTGCTTGCCGCTCATAACAGCCTTAAATGCGGCTCTGAGTGCAACCTCGGTCTTGCCGTATCCGACGTCTCCGCAGAGAAGTCTGTCCATCGGGTACGGTTTTTCCATATCCTGACGTATATCGTCTATTGCACTGAGCTGTCCGTCTGTCTCCTCGTACTGGAATGAATCGGCAAACTCACGGCACATATCGTCATCCTTGTCGAATGCGATACCCTTGGTTCTCTTTCTTCTTGCGTAAAGCTCAATAAGCTCCTTTGCCATTTCCTTTGTGGAAGCCTTTGCCTTGCTTTTGGCACGCATCCAGTCGGCACCGCCCATTTTCGACAGCTTGACCATACCGTTTTCCGAGCCTGCACCGATATATTTCGCCACATGGTCGAGCTGGTCAACGGGGAGAAAAAGCTTATCGCTTCCTGCGTATTTTATGTGAACATAGTCTCTTGAAGCACCGTCGATTGTCAGAGTTTCAAGTCCCATGTACTGACCGATACCGTAAGCCTCATGAACGACAATATCTCCTACATCGAGGTCGGCATATGACATAATGGCTTCGGTAGCGGTCTTTTTCTTTTTCGATTTTTTGAGATAGCGTCCTCTTGTCGGCTTTGCGGATTCCCTGGAATAATCGAGAAGCACGAATTTAGGGTATGCAAGCTCATATCCACCCGGAAATTCTCCGCACATGAGAAGCACAGGAGCATTTCCCTGTCCGACAAGCTTTTCTGCGGTAATATCGTCTCCGCTTGCCTGAGCTACTGTTATTCCTTTTGCTATAAGCTCGTTTTTTATGGCATTCTTCTCGTTTTCCGATGCACAGAGGACAATACACAGATAGTTTTCCGTGCGGAATCTTTCGAGATCCTCCATAAATAAAGAGCTGTTTCCGGCATAAGCAGGGACATGCCGTGTATTGAAAGTGAAAAGTCCGGCAGGAGTAAGTCCGCTGTGAGAACGAAGAAGCGTATCTATGAACACAACGGGAGATGACTGTCTGTCACCTATTTCATCAAACGAACGCAAATAAATTCCGTTTTTCTGCGGAGGAAGCTCGTGATTTTCGCTCATATCCGCAATACTCTGCTCAATCAGCGTATTTTGAGCGTTTGCTCTTTCCTCTATCTCACCGCAGTCAACAAGAATCATCGCTCCGCAGTCGTAATCAAGGAGAGAAGTTCCGTCAGGATACAGTGTCGGGAGATATTTATCGGCAAAGTTCAGCTCAAAGCCCTGTTCAAGCGATGTAAGCTCACCCGACAGCACCTCGGCAGCTCTTGCGTTTTTCTCCTCCGTATTATTTCCTATGCGGCGAATGTGCTTTTTTATCATTTCCGCAAGGATGTCACGCTTTTCCTGTGAGAAGATAAGCTCTCTTACCGGCGGAAAGACCATCGTTTCCTCAGAGGCTTCCGAGAATCGCTGTGTTTCGACGGAAAAATATCCCATTCTGTCAATCTCGTCACCGAACAGCTCTATTCTCACAGGCTCCGATCTCGGGGGATAAACATCGACTATTCCGCCGCGAATTGCATATTGACCCGGAGCCTCGACAAGCTCTACTCTTGTGTAACCGGCCTCCGAAAGCTTCACAGAAAGAACAGTCGTGTCAAGAGACTCGTCAAACGACACCCTGATACACTTTTCTTTAAGCTCACTCGGAGGAAGTGTTACCTGAAGAATTGCTTCTGCGGTCGTGCATACGGCTTCACAGCGGAAATCATCAGGCACACTTCCGACAAGAGACGCAAGAACGCTGAGTCTTTCTCCCTCATAATCATGTGATGAAGCAATATTCGAGAAGCAATACTCTCTTGACGGAAAATAAGCAGCTTTAATACCGCAGGAAACAAGATGCTCGCTGAATGCCGATGCACGTTTTTCACTGCTGAAAACTATGACGGGCGGAGCCTTATCCGACTTCATATCTTCGGCAACGGAAGTAAGAAAAACATACTCCGACCCCGAGGTAAGTCCGCTCACATAATACGGCTTTCGTTTTCCGTATACAGGAGAAGTCAATGCGGCGGTAAGCGATGTATATTCACGATTTCGGCGAAAAATATCGCATAGTAAGCTGTAGTTCATTTTCCCTCTTTTCTTTTAATCAGAATCTGACTCCATTGCATTTGCCCATAGCGTCGTCTGTTTTACCATCGAGTATAAGGGGCAGTGCATCATGCACAACTCCGAATATCGAGAACATTTTCTCCTCGTCCTCTTTTGCGATTCTTCCGAGAACCCAATCGGCAAGCGGATATTCGGGATTCGGCTTTTCTCCGACACCGATACGTATTCTTGTAAAATTATCGTCTCCGAGGTGATTGATTATACTTTTAAGTCCGTTTTGTCCTCCGTGAGAGCCGTTCTTTCTGATTCTGACTCTACCGGGGGCAAGGTTTATATCATCGCTTATAACGATTATGTGGTCGGGAGCTATCTTATAAAAATCCGCCGCTTCCTTTACCGCTTCACCCGAGTTATTCATAAAGGTCTGCGGCTTCATAAGGAGTACCCTGTGTCCGCCGATGCTTGTTGTTCCGTAAAGCGATTTGAATTTAAGAGTTTTTATCGGGCATGAAAGCTTCTGTGACAGATAGTCCGCACACAAAAATCCTGCGTTATGTCTTGTAAATGTATATTTGTCACCGGGGTTGCCGAGACCGACAATAATAAATTCTATCGCACCGCTCTCCTGCACGGAGTCTGTCTTTATCTTCTTAAACAGCTCGAAAATATCAGCCATATATTATTCCTTTAAAATTTCATTATAAATTGCAAAAAGCCCGTTTTTTTCCAGACGAGCATTTTTACAAGGTTTTATATTCGGTTATGTTTATCTTCCTGCAAGCTCATGAACGATCTTGTTGAGTTCATCCATGTGTTCTTCAATATCACGAACAAGCTTGAACTGTGTTCTTGCTCTTACAAGGTTGTGTTCGGGATACTTTGTCTTGAAGTATGTATCGCCGTTTAAGTAGTCTGCAAGGAATCTGGAGCCGCACTCGAGAGTCATGAGCTTAATGGAGAACGGAAGAAGTGCAAGCTCTTCGTCTGTAATTGTTGTAAGCTCTTCGAGGAAGCCCTTTGTGAATGCGGTAAAGTTATCAACTCTGAAGAAGATCTTATCGAGATCCTTTTCATCCTCCGCACCGCTGGAACCGCCCGAACGGAGAGCGTCACCGTAATCGTAAAGGAGGGAGCCGGGCATTACTGTGTCAAGGTCGATAACGCAAACACCTTCGCCTGTAGCGTTGTCGAGGAGGACGTTGTTTATCTTTGTGTCGTTATGAGTAACTCTGAGCGGAATCTTGCCTTCCTTAATAGCGTTAACAACTACACCTGCGTCCTGCTCACGGTCGAGAACGAACTTGATTTCTTCCTGAGCTGTAGCTGCTCTGCCGGACTTATCTTCTGCGAGAGCTGTCTTGAACTGTTCGTATCTTACAACGGTGTTGTGGAAGTCAACAATGGTTTCGTGGAGCTTCTCAGCAGGGTAATCGGCAAGCATTCTCTGGAACTTACCGAAAGCACGAGCCGCATGATAGAGCTGGTCAGGATTTTCGATAACGTCAACGGACTTTGCACCGTCAATGAACTTATACATACGGTAGTATTCGCCGTCTGTGTGGTGATAATAAGGGAGGCCGTCTGTAGTATATATGAGTGTAAGTGTTTCTCTGTCGGGGTTGCCGCCTGCTTCTACAATCTTATTTCTGAGGAACTCTGTAACACCCTTGATGTTTTCCATAAGTTCCGGAGGATTTGTGAAAGTATTCTTATTGATTCGCTGAAGAATATAGTCGGGCTTGGAGTGAACTATGTATGTGTCGTTGATGTGACCGTTACCGTAGTTTGAAGGCTCGATAGTAAGATCAAAATGCTGAAGAATTTCGTTAAACTGTATTCCCATGATACTTCCTTTTCAAGTTATACGTTTTTATTTTTTCACTATTCTTAATCATACCACATTTTGATTAAAAAGTAAAGAGTAAATCGGGAATTAAAAGCTTCAAAAATAAAATACTTTCATCTCTTGAATATATCCTCCGACAGTGGTATAATATTACCGTATATCTTTAAATCGGCAAAGGGAGGAAGCAATGATCGTTATAAACAACATCGGACACAGCGGTTTTTCACTCGAATCGGAGACACATATGCTCATTTTCGACTACTCCGAAGGAAAGCTTCCGCCTCTTGCAATGAAGAAAAAGCTTTACGTATTCGTAAGTCACATTCACGAGGATCACTACAATCCCGAAGTTTTCCGTCTTGCCAAGGAGCATCCGTCGGTCAGATACATTATTTCCTCGGATATTCCACGTCGTGAAGTAGAGTCACACGGACATTTCGACTACATATCGGTTGACCCCGGAATGGATATAAGACTTGAGGGAAAATTCCGTCTCAAAACGCTGCCTTCAACCGACCGTGGAGTTGCATTCCTTTGCGGACTCAACAGCAGAAACATATATCACGCAGGAGACCTCAATTTGTGGCTCTGGGAGGGCATGAGAGAGTCGGACGTATGGGAAATGACAACGATGTTTCGCGAGTATACAAAGGGACTGCGTGGCTTCAGAATAGATACTGCGTTCATACCTCTCGACACACGTCAGGGAATGTATTCTTTTCTCGGATTTGACTACTATATGCGTCAGTTCAAGATAAAGCACGCTATTCCCATGCACTTTTTCGGTTCCTCGAAGATAGTGGACGACCTCATGTACGACCCCATCTCCCGTGACTACCGTTCAAAGATAATAAAAATGAACCCCGGCACATCAACTCATTTTGAATAAGCTTTAACAGCCGCCTCCGAAAAAGCTCTCGGTGTGCGGTTTTTATTTTATCCGACATAAAAATCCTTTTTGCTATTGAATTATCGATAAATTTATGCGATAATATCATAAAAACAAACTTAGTACAGTCGAGGAAAGTATGAATATCAAAGGTCACGTCAAAACGATAACACGCCACCGCAATCTTGTAATGAAAAACTGCTTCAAGGCGGGGATTCCGATAAACGGACTTCTTCACGACCTTTCAAAATACTCTCCGTCGGAGCTGATTCCGGGTATTCTCAATTACGAGGAGGGCAAACGCAGTCCGAATGAGCATGAGCGTGAGACAAGGGGCTACTCCATAGCATGGCTACACCACAAGGGAAGAAACAAGCACCATTTTGAATACTGGTTCGACATAAGCACCAAAACCAAGCATTATGAGCCTGTGAAAATGCCGCTTCCCTATCTCAAGGAGACGTTTTGTGACCGTGTTGCCGCTTCAAAGATATATCTGGGAAAGAGCTACACCGACTCTTCCCCTCTTGAATATTACCTTTCAAAAAAGCACAGCGGAGGAGATATAATGCACCCCTGCACCGCCTGCATACTTGAAAAATGGCTGAAAATGCTTGCAAGCGAGGGTGAGGAAAAAACCTTTGCATACATACGCTCTATCGGAAACATAAAATATCCTCTTTACTGTTACCGCCGAGGAGACAAGTGAGGTCAAAATGACATTTCTGAGTTATCTGATGTCTTCCCCTCTCACGGGAGACAGCTTATATAAAATAATACTTATGCTTTGTGTATCCGGAGTCGGACTTATTGTTCTTGTGCTTCTTACTATAATCAAAAACAGAAAAAACAAATAAAAAAGAAAGAGCTGCTTTAGTCTCCGTTAATCAAGAGAAAAGCAACTCTTTTATTTTATTCACACAATATTGCCTTTTTTCTCAAGTCGCATAAGCGTTCTTGAAAGCGGATACACCAGAAGACCCATACCGAGGTTTCCGAGTCCGTGAAGCACATCCCACGGAAGTCCGGCTATTATCCACTTTATCATTGTCGGAAAATCATACCCGAACATTATTGCCTGAGCAGGTGCGTATACCGTTCCGTAGGTGAGTCCGAAAAACGCACATACAAGAGGATATACTATAACGGCGACCTTTCTCGGCATATTTTTCGGCAGAAGCATCGTTACCGCCCACATATACGTCCATATGTAGAGATAAGGCATCCACCACAGCTGAAATCCGTAATAAAGTCCGGAAAGAAGCACGAACATATATATCGGTATCAGTGCCTTAAAGCGATAAACAACGGTAAAAACCATAACGAACATCGCAAGCGGATGGATATTCGGCAGAAATTCAAGTGCAAGCTTCGAGGCAAGCATGAGTGCCCCCAGCATTGAGAACACAATCATGCTTTTTATTTTTGCGTGAGATTTCATCAGTTACCGTAAACTGTGTATGTAAGCTCGTAATGCTCTCCGTCGGCAATATCGGTAGAGGAAGCACCTGTCATAAGATATTCGCCGTCCTTGGAGATTGCCCAATAGGACTGGTCTGCACTGTAGTCCGCAACTTCGCCGTTTACTGTTGTGATATAGAGACCGTATTCGTCGTTCGTTCCCTCAACCAGATTTGCTTCGAGAAGTGCATCCGCAAGTGTTGTTCCCGTAGTGGTAACATCAAATTCAGACGATTCGCCTGCCTTGTTTATCACCTCAACTACGATAGTGATTGCTTCCGTGTTGACATCGTTATTTTCCTTATCGCAGGAAATAAATGTAAATGCCATGATCGCAATGAGCATTACAACAGCGGAAAACTTAAAAATAGCTTTAAACTGTTTTTTCATTTTTGATTTCTCCTTAAAAAGTTAAGATTGTTTTTAATGCCCTGCTGTCAGAATTATTTCTGTCGGCACTCGCAAATTACAGCAGGTTCGAGGCAGGTATCCCGACTTACACGGATATTTCCCGTCATGCCTTCTCGGTTTCCCAATGGCTCGAGTGCGATCTTCTCGATATGACGGTTTGACGTGATTCACGGTGACGGGCTCGTACAGGATTTTCACCTGTTTCCGGTTTGAACTCAGCTAAGAGTACCTCTGCATCCATGATATTATACCACTTTGCACGATCAATATCAAGCTTATACGAGGTGGTTTACTTACAAAACAAAAAAGATTTGCCCGATTTTTCAGAGCAAATCTTTTTATTTATATTAAGACTCAGAAAGGAGCCTTTGTGATGTTGGGATTGCCGTGTGTGTATGTAGGAAGGAGCTTAGGAGACTTAACGTCTGTGTCGATTCCCGCATCACTGAGTTCCTTGGAGAACTTTTCGATATGCTCGAGAGTGAGCTTACCTACTTCAACGGACTTGGACTTTTCGGAAGCGAACTTACCTGCGTTTCTACCGAATACGATAACGTCGAGGAGGGAGTTACCCATAAGTCTGTTTCTTCCGTGGATACCGCCGACAACTTCACCGGCAGCGTAGAGGTTTTCAACGCCTGTCATACCGTCGGGAGCGATGTCAAGACCGCCGTTCTGGTAGTGAAGTGTGGGGTAAATGAGGATAGGCTCTTTTCTGATGTCGATGCCGTACTTGCCGAACATTCTCATCATTGCGGGGATTCTCGCTTCGATAGTACCCTCGCCGCCCTTAATCTCAATCATAGGAGTATCGAGCCATACACCAACACCGTCGGCAGTATGAACACCGTTACCTCTTGCTGTGCATTCACGAATGATGGAAGCTGCGGAAACGTCACGGGTTTCAAGAGGATTCATGAATACTTCACCGTTAGCGTTAACGAGCTTTGCACCGAGAGAACGAACCTTTTCCGTAACGAGAGCACCGAAAATCTGCTCGGGATATGCGGCTCCTGTGGGGTGATACTGAAGTGTATCAGCGTAAAGAAGCTTTGCACCTACTCTGTAACCGAGGATAAGACCATCGGCAGTAGCACCGTAGTGGTTGGAAGTCGGGAAGCCCTGGTAGTGAAGTCTTCCTGCACCACCTGTAGCAAGAATAACGGTCTTAGCACGAGCTACGAGAAGTTCGCCTGTTTCCATATTCATGAGGACTGCACCGCCGCACTTACCGTTCTCATCGAGGATAAGTTCAACTGCGGAGGTAAAGTCAACTACCGGAATACCGCGGTTGAAAACTTCGTCACGGAGAGTTCTCATAATTTCGGCACCGGAATAGTCCTTAGCGGCGTGCATTCTCTTTCTGGAGGTACCGCCACCGTGGGTTGTAACCATAGTACCGTCGGCAGTCTTATCGAATTCAACGCCGAGGTCGGAGAGCCACTTAATAGCATCGGGAGCTTCATTTACGAGCTTGTAAAGAAGGTCGGGCTTAGCTGCGAAGTGACCGCCACCGAAAGCGTCAACGTAGTGAATAGCAGGGCTGTCGTTAGGCTTATCTGCCGCCTGGATACCGCCTTCAGCCATCATTGTGTTAGCGTCGCCGATACGGAGCTTAGTAACTATCATAGTCTTAGCACCGTTGTTGTCGGCTTCGATAGCAGCAGATGCACCTGCACCGCCACCACCGATAATGAGAACGTCAACGTCGTAGTCTACCTTATTAAGGTCAACATCGGAAGCTGTAATTCTGGAATGTGCTTCGAGAAGTGCCGCAAGCTCATGAGGAACCTTTTCGCCTGCGTTAACTCCGACCTTGAGGTTTGCAAATTCCGACTGTTTATAGTCGGGGTGGTAAGTTTGAAGGAGCGTGTCCTTTTCCTCGGCAGTCATTCTGCGGGGTTCGAGGACGGTATTCGCTTCTCTGGCAGCCTCCACCTTTTTCATGGATTCATACATCTGTCCTGTGTACATAGACATATTGGCTTGCTCCTTCCTTACTTTTCGATCTCTCTGTTGTTGTAGAGTTCCTTCATTTCCTCGATAGGCTTCTGCATGAGGGATTCAAGGAGTTCTTCAAATGTTCCGTCCTTGATTTCCTTCACTCTGTTCTCAAGGTGTTCGCAACCGGGAGCAAGATACTTACCGTTAAGTCTTCTTGCAAGCATTGCAACCTGAGGATGAGAAATACCTGCGGGGCATCTCGAGGAGCAAACGCCGCACATTACGCAGTCAAAGGAAAGCTCGGCACACTTTTCAAAGTCACCTCTCTGAGCATACGCGATATACTGCATAACATTAAGGCCCTGTGTGCAGGACTTTGTGCAGGCATTGCATCCGATACAGCTGTATATTTCGGGATAGAGCTGCATCATGATAGCCTCTGTGGGCTTTATTTTTTCCATATCGTAAACCTGCTTTGCGAGGGGGAAGAAAGGCAGAGTTGCGATATACATATTATCTTCTACTTTTGTCTGGCAAGCGAGACACACCTTAAGCTCGCGGTCTCCCTTGATTCTGTAAACGGTAGCACAAGCTCCGCAGAATCCGTTACGGCAGCCACAACCGCGGACAAGCTGATATCCGGCATATTCCATCGCACCCATGATAGTGAGGTTTGAGGGAACTTCGTACTGCTTGCCCATAAGAAATACATGAACCATATTTTCCATTATTATATCTCCAAAAATTTCATGAAATTATGGGACGCTTATCAATACTCGTCCGGAAGCTCTCCGAGTTCGTCGAAACGGAACACGGGACCGTCCTTGCAGACATACTTAGAACCGATATTACATCTGCCGCACTTACCGATACCGCACTTCATCTTCAGCTCCATTGTAGTATAGATCTGAGTCTTTTCAAAGCCGAGTTCGATAAGTCCTGCGAGTGTGAACTTGATCATGATCGGAGGTCCGCACATGAGAACAGTCTTCTTGAGGTCGGGAGCAAGCTCCTTAACATAGTTCGGGATGAATCCGACATGACCGTCCCAGCCTTCCTGTTCACGGTCGATTGTGAGGTTAACTTCGATACCGTCATCAGCCATCCATTCGTCTATAATTTCCTTGTAGTCAACGAGGTCGTCCTTGGATCTTGCACCGTAAACGATCTGAACTTTACCGTAGTTTTCTCTGTTATCTCTTACATAGTTGATAACGGAACGGAGAGGAGCAAGACCGATACCGCCGGCGATAAAGAGGAGATCCTTTCCCTTGAGTTCTGTCTCAACGGGGAACGCCTTACCGTAAGGACCACGGATAGTAATCTGCTGTCCGACATCCATCATATGGAGCCATTCTGTAAGGCAACCGCACTTTTTAATGGAAAATTCCATATATTCACGGTTTGTGGGAGAAGATGTGATAGAGAAGAGAGCTTCGCCAACACCGGGGATAGAAAGCATAGCACACTGACCGGGCATATGCTCAAAGGGCTTCTTTCCGTCGGGGGTAAGCACACGGAATGTTTTTACGTCGGGAGTATCAATTCTTATATCGACAACTTCGCCAATATGAGGAATTAAAGCTTCATTCATTATTTTGATTCCTCCGTGAGTTTTTTCATTACTTTAACGATATTCATGTGGATAGGACAGGAAGCAAGGCATCTGCCGCAACCTACGCAACCGAAGATACCGTCATTGTTTTCGGGATAATATACGAGTTTATGCATGAATCTCTGACGGAAGCGTTCCTTCTGAGTAAGTCTCGGGTTACCGCCTGCCATCTTTGTAAAGTCGGAATACATACAGCTGTCCCAGCATCTGAAACGCTGAACGCCTGTATTGGTCTTAAAGTCTCTGATGTCGTAGCACTGACAAGTCGGGCATACGAATGTGCAGGTACCGCAACCGAGACAGGTTTCGGAAAGTGCATTCCATTCGGGTCTGTCGAAGAGTTCCTTTGTCTTGCCGCCGCCGAACGCAGATGTGTCAAGCTTTGCAAGGGGAAGACGGGACATAATATCCTTTGTCTTAGCCTTAGCTTCTTCGGCACCGGATTCATCCTTATCTTCAAAGGTATAACCGATATCGGAGAGGAACTTTTCGCCCTTTTCTGTCTTTGCGGTAACGTAATAACCGTCAGCCGCTGTTGTGAAGACGATATCTCCAGCGGGTTCGGAAGCATCTATACCGAAAGCGGAGCAGAAGCAGGTTTCATGAGGACGGTCGCAGGACATGGAGATGATAAGAGAATGCTCACGGCGATTTTTGTAGTATGTATCTACTGGATCTGCATAGAGGAATACTCTGTCAAGTATATCAAAGGAGCGAACATCACAAGCACGAACACCGAAGATAACGAAATCTTCTCTTTCAACTCTGGGGTCGATAATATCGATCTTCTTGTGATCTATTTTAAATTCAACAAGGCTTTCTGTCTGGGGGAAGAAGAAATCCTTTGCACTTCTTGTTGTATGGAGAGCGTTTGATACAACAGTACCCTCGCTCCAAAGCTTATAATCAGCCTTACCTGCACTGTTGTCTACGGGAGCGTAAACCTTCATCACCTTGGAAGCGGCGGAAAGGAAGAGGTTAAGGTCTGCTTTAGCTAAATACTTCATTATTCAACACCTCTTTCATGTACAACTGAGGGTTCTACGTCATCGAATGTATATGATGTAAGAGGATGACGGGATTCTGTATCGTTACCTGCTGTGTAGTCTCCGTAAAGCTCGTCAATATCCTTGATGAACTTACGGTTGAGGAGGTGAAGCGGAATATGCTCGGGGCAAACTCTGGAGCATTCACCGCAGTCTGTACATCTTCCCGCAACGTGGAACGCACGGATTATGTGGAAGTTCTTTTCCTCAAAGGAGTCTGCGGCAGCTTTCTGAGCAACACCGGAGTTCGGGTTGTCGAATACGCAGGTTTCGCAGGTACAAGCAGGACATACATTACGGCAGGCATTACAACGAATACATCTTGAAAGCTCGCCTCTCCAGAACTCAAAGCGTTCCTCGGAAGTCATAGCTTCAAGCTTTTCAACGAGGTCGAATCTGCCAGAGTTCGGGTTATCTTCGCCGTCTTCGCCGATAAGCTCATCGTAAACAACGTGACGCTTACTCTTGCAGGTTACGCAACGGTCAGCGATAGCATCGGACTTTGCAACGGTGGAGTCGCCGTAAACGGTCTTAACGATGTAATTGTCGCCGTCTTCTTCGATACCTGTGATACCCTCGATACCCTTTGCCTTTATCTTTTCAACATCAGCTTTGCCTTCGCAGGGAATACCGATAACGTATACGTTTTCACGGTTAACTCTGTGTTCTGCTGTAAGCTGGTTGAGAGAGAATGTATCGCAGGGCTTGAGGAATACGAGTACCTTTCCCTCTTTAGCGGCTTCCTTTACGAGATACTTCGATACGTTAGCCGCACAGAAGCTGTCGTAAACAAATTCGTTATCTAATTCTTCCGCAGTTGTGAATACGGCGGGAGTGGAGTCATAAGCAAATTCGCCAGCTTTCCAGCCGATAACTCTTGCTACTGTACCGTCGGCGAGAAGCTCCTTTGCTCTGTTTACCATTGTTTCTTTTATGATTATTTCTTGCATCTCAGGTCCTCCAGTCTGCGGTTAGGTCCGAGTTTTGTGATTTCTTCCGCAAAGCTGTTCATTGTTGCGGCGAATTTTGCACCTTCAGCTGCCGATACCCATTCAACTCTGGTTCTGTTTCTTTCGATTCCGAGGAAGTCGAGCATACTGAACAGGAGAGTCATACGGCGACGTGCGTAGAAGTTACCCGATGTATAGTGGCAGTCTCCCGGATGGCATCCGCAGAGAATAACACCGTCGGCACCTCTCTGGAATGCACGGAGAATGAACATGGGGTTTACACGGCATGAGCAGGGAACTCTGATAATCTTTACGTTTGCAGGATACTGAAGACGGTTTGTACCGGAAAGGTCAGCTCCCGCATATGAACACCAGTTGCAGCAGAATGCTACTATGGTCGGGACGAATTTTTCGTTTTCATTCATTTGCATATTGCGTCTACCTCCGCCATGATCTGGTTGTTAGAGAATCCGAAGAGGTCCATAGCTCCGGACGGGCAAGTAACGGTACAAGCACCACAACCCTGGCATACTGCGGGGTTAACGCTTGCAACACGTCTGATCTTGGTCGTTCTGTCGGGCATTCTGAATTCCTTTTCAACATAGGTAATTGCACCGTACGGGCAAACATTAGCACACTGCGAGCATCCGTTACACATATTCTCATTGGAATGAGCTACGCACGGGTTGCAGGTGAGCTTATCCTTAACGAGGAGTCCGATAACCTTAGCGGCACAAGCACTTGCCTGAGCTACTGTTTCGGGAATATCCTTCGGTCCCTGGCATACACCGGAGAGGAATACACCGGCTGTGGGAGATTCAACAGGTCTGAGCTTCGGATGTGCTTCGGTGAAGAAGTCGTTTGTATCCATGGAAGCTGTGAGCTTTGTTGCGAGAGGACGTGCGGACTTATCGGGTTCGATAGCAGCTGCGAGAACTACCATATCCGCCTTAACGTGAAGCTGTTCGTTCATAATGAGGTCGGAAGCCTGAACATCGAGAGTACCGTCAGCCAGAGGAGATACCTTACCTACAGCACCCTTGATATAGTGAACGCCGAAATCTTCAACTGCTCTGCGGTAGAATTCATCGAAGCTCTTACCGGGAGTACGAACGTCTATATAGAATACATAAACCTCTGTATCGGGGTACTTTTCACGGATAAGCATAGCATGCTTTGCGGTATACATACAGCAAATCTTGGAGCAGTACTGCTTACCTCTTTCAGGTGTGCATCTGGAGCCTACGCACTGTACGAATACTATTGTGTGAGGATGCTTACCGTCGGAGGGTCTGAGGAGAGTACCGGATGTAGGACCTGCGGCGTTCATAAGTCTTTCGAGTTCAAGGGATGTAACAACGTCCTTGGATTCGTTGTAAGCATATTCGCCGTACTTGGAAACGTCAATGGGGTTGAAGCCGGTAGCAACTACGATAGCACCGTACTTTTCTTCAACGTATGTATCTGTCTGCTTATAGTCGATAGCACCGGCAGAGCATACCTTGGAGCAAACACCGCACTTGCCGTTCTTGAGCATATTACAATGATCGGGGTCGATTGTAGCAACCTTCGGAACAGCCTGAGCGAAAGGAATATAGATTGCACGACGGTTATCCATACCGAGGTTGAATTCGTTCGGTACGTTCTTCATCGGGCATTTTTCTGTACAAAGACCGCAGCCTGTACACTTTGTTTCGTCAACAAATCTTGCTTTTCTCTTGATTTTTACAGAGAAGTTACCAACGAATCCGGATACGGACTCAACTTCACTGTAGGAGTAGATTTTAATCTTCTCGTTCTGAGCACAGTCAACCATCTTAGGAGTGAGGATACAAGCTGCACAGTCAAGAGTCGGGAAGGTTTTGTCTATCTGGGTCATCTTACCGCCGATAGTGGGCTTCTTTTCAACTATATCTACTTCAAAGCCTGCTTCTGCGATATCGAGAGCTGTCTGGATACCGGCAATACCACCGCCGATAACGAGAGCTCTCTTTACAACGGGGCTTTCACCTGCTGTAAGAGGAGTATTGAGAAGTACCTTTGCGATAGCGGCACGACCGAGGATTATAGCCTTTTCGGTAGCTTCCGCCATGTTCTTGTGAATCCAGGAGCACTGCTCACGAATGTTTGCGATCTCTACCATGTAGGGGTTGAGACCTGCGGCAGCGGCTGTTTTACGGAATGTAGCCTCATGCATTCTCGGAGAGCAGGAGCATACTACGATTCCTGTAAGCTTTTCATTCTTTATTGTGTCCTTAATGAGGTTCTGACCTGCTTCGGAACACATATATGTATAGTCCGTAGAGAATACGACGCACTGTTCACGTCCGAGAGCTTCCGCTACGGCTTTTGTGTCAACTGTACCTGCGATATTAGTACCGCAGTGACATACAAATACACCTATTCTTTGCATTATTCTTCTTGCCTTTCTTAAAAAGGTTTACCGTATTACTTGGAATATTTTCTCATAGCGGTCATAAGAGCCTGTCCCGGCATATCATCGTCGAGCTTTGCGGGAATATCATCTGCTTTAAGATGGTTCTTTCCCTGACGACGAACCGCTTCTACTCTTATGGCTTCAACTACCTTGGCAGGTTCAACGCCACGCGGACATCTTTCTACGCAGGCAAAACAAGTCAGACACTTATAAATAGATTCCGACTCCATGAGCCTTTCGATGTCTCCGCGTTCGACAAGGTATACAAAATGATGCGGATGGTATTCCATCTCATCGTATGACGGGCAGGTAGCGGAGCATTTGCCGCAACGCATACACTTGCCGACTTCCGAGCCGCTGATACGGAGAACCTGTTCCTTTAAATCTGCGTTCATATTAAGTCCTCCCACTTGATTAATCTACAATACCGAGTGCTTCTGCGAGAACTTCGGTGAAATATTTGATCTCCAGACCTGTGCCGGAGTGCTTTTTGATGTTGTACTGGCAAAGCGGGCAGGCGGTTATCATAAAGTCCGCACCCATATCCTTTGCACTTGAAGCCACAGCACCGCTTCTCTTTGCTGCCTGAGCAGTATCCTCGAGAGTTATGTAGCCGCCGCAGCATTCGTTACGCATGGGATAGATGACGGGTTCGGCACCGAGAGCACGGATAAGATTTTCCATTATCTCGGGGTTTTCGGGGTCATCAAACTTCAGCACGGATGAGGGACGGAGGAGGAGACAACCGTAATATGCGGCAATCTTCTTTCCTGTAAGCGGCTTTACGACTTTCTTTTTAAGCTCTTCAAAGCCGATTTCGTCTCTGAGAAGCTCAAGGAAGTGAATTACCTTACCTTCTCCGTGATATTCAAAATCGGGAGAGAGGTAGTTATTCACTCTTCTGTCAAAGTCGGGATTGACGGCGAACTCGTTATTTGTCTGTGCAAGGACATTATAGCAGGCGGAGCATACCGTTACGACACGACCCGTGCTTTTATATCCGTTTGCAAGAGCTCTGACAGAGGGAAGCTTTGTTGCAAGCTCATCCTTTGCGGAGGTATATGCACCGCCACAGCACTGCCAGTTTTCGATTTCCTCGAACTCATATCCGAGGACTGCCGCCGACTCTCTCGCATATCTGTCAAGGATGGCAGCCTTATTTTTCAGCGTGCATCCCGGATAATACGAAATTTTCATATTTTTTACTCCAAATTATTTAATTGCGTTGTTTATGCGACAATTATGCCTGAATTATGCCATTTCCTCGGGCTTGAATACTTCATCGAAGCGTTCAGCTGTGAGGAATCCGAGAGCTACGCAGGCTTCCTTAAGGGAGATATTCTCCTTGAATGCCTTCTTCGCGGTCTTAGCGGCATTTTCATAACCGATGTAGGGGTTAAGAGCTGTTACGAGCATGAGGGAGTTGTGAAGGTTGTCATGCATCTTGTCTTCCTTTGCACGGATACCTACAGCACAGTTGTCGTTAAAGGAAACGATAGCTTCTGCAAGAAGACGAACGGACTGGAGGAAGTTATAGATACAAACGGGCATAAATACGTTAAGCTCGAAGTTACCCTGAGAAGCAGCCATGGAAACAGCTACGTCGTTACCCATTACCTGAACGGCAACCATTGTTACAGCTTCGCACTGAGTGGGGTTAACCTTACCGGGCATGATGGAGGAACCGGGTTCGTTTTCGGGAATAGTGATTTCGCCGAGACCGAGTCTGGGGCCGGAAGCGAGCCATCTAACGTCATTTGCAATCTTCATCATATCGCAAGCGAGAGCCTTAACGGCACCGTGAGCGAATACGATTTCATCCTTACTTGTAAGAGCGTGGAACTTGTTTTCGGCTGTTTCAAAGCTCTTGCCTGTGATAGCGGAAACAGCTTCGGCAACCTTTACGTCAAATCCCTTGGGAGCATTAAGACCTGTACCTACTGCTGTACCGCCGAGTGCGAGGGTCTTGAGTGCGGGAAGAGCTCTTTCGATAAGCTCAACGTCCTTTTCGAGAGAGGAACGCCAGCCGGAAATTTCCTGAGAGAACTTAATAGGTGTAGCGTCCTGGAGGTGTGTTCTACCGCTCTTTGTGATACCTTCGTGGTCATGCTCAAGCTTACGGAAGGTTGTAATGAGCTTGTTTACAGCGGGGATGAGCTTGTCTTCGAGAGAGCAAACCGCAGCGATGTGCATAGCTGTCGGGAATGTATCGTTTGAGGACTGGCTCATGTTAATATCGTCGTTGGGATGGCAAAGCTTTTTACCTGCAAGCTCGTTCGCACGGTTGGCGATAACTTCGTTTGCATTCATGTTGGACTGAGTGCCGCTTCCTGTCTGCCATACTACGAGGGGGAAATGCTCATTGAGTGAGCCGGAGATAACTTCGTCGCAAGCTGTGGAGATGAATCCGAGCTTTTCGTCAGTCATCTTTTCGGGTCTGAGCTGATTGTTAGCCTGAGCAGCAGCCTTCTTGAGTATGCCGAAAGCTCTTGTGATCTCACGGGGCATTGTTTCGATGCCTACGCCGATCTTGAAGTTCTCATGGCTACGTTCGGTCTGAGCCGCCCAATACTTATCAGCGGGAACCTTAACCTCACCCATAGAGTCGTGTTCTATACGGTATTCCATAGTTCTTTCCTTTTATATATAAATTTAGATGTTTACGTTGTGGATGATTTCCTTAAGGCAGTCTGCACTCTTCTGGAGAAGAACAACTTCTTCGTCTGTAAGGGGAGTGAGGATCTTACCTCTGAGTCCTTCACGACCTACGATATTGAGTGTGCTGAGTGCAACATCGTCAATGCCGTATTCGCCGTGCATCATTGTGGATACTGTAAGAGTTGTATCCATACCGCCGATTATGCACTTGCAGATGTGGCAAGCGGAAAGAGCGATTGCATAGAATGTAGCACCCTTACGCTGAATGATTCTGCCGCCGGACTTTCTGATGTAGTTTTCGATTTCATCGTGGTCAACGGGAGTGTAGATGTTATCCTTGCTTGTGATAACGCTGTGGTATTCGTCAACGGGAACATTGGAGATGTTAGCGATAGACCACGGAACGAAGGAAGAGTCACCGTGTTCACCGAATACATATGCGTGAACGTTCTGACGGTTGATGTTGTAGTATTCGGAGATTCTTGCACGAAGTCTTGCTGTGTCGAGGATAGTACCGGAACCGATAATCTTGTGTTCGGGAATACCGGAGCATTTGCACCATGTGTAGGTAAGAACGTCAACGGGGTTACTTACGATGATGTAGGTAGCGTCGGGAGCGTACTTTGTGATCTGAGGAATGATGGACTTTGTGATGTTTACGTTAGTCTGAGCGAGGTCGAGTCTGGACTGACCGGGCTTTCTTGCAACACCGGAGGTAAGGATGATAATATCAGAGCCGGCAGCATCACGGTATGTTCCGGCATAAATGGATACGGGAGGGCAGAAAGGAGTACCCTGACGAATGTCAAGTGCTTCTCCGAGAGCCTTTTCCTCATTAATATCGATCATTACGATCTCGGTAGCGATTCCGCCTACTGCGAGAGTATATGCAATGGTCGAACCGACGCTTCCTGCGCCGATTATGGTAACTTTAGTCATAAATTTTCCTCCGAAAATAATATTATCTTAAAAAAGCCGATAATTCGGCAAATTACTCTGCATATATAATTATATCAAATCAATTGTACAATTTCAATGGTGCTAACGATTTTTTTACCCCATAGAGCAACATTTTTCTTATGGGTGGGCATACTTTTTCTGTATATTTTGATAATATTCGCCTCTCCCTCTCAAAGACGGCATACCGATATATCATTTTTGATATAACAGCATACAAGTCATGCACAAAAAAGACGTTCCCTCGCCATGTCTACAGCTACCGAAACGTCTGATTTTGCTGTTTATTCATGTGCGGCATTTAACAAAAACCGCATTAAAATCATTCCCTCTCGAGGATGTCCGCTATTCTTTCGCAGGCTCTTCCGTCTCCGTAGGGGTTGGAGGCATGACTCATCTTATCGTATTCCGCCTTATCCTCGAGGAGCTGCTTAAATGCGGAATATATTACCTCTTCGTCAGTTCCGACAAGCTTGAGTGTACCTGCCGCAATTCCCTCGGGTCTTTCGGTCGTATCTCTCATAACGAGAACCGGCTTTCCGAGAGAAGGTGCTTCCTCCTGGATTCCTCCACTGTCGGTGAGTATCATATAGCTTTTTGCGATGAAGTTATGGAAGTCGAGAACATCGAGAGGCTCTATTATATGCACTCTGTCGCAGTCACCAAGCTCCTCTGCCGCCGCTTCACGAACCACGGGATTCATGTGTATCGGGTAAATAGCACAAACATCGGGATGCTCGTCTATTATACGGCGAATCGCACGGAACATATGGTGCATAGGCTGTCCGAGATTTTCTCTGCGGTGTGCCGTTATTATTATGAGCCTTTTTCCGTCCGCCCATTCAAGCTCGGGATGAGTATAATCTTCCTTTACAGTGGTTTTCAGTGCATCTATGGCGGTATTTCCCGTCACATATATGGTATTTTCGTCTCTGCCTTCTCTGAGAAGATTCTGCTTTGAAAGCTCGGTGGGAGAGAAATTGTATTTTGCGATTATACTTACCGCCTGACGGTTAAATTCCTCGGGATAAGGAGAGTAGATATTATATGTACGAAGTCCCGCTTCAACATGACCGACAGGTATCTGCATATAGTAGCAGGCAAGTGCGG
Organism: uncultured Ruminococcus sp.; assembly: GCA_964457685.1. GTDB lineage: Bacteria > Bacillota > Clostridia > Oscillospirales > CAG-272 > UMGS1696. Next base: position 10,352 of record CAYWFS010000001.1, on the reverse strand, counting down.
TTACAAACGTAGTTGATGTATCACCATGAACGAGGACAACATCGGGTCTGACCTCTTCGAGTACAGCTTTTATTCTTTCGAGAATATTCACCGTAACATCGAACAGAGTCTGCTTTTCTTTCATTATTGAAAGGTCGTAATCGGGATGAACATCGAATGCTTCGAGAACCTGATCGAGCATTTGTCTATGCTGACCTGTAACGCAAAGAGTAACGTCAAGGCTCTCACGGGATTTGAGTTCCTTTACAAGAGGACACATTTTTATGGCTTCGGGTCTTGTTCCGAAAACCACCATGACTTTTTTCATAATACGGTGATCCACTGCCTTTCGTCGATTTTTTCTGTTAAATCTATTATATAACAGACACGCAAAAATGTCAATATCAGAGAAGAATAGCACCTACACCATAGGATATTACCATCATTATAACTCCTGCCGTAAACACACCTGCAAGTATCGCCGGGATTGCGTTTTTCAGTCGCAGGTCAAGAAGTGCCGCCACAAGAGAGCCTGTCCACGCACCTGTACCCGGAAGAGGAATCGCAACAAGCACGAACAGTCCCAGCGTCTCGTACTTCACCATCACGTCCATCTTATTTTCGGCACGTTTTTCAAGCCTTTCCGCAACGGAGCATAAAAATCGGCTCTTTTTCTTCATCCATGCAAATATTTTTCTCACGAAAAGGATTATAAACGGAACCGGAAGCATATTCCCTATCACGCTGAATAAGAGAACACCGTAATAGGAAAGACCGTTTGCAACACCGTATGGTATAGCACCTCTAAGCTCAAGTATCGGCATTGCGGCTATTCCGAGTACGCACATATATCTGAAAAAAACACTCATACAATAAAACTACTCCGGGACAAGTCAAAACGAAAATATACTGCTTTTGATTATACAGTCCCTATGTATATTTTTCAGCCATGATATTGTAAATTTTTACATTTTTTTAATCTACCCTCATAACTCTTAGAGAATTAAGCACGCAAAGAAGCATAACTCCGACATCTCCTATAACGGCAATCCACATATTTGCGATTCCGACAGCTCCGAGTATCATAAGCACAAGCTTTATAACAAGAGAGAATACGATATTTTCAATCACAAGCTGTTTTGTCTTTCGTGCTATCGCTATTCCCTCACCGAGCTTTGAGATTTCGTCCGTCATTATCACGACATCGGCGGCTTCTATGGCAGCATCGGATCCGACACCACCCATTGCAACACCTATATCGGCAGTGGCAAGAACGGGTGCGTCGTTTATTCCGTCTCCTACGAATACTACAGCTCCCTCAGCCCCTATCTTTATTTCCGAGAAGCATTCAAGCTTTCCGTCGGGCAAAAGTTCTGCCTTGTATTCGTCTATTCCAAGCTCATCGGCTACTCTTGCGGCACATTCTTTTTTGTCTCCCGTGAGCATTATGTTTTTCTTGACCCCGAGAGATTTCAGCTTTTCAAGACCTTCCTTGCTGTCCGGCTTTATCGCATCCTCGAGAGTTATATATCCCATATATTCTCCGTCTGCGGAAACATAAAGCACCGTTCCTTCTGATTTAATCTGCTCGCACTTCATTCCGTCTTCAAGCATCATAGCAAGATTTCCGACAGATATTTCTTTACCGAAGGCTCTCGCTTTAATTCCACGACCCGGAATCTCCCTTACATCGGAAACCGCAGACTTATCCACACGTTCTCCCGCCCTCTCGTATTCTTCCACAACGGAAAGTGCTATCGGATGGTTTGACATTGACTCTGCTGCCGAAGCAAGTCTGAGAAGCTCGTCACAGTCTCCGTTCACTGCCGAAAGCTCATTTATCGTGAAGCTTCCTCTTGTGAGAGTACCTGTTTTATCAAACACGGCAATTTCCGTATTCGCAAGAGCCTCGAGGTAATTTCCTCCCTTTATAAGTATACCCGAATGTGACGCTCTGCCGAGTCCACCGAAGAACGTAAGCGGAACCGATATAACCAAGGCACACGGACAAGAGATAACAAGCGTTACAAGTCCTCTCGTAATCCATTTTCCCCACCCGCCATGGAAAAGAAGCGGAGGGATTACCGCTATAAGAAATGCTATGGCAACTACGGCAGGGGTATATTTTTTCGCAAATCTTGTTATGAAGGACTCTGATCTCGATTTGTTTTCCGATGCATTTTCCACGAGATCCATTATTTTTTCGGCTGTGGAGTTTTCGGCAGAGGCTTCCGCTCTTATGTAGATAACACCGTCGCAGTTTACCGAACCCGACAGGACACGCTCCCCTCTCTTTACATCCCTCGGAAGTGATTCACCCGTAAGAGATGAGGTATCAAGTGAGCTTACACCATCCGTAACAATTCCGTCAACCGGTATACGCTCGCCCGCTTTGACCGCAAGAATATCTCCGACCTTTACATCATACGGGTCTATATCGGTTTCCTTTCCATCGTTTACAAGATGAGCGGTATCGGGGCGAATATTCATAAGACTGCTTATGGAGTCACGGGAACGGTCAACGGCAAGGTCGCTAAGCCACTCTCCGAACTGGTAGAGAAGCATTACCGCCGCACCCTCCATATATTCGCCGAGAGCAAACGCACCTATAGATGACAAGGTCATAAGGAAGCATTCATCGAACACCTCTCCGTGAAAAATATTTCGTACCGCTCTGAAAACAACATCATAGCCTATTACGACATACGATATTGCCGCCGTAATTAAGGGAACAATGCTCGGGATTCCGCCGATTTTTGAAAGTACAAATGCTATAACGAACAGCACCGCTGATACAGCAAGTCTCGGGATTATCTTTTCCGCCTCTGTGCAAGAATGCTCGTGTGAGTGACATTCACAATGATCGTGAGAGTGTCCGCAGTGTTCGTGATTTTCGTTAGTATGCTCGTGCTTATTCATATGCAGCTCCTTAAAATAGTTGTGCAATCATTCAACTATTCTGCGTAAACGATTCCCTCAAGAGAGAATATCTCCGAGGGCAAGGTTTATTTATTTTTCTCGTATATGCTCAAAGCCTATATCAAGTATGGCATTCACATGGTCATCCGCAAGAGAATAGTAAACTATCTGTCCTTCCCTGCGAAATTTTACCAGATTTGCAAGCTTTAACGCTTTCAGCTGATGTGATACCGCTGATTTTGTGATTCCGAGAAGAGAAGCTATGTCACACACGCACATTTCGTTTATTTCAAGTGCATGAAGTATCTGAACTCTTGTGCCGTCTCCGAACATTTTAAAAAGCGATGCGAGAGAAATATATTCATCCTTGTCGCACAGCTTTTCACGGGTTTCGGATACCGTTTCCTCGTGAATTACCTCACAGTCGCATTTAACGTCGTTTTCCGTCATGCGTATTCCTCCTTCCGCAGAACAGTTGAATGATCGCTCAACTGTATTATAATATGCATTACAGAGTTTGTCAAGTGCTTTTTTTATTTTTACGAAAAAACCGCCGTGCAATGAACTGTCCCCAAAAAATCAGACTAAACATCCAACAAAATGGGGGACGGTTTTTGTATCACATTGTCACAGCGGTTTGATTTTATTTTTTACTTTTTCTGTCCGTAATATGCTCCGGGGCCGTGCTTGCGGTCGAAGTGTTTACGCAGAAGCTCGGGTTGAATATCCTCTATTGTTCCGCAAACAACTTTCGACAGCATTTCGGTATTATATGCCATTTCCGCAACATATTCGAGGGTTACGGCACAATTTACCGAAGCCATCGGAGTTTTCCCCCATGTAAACGGTGCATGAGAATGAACCAGAACAGCGGGAACTCTCATCGGGTCTATATGATTTTCTTCAAAGGTTTCGGCTATAACACGACCTGTTTCAAGCTCGTACTCGCCGGCTATTTCCTCCGGTGTCATACGTCTTGTGCATGGAATACTACCGTCAAAGTAGTCCGCATGAGTTGTTCCGTAGCAGGCAATATCACGTCCGCTTTGAGAGAACACCGTTGCCCATTTGGAGTGAGTATGTGTAACACCTCCGAGGGAAGTGAATCTTCTGTAAAGCTCGAGGTGAGTCGGTGTATCGGAGGACGGATTCAAATCTCCCTCGACCACCTTACCTGTATAAAGGTCAACAACGGGCAGCATTTCGGGAGTGAGCTTTTCGTATTCGACCCCCGACGGCTTTATTACAACAAGGGATTTTTCACGGTCGATTCCCGATACATTTCCCCATGTGAATATCGCAAGATTTCTGTGATACAGCTCCATACAAGCCGCATACACATCTTTTTTCAGTTGTTCAAGCATGATTTTATCTCTTTACAAGTCTGATTACGTTCCAGGAAGCGGCAGGAAGAACAATCTTGTTGTCAATCATTTCCGGCTTTACATCCTTGGGAACTACGTTGAAGGGATTTTCTTCTGTATTTTCCGCCTTTACGTCATCGTGGTGGAGTACGCTGTGAGAAACAACCTCGTAACCCTCGAACGAACGGAAATCGCATTCAAGCTCCGCACCTTCCTCAAGGTCACGGTTAACAGCGAATACGGTAACGGTCTCATCATCTCCGAGAACAGCTGCCGCATCAACTACGGGAACGCTAGAATAGTGTCTTGTATCGAACTTTTCGCAGCTTATCTGAGGGAGTAAGCTCTTACCTCTGCCGTATTTGCTTGCCTGCACGAGAGGATAGTATATAGTCTGAGCCCATGCACCGCCACCCGCTCTTGTCATAATAGGTGCGATTACGTTAACCAGCTGTGCCATACAAGCAATCTTTACGGTATCGGCATTCTTGAGAATTGTAATAAGCATAAGACCTACAAGGAGTGCGTCCTCAAAGTTATATTCATCCTCGAGAAGCGGAAGTGCCTTGCCCCACGGATCTTCACGGTATACCTTTGCGTCCTTTGCTCCCGAATGATACCATACGTTCCATTCATCGAGAGAGAGATGTACGTTGTGACGTGAATGTCTCTTACCCTTCATACCTCTGGAAATAGCCGCAACTGTCTTAATGAAGTCATCGAGATCCATTGTGCTTGCGAGGAAGTCCGGTGTATCGTTGTGGGGGTTACCGTAATATCTGTGGAGAGAGAGGTAGTCGATATTATCGTAAGCTTCGTCAAGCACAGTCCACTCCCAGCTGCCGAAGGTGGGCATACCCGAGGAAGAAGAACCGCAGGCAACAAGCTCTATCGAATTATCCGTCCACTTCATGAGCTTTGCCGCTTCATTTGCGAGACGTGCGTATTCGTGAGCGGTTTTTGCACCCATCTGCCAGCTTCCGTCCATTTCGTTTCCGAGGCACCAGAGCTTGATTCCGAGAGGATCTACTGCCCCGTTCTTTATTCTGAGGTCGGAGTAGTATGTACCGCTCTTGTGGTTAGCGTATTCGACCACGTTTCTTGCGTCCATAGGGTCACGGGTACCGAGGTTTACCGCATACATTACTTCCGTGTTAGCTTTTTTTGCCCAGTCGCAGAACTCGTGAAGACCGAATTCGTTTGTTTCGGTAGTCCTCCATGCAAGGTCAAGTCTCGAAGGACGGCTTTCCTTGGGTCCGACTGAGTCCTCCCACTTGAAGCCCGATACGAAGTTTCCTCCGGGATAACGTGTAACCGGTACATCAAGTGTTTTTACAAGGTCGATAACATCACGTCTGAAGCCGTTTTCGTCAGCTGTCGGATGTCCGGGTTCGTAAATTCCGGTATATACCGCACGTCCGAGGTGTTCGATAAAGGAGCCGTATATTCTCTTGTCGATCCGAGAAATAACATAGTCCTTGTCAAGAATGAGCTTTGCCTTTTTCATTTTCGCAATATCTCCTTTGTGTAAGGTTTTCGATTAATTTCATTTGCCTTGATTTTATCATCTCACACCGATTATGTCAATGCTTTTTAATCATTTAACCACTCCGATTTTGCATATTTTTCACAATATTTTTCCCCACAGACGATTGTTTCCGGTTTTTTCGAGAATATTTTTAATCAAATTCATTTTCACCACTTGATTTTTTATCTACAGCGTGGTAAAATCGTTTCCAAGAATACTCACCAAAGGAGAGCAGTAATGGTAACACTGAGCGACATTTCAAAGCAGCTGGGAGTTTCCGTGGCTACGGTATCGAACGCACTCACAGGCAAAGGAAGAATGCGTGACGAGCTTAGACAGGAGATTCTTGCGGCGGCAAACAACATGGGATATGCCCCACTGGCCGCAACGAGACTGACCCCTGCCGAAAATATCATCGTAATAGCGGAGGACATCTCAGTGTCATTCTGTGCAGATATAGTCGGAGGCGTTTTTTCATATACCATAGGAACGGAAAGGTCTTTTTCGGTACACAGTCTCCGCACACGGGAAAGATGCATCTCTCTCCCCGATGAAGCTATAATAAAAAAAGAAATAGACGACCTTCTTCAGGCAATAAAGCATAGAGGTATCACGGGAATTATATTCATCGCCGACACTCCGAGAAGATTCGAGAATCTTTTTGACAAGCTCACCTGCCCGGTAGTGTACGTTTACTGTCAAAATTCGGGTGTTTCCCCTGCGATAAACTACAACGACAGACAGGGTGCAAGACTCGCTACCTCGACCCTCATTTCACACGGTGCAAAAAAGATTGCCATGTTCAGCGGGCTTCTCGATTCAATACCGATGAGTAACCGTATGTTCGGTTATCAGCTTGCTCTGAGTGACGCTCATATTCCGTTTGACCCGACTCTTCTTTATATAGGAGACTGGAGTATAGACAGCGGTTACAAGCTTGCCTGCGACATGATCGAAAAAGGCAATATTCCCGACGCTATTTTTTCTCAAAACGATGAAATGGCGGCAGGTATCTGTCAGGCATTCGCACAGCACGGCATAAGCGTCCCCGATGAGGTTGAAATAATAGGCTTTGACGACAAGGAGCTTGCGGAATACACCTTCCCTCCCCTCTCAACCGTCCGTCCGCCGCTTAAAAAACTCGGATATGAGGCAGCAAAAATGATACTCGATTTACAAAGTATGCCTCAGCCGCCGAAATACGACCAAAAAAACATGAACATATTCCTTCCCTGCGAGCTTATCGAAAGAGGAAGTACAAAAAAGATAAAACCAAAACAGAATCCGTAAATTTGATAAAGGAGATTAAATCAAATGAAAAAGCTCTATTTCATCACGGGCAGCCAGGATCTCTACGGCGAGGAGACGCTGAGACAGGCTTACGAGGACAGCAAGCAGATAGCGTCACATCTCGACTCAAAGCTCGGCGACATAGTGTCCGTTGAATGCACACCCATTGTAAGAAATCACACGGAAGCGGAGGAAACCTGCCGTCGTGCCGAAAACGATCCCGATTGCGTTGGCGTTATAATGTGGATGCACACATTCTCCCCCGCAAAAATGTGGATAAACGGTCTCGGTTGCCTCAAAAAGCCGATAGCACATCTCCATACACAGGCGAACGAAAAGCTCCCCTACGACAAGATAGACATGGACTTCATGAACCTCAACCAGTCCGCACACGGAGACCGTGAATTCGGCTTCATCTGCACAAGACTCGGTGTAAAGCGTGAAGTGATAGTCGGATACTACGAAAACCCCGAGGTAATCGAAAAGCTCCGTCATTTCTCACGTGCCGCAATTGCCGTTGACTACTCCCGTCATCTGAAAACCGCTATGTTCGGTAACAACATGAGAGACGTTGCCGTAACAGACGGAGACCGTGTTGAAAGCGAAATCAAATTCGGCTGGAACACAAACTACTACGGAATCGGAGACCTTGTCGCAATCATAAACGAAGTAACCGATGATGAAATCAACGCAAAAATGGCGGAATATGCCGACAAATACACCCTTGCGACCGATAATCTCAATGCCGTTCGCACACAGGCAAAGTACGAGGCGGCTCTCGACAAGTTTATCGCACAGCACAATATAGGAGCATTTACCGATACATTTGAAGACCTTTGCGGACTCGAACAGCTCCCCGGACTTGCCGCACAGAATCTCATGGCAAAGGGAATAGGCTTCGGACCCGAGGGTGACTACAAGACCGCTTCCCTTTCCGCAGTTCTCATGAAGATGGCAGGCGGAAACGGCTCTACAGGCTTCACGGAGGACTACACCTACGACCTCACAGCCGGAGACGAATGCGAGCTTGCCGCACATATGCTTGAAGTTTCTCCAGTATTCGCCGGAACAAAGCCGGAGATCCAGGTTCATCCTCTCGGAATCGGCGGAAAAGCAGACCCTGCACGTCTCGTATTCGACGGAATCGAGGGTGACGGTATTGCCGTATCTCTCATTGACCTCGGTGACCGCTTCCGTCTCGTTTGTGCGGAAATAGGGCTTATCAAACAGCCAAAGCCCATGCCGAATCTTCCCGTTGCAAGACTTATGTGGAAGCTTAAACCCGACTTTGCAACAGGTGCCGCCGCTTGGATTTACGCCGGAGGTGCCCACCACGCAGTCGTATCCACATATCTCACCTCGGATGATATAAGACTTCTTGCAAAGTTCCTTGACTGTGAGCTTGTTGTAATTGACGAAAACACTCGCCTTGCCACATTTGAAAAGGAGCTTGAGCTTCTCGACCTCACCGCAAAGCTGAAATAAAAAAACGAATATTAACCGAAACCACAGTACGGCAGTCACGCTCTCGAAAGCTAAATGTGACCTCAAAGCTACAACTGTGGTTTTGTTTTGCAAAAAAATTCTGCAATTTTGACAAATCAATCCGCTTTTTGCAACCCACAGTATCTTCAAAGCATACCGCAGAGTTGCACAACCGAACAAAAAACGAATAATTTTTGACAAATTTTGAATTTCTACTTTACTTTTTGTTTCAAGTGTTGTAAAATAGCGTTAGCGACTTTTTTGTGGTATGTTACGTCATATATTTATGATTTTGAACCAAATGAGTCAAATACGCAAGCATAGCTCATATGCAAAAAAAATTTCAAGGGAGACACCCCAATGTTAAAACGCAACTTATCTCTGCTGCTCTCTATTCTGACGCTCTCGTCAGTTGCGATGACCTCATGTTCTGATAACGGCGACACAGAAGAAACGAAAAAACAGCAAACCACCCAGACAGACAACACAAACGCAGAAGCCGGCGATTCTACCGAAGAAGTAGAGCTTACAGAGCTTGAAAAACGTGCCGCAATAGACGACAACCTTCCCGATGCTACTTTCGGCGGCAAGTCCTTTATCGTTGCTTCCGTTCAGGCAAAGGAATACGAAATTCTTTCCGAAGAATACACAGGTGAAGCTACAAATGACGCTGTTTACGACCGTAACCTTCGTGTTCAGGATCGTTTTGATGTAAAAATTGAATCGTATATAACATCCGGCTACCCTTACAATGACGTTAAGACCGTTGTTACATCCGGTACATACGCATACGACATCGTAAGCTTCTGGAACTTCACCGCATATACACCTATTACCGCAAACGTACTTTACAACTGGTGCGATATGCCTAACATCGACCTCACTCAGCCTTGGTACAACCAGCTTGCAAACGACCCCGCAACCATCAACGGCAAGCTCTTTGCTATCAACAGTGACCTTTCCATCTCCTCCCTCCAGTACACCTACGGTATGTTCTTCAACCAGAATCTTTTGGAAAACTACGGTGTTGCCGCATCCGACCTCTACAACCAGGTATCCGAGGGAAAATGGACTATAGACAGCATGATTACCCTTACAAGCGGTATCTATGAAGACTCAAACGGTAATGGTTCTAACGACAGAGACGACTTACACGGCTACTCTACCTCCCTCAACCTTAACCCCTCCGACGTGTGGCTCGCTGCATTCGACCTCGATGTTGCAACAATTAACAACGACGGCTCGTTTGAAATAACATTCTTCAACGAAAAGACAATAACCGCACTCGAAAAGGCAATCGCTCTCACATACGACGCAAACTCCTACATAAACTCCGACTGGCTCGATGTTGCTAACCAGTTCGCAGAGGGCAAGGTTGCTATGACTCAGCTCTACTTCTGGCAGACAGCGGAATACCTCGGCGAAATGGAAGACACATACGGTATTCTTCCTATGCCTAAGCTCGATGAAGCTCAGCAGAATTACTATACAAACGCATGGGACCAGTTCTCCGTATTCGCTATTCCGAAGACTATAACTGAAGACTCCAAGGAAATGGTAGGCACTGTATTTGCGGCTCTCTCTGCCGAATCCTACAAGACAGTATTCCCCGCTTACTATGACCAGGCACTCAAGAGCCGTTACTCTCAGGACCGTGAAACCGCCGAAATGATCGACCTCATCATGGAAGGCAGAAAGTTCGAGTTCACATTCCAGTTCGGCGAAAAGCTTGCCAACCTCCCTTATATGTTCCGCTATATGCTCGCTTCACAGTCCACCGACATCGC